>JBJEQN010000034.1:0-18559 GCA_051881775.1 Oscillospiraceae bacterium | reverse complement strand
GTCAGACAGCTTTATTATATTATCATCTTTTCCTGCCTTTGTCAAGCGGTTTTTGAAGGTTTTTGCACTTAAAGCAAAAATTTTATAATTTAAAATCGATTTTTAGTATTTTTAAACAACAAACCAAGCCCGGCAGCAAATAAAAAGGCGCACATCCCGAAGGATATGCGCCGCAGTTTTCAAGATGAACCGCCTTGCCGCCATGTGAGACATAAAACCCGCACTCTGGCAGGTGGGCAACAGCCCAACAGTTTCACGCTCCCTGCATCCGTTGTTCCGCTCATATAAAGCGGCAGGAGGTCTGCAATCCGCTGTCGGAGACCGAATCCCTATAATAATGTGTTGGATTATAAAAACACACTTTATCGAACAAAGCAGTAGGTATCTTTGTAAACTATAGTTATTATAGCACATTGCTTCCGAAAAATCAATAGCAAATTCTGTATTTTTCACAAATGGTATGTCCTGCACAAAAAGCAGGGATAAAATTTGTTGCAGCAGCATATTGACTTTGCGGAGCTGCGCCGCTTACTCGCTGTCGTAAAGCTCGTTAAGGCGCTCGAGGAACATATTTCCTATTCTTTCATACTCTTCGTCATCCTCGATAGTAACAAGAGTTTCTTCGTTATTCTCATCGTACTCAGACTTCAGAACGACCAGCTCGGTATCAGCTTCAAGCTCCTTAGTTGGGTCGTCATAATAAGGAACAAGAGCGTAGTAATGCTCATCGCCGACGTCCATTTCATCGATCTTTTCAAATGTCTGTTCAACATTATCCTCATCCACAAGAGTGAAGAGATCGGCGTCCATATCGAAATCATCAAATTTTTCTGCCATATCGGTACCTCCCGTAAAAAATTCATTCGGCATCGAGGTGACGCCCAACATTTTTATTGTACTACTTACTGTTATAATTGTCAAGATGTAAAATAAATAAAAATCCAGCACAAAATATAGATATTATTTTTTCAAAAAACTGTTGACTTTGTACAATCTATGTGGTATATTATATTCAAGGAAAAGATAAAGAGCAAGACACAACAAAGAGACAGTATCTTCTCCCCAGAGGTTTAAAACCGCAGACGGCGCTTATTCATCGGTGAATATGTTTAAGCAGGACAAGAGCCCGAGCGGAAGTTTAAAATAATACTTGGAAAGGTTGGCGAGTCCGATGGAGCAAATTGAACAGCAGTTTTCAGAGAGTATCTTATGCGGCTCGTGCAAAGCCTTACTTTAAGACATACAGCGGAGATTAAATGCAAAGCCAAAGCGCTTCACTCCGAAACGGTCTTTACCGAAAAAATAACTTAAAGTATATGCAGCATAACCGCATATCTCGGAATCAGCAATCGGGATATACGGATTTTTTATACCCTCACAGCGGAAATGTATGAGATTCATATAGTGAGGTTCTCCCGAATATATTACATACGAGGATACTCTCCTGCTGAAAACGGAAAAGTTATTACGCCTTTGGGCTTTACATAAAAGGCAATTTGTTGTGAAAAGGTGATTCCGATGGAGAGTTCAGTTTACCACTAAAATTCACAGGAAAGGCTGATCAAAAATGTGGTAACTGCGTCAGACATAAACTTTAAGAAAGAAGTGATGTCGGATGAAAAAATCTGTAATTAAACTGAGGTCTTATGAAATCTGAAAGATTGGAGTGAGTCCGCCTGAAAGTTTAGTTTAACCCCGGACAGCAATTACAATTTAATATAAAGGAGCGATGTATTATGAAAAATCTGAAACGTTGCTTCAACGATCTGAATCTTTAATAAATTCCGAAAGGGAGTGAGTCCGACAGGTCAGGTAAGGCGAGATCCTTAACGGGTCGGTATCAGAACAAATTTTTAAAGAAAAGATGATCAACAATGGTAATATACAAGGATTTCTCATTAAAATTCTGATGGTTAGGAGTTGAATCCCATGCACTGAACAGTGCCGATCAAAAAATTTCCCGAAAACTAAAAAGGAGTTGTCCGCATATGTGGAGACATTCTATACTGAAACAGGAAATTTGAATTTTAGGAGTGAGTCCGATGAACTAACTGACTTGACAGCTTTATTCCGTTGATAAATGAAAGGAAGCGGTCACTATGAAAATTCTTTTGAGAGCTTTGAAAATCTGAAAGATAGGAGTGATTCCGCCTAAGCAGTCAGTTTCGGCTTAACAGCCGAGTTAAATAAAATAAATTATCCCCTTGCTTTCACCGGCAAGGGGATTTTTATGTAAGTCAGCTTTGCATATACATAACAAACGTGCTTCCGGCACAAAACCGAAAGCACGATTTTTTATGCGTTTTTAGCCTGTAATTCGTCCATAAGATCCTTCTCCGCCTTTGTCGCCTGCAGGTATTCCGCATTAAGCGTTTCCGCCGTGCCGAACTGCTTGTCAAAGGAAGCGTAGCAAAGACTTGAAGCAAGCTGAAGTCTGAGGTGCGGAGGAGCAAGATTTACATTCTCCAACTCCGAAAGTCCGTCCTTGGAGTAAAGCTCTGCCGCAGCGTCTCCCACAAGAACAATATCCCCGTGATAGGACTTTATCCTTGAAATAATATCCTCTTCCGTGAGAATAGTATCGTCAAAAATACGAGTTATAACATTCATATGAGAAGTAAAAAAGGCGGTGTACATAAGATTCAGCCTTGCTTTCATCACTGTGCAGACAACACCGTGAAAGCCTCTCATATTATACGCAAGAGATTCAAGTGTGGAAACACCAAGACATTTCTTTTTCATTGCAAAGCTCATTGCCTTAACAGCCGAAACGCCTATGCGAAGCCCGGTGTAAGAACCCGGTCCGCTTGATACTACCATAGCGTCAACGTTGTTAAGTGAAATTCCCGCATTTCGCAGAACATCGCTGCAAAGCGGCATTATTACCTGCGAATGCGTAAGACGGGTAAGTACGGAGGTCTGCGCAAGCACGTTTTCCTCATCGCATACCGCAACGGAAGCGGTTTTTCCTGATGTATCAATTCCCAGCAGAATCAAAGCGTTCATCCCCTTCCACAGTGATCAGGCGTTCATCTTCGCCCAATGCTTCAATTGTAATTTTTATAGTGTTATCGGGAAGACAGCCGTCAATATTTTCCGACCACTCCACCGCAATAACTCCGTCGTCTGAAATATAATCGTAAAAACCGGTGGTTTCAAGAGCCTCTGCGTTCATTATGCGGTACATATCAAAGTGATAAAGGGTTATCTCCTTACCTCTGTATTCGTTGACCAGCGCAAAGGTCGGAGAAGATACCTCATCGGGAAGCCCCATTCCAACGGCAAGCCCCCTTGTAAATGTGGTCTTGCCGGCTCCGAGACCGCCCCTGTAAGCAATAATGTCTCCGCCTCTGAGCATTTTTCCTATTTCCACAGCAAAGCTCATCGTCTCCTCCGGCGAAGAGGTTTTAACTCTTATCATAGGACCTCCCGAAAATTATTCGTTTCTGTAAACGTTCATTATATGGAAGCTTTCGCAGAAAAAGCTTATGTCGTCATCCTCAAGGGAACGTATGCGGTAACGTTTGTCATCGGAATAGCCCAAAGACTTTGTGTTGATAATATCAAAAGCCGAAAGCGGACTTCTTACTCCCCTGCAGCCTATCTCAAACTCGCTGACGTTGAGAAAATCTATCTCCGCCGTAAATTTCACAGGCTCCTCGGAATAAAATGTCATAAACAGCGACGGTACAAGCTCGCCATTCGTTCCGAGAGTGCTTGAATACTTGAATTCACCGAAGGAATCAAAATTATACCAGTAAAAGTCGGGACAAATGCTTGTTATCTGATCAATGCCGTAAATTTCTCCGAAGCCCTTTCTCAGCTTGCAGGGATCCTCCGGGAACACCATACATTTTCTCATTCCCAGATTATAATCCTCAAAGCCCTGTTTCTTGTACCACGGGCGCAGACTGTCCTCGCAGAAAAGCTGAACGTTCATCTGATATTTTCCCGACTGGCAGTAGTAAACGAGCCTTGTAACGATCTGCTCGCCGATACCTCTGCGCCTGTAATCGGGTCTAACGCAAATGCCGCTCATTACCGCTGCGGTAAGTCCGTCCGAAGCCACTCTGCCAAGTCCCACCAGCTTGTATCCGTCATAAGCATAAACGGAATAAAAGCTGTTGTGATTAGCCTTGTCTATATCGCTGTCGGTGTAACCGGGCAGGTTGTACCAGTTCAGCGCCCTGTAAAGCTCTATCTGATCGTTGTAATTTCGGGTCTCGGAAAAGTATTCTATCTCCATAAATCTCTCCCCTGTTCGGCAAACGGCATAAACCGTTACCAATCACTTATTATGAAGTAAAAAAAGTTGTTGAAAATTTGTTTAAAATGCACACATTGTATAAATAAATAAGCAAATCCATTAGTTATATTATAACAGCTTTGTACCTGTATTGTCAATATGCAATTCGTGAACAGCCCAATTTTCCAGACCCATTTTTTCGAGGGCAAATTTCAGTTTTCCGCAGAAATATTCATTTTCCGCATCAACGATAGCCATAAGAGAAGGTCCTGCACCGCTGAGATATGCAGCATAAGCGCCGAGGCTGTACGCCGTGTCGAAAACATCACGTCCATGGGGTATAAGCTCCATTCTGTAAGGCTGATGGAGCCTGTCGTGAACAGCCGTGCGGAGATTTTCATACTTTCCCGTAAGAAGCGAAGCCGAGAACAGCGCCGCTCTTGAAAGATTGTACACAGCGTCCTTATGGGAGATCTGTTCCGGCAGACAAGCTCTCGCCTGCTCCGTTTTAAGCTCAAAATCGGGAACTACCACAACGAATTTCAGCGTTGTGAAGACCTCCTGCTTTACCCAATGCACCACCTGACCGTCAAAAACCGCAGTAACGATTCCGCCCAGGAGTGCAGGAGCAGTATTGTCGGGGTGTCCCTCTATCTGTGCCGAAAGATTGACAAGATCGTCCAGTCCCAGAGGGTTGCCCATAATGGTGTTTGCGCCCACAAGACCTGCGATGATACAAGCCGAAGAGCTGCCCAGACCTCTCGCCATGGGAATGTTGTTTATCTGTTCAATTTTAAGTCCGTGAAAAGGCCGTCCGCAGATCTCGAACAGAGTCTTTGCAGTGCCGTAAATAAGGTTGCTTTCGTCCTGAGGAACGGGCGTGTTGTCAAGACTTGATATATGTATCCCATCCGCTTCCTCCATGTTGACGTAGTTATAATAGCTGAGTGCAAGACCCAGTGCGTCAAAGCCTGCGCCGAGATTTGCGCTTGTGGCAGGTATCTGAATTTTTATCATACTTTTATTATCGTTCATTCGCTTTAAGATTTGGTGAATAAACTTACTCTCCTTTAAAAATTTTTTTAAAATTTTACGGGGCAATGCAAATCACCCCGTAAAAATAATATATTTTTGTATGTTTTCAACTATAAAAATCGCACTTTATGAGAATTAGCCTTCAAGGTCAAGAACACGGACAGTACCCAGCAGCTTTCCGCCGAGAGCCGCAGCCTTAACGTCAAAATCCTTCTCCTTCATTTCGGGAGCGATGAACGCAAGCTCGCTTTCAGGCTGACCCTCTCTTGAAAGATACTCAACCTCGCCGAATACCTCTGCCACCTTTTCCTTTGAAACACCCTCCGTGCGAACATAGAACGCAACGACATCATCCTTGTAGTCGGCAATAAAGCTGTTGTCCGTGCTGTCCTCCCACTTCTGGGAAATGGAAGTGCCGTTCATCTTTGCAGCGTCGATAAGGTCGGCAACGATAGCACTTGCAGTAGGCAGCTTACCTGCACCTCTGCCGTAGAACATTACCTGATCCACAGCGTCACCGTAAACCATAATGCCGTTGAAAACGTCGCTTACATGAGAAAGCTGGTTTCCATTGCATACAAAAGCAGGACGTACCATAGGCAGTATCTTTCCGTCAGCGGTCTTCTTTACAGAACCGATGAGCTTAACAGCGCCGCCCCAGTTTTCAGCATACTGAGCGTCCTCTGCGGTGATCTTTGAAATGCCCTCACAGTGTACCCAGTCGGGGTAAACGTGCTTGCCGAATGCAAGTGAAGAAAGGATACATATCTTGCGACAGGCGTCATAGCCCTCAACGTCCGCAGTAGGATCCTTTTCCGCATAACCAAGCTGCTGCGCCATTTTAAGCGCCTCGTCAAAGCCCATCTGCTCGTTTATCATCTTTGTAAGTATAAAATTCGTTGTTCCGTTCAGAATACCTGCAATAGCCGTAATGTCGTTAGCTGCAAGGCACTGGTGAAGAGGACGGATAATAGGGATAGCGCCGCCCGTAGATGCTTCAAAAAGGAAGTTGCAGCCGTTAGCTTCGGCTGTTTTCAGCAGCTCCGCACCCTTCTTTGCAACAAGCTCCTTGTTGGAAGTAACAACGCTCTTGCCCTTTTCAAGACAAGCCTTGACAAAATCAAAAGCAGGGTGAACGCCGCCCATTACCTCCGCAACAAGCGTTACCTCGCTGTCGTTCAGAATATCGTCAATATTCTTTGTAAATTTAGATTCGTAAGGACTTCCGGGGAACTCTCTTATATCAAGGATATACTTGATGTCAAGATCCTTTCCGGCTTTTTTAATGATGCTGTCCTTATTCTTGTAAAAAAGCTCAACCGTGCCGGAGCCAACAACTCCGTAGCCTAAAACTGCAATTTTCGCCATAACCGATAACTCCTTAATCCAATTATTCTCCCGAAAGTAACTTTATTTCAACAACGCCCTGTAGCTTACCCAGTGTTTCCCTGAGCTTGTAAGCCTCCGCACCGTCTCCGTGAAGCCGTGCGGTAATAGTCACCGAAGCTGCGCCGTCGATAGGTATGTTCTGATTGACCGTCAGTATATTTGCTCCCGATCTGTGAATTTCCGAAAGGAAGCCCGAAAGAACGCCCGGTTCATCTCTCAGCACCGCATAATAGGTAACTATCTTCTGAGTGAGCTTTTCCTCGTAGGTAAAAACGCATTCCCTGTACTTGTAATATGCGCTTCTTGAAATACCCACACGCTTGCAAGCCGAAGCAGAGCTTTTCTCCTCGCCGCAGGCAATGAGCCGCTTCACCTCCAGAACCTTAGGAAAAACCTCAGGCAGAACCTCGGTGCTGACAACAATAAAGGTTTTATCTTTCACAAAATCACGCCCTGACCGTCCTTGTGTAAAAAACAAGTGTACTTACGATAAAAACAATTATAGCATATCTGTTCCTGCAATGTCAAGCGCACGGCCGCACTTTTAATTTTTTATTCACGATATATACACATTAAAAAGTGGAATGAGAAAAGTGGAAATTGGAATGTGGAATTAAGACAATACCGCACAAAGCCTTTAGGCGGTCTTTGCGCGGTGTTGCCTTAAATGCGTCTGCTGCATCGTAGGATAAAACCTTTGCAGCTGCATAATAATTCCACTTTCCACTTTCCAAATTCATCTAAGGTTTCCGTTTGCAGGATTGTCTATAACCTTACCGTCCTCGGTAAAGCGTGAGCCGTGACAGGCGCAGTCCCAGGAATGCTCCGCAGAATTCCATTTGAGCGCACAGCCAAGGTGCGGACAGCGCTTACGGGAAAAGGTCAGCAGATTTGAAGCCGCCTCAAAAGCATTGACTGCAAGCTGCGGACGCCAAATGCTCCTTGAAGGCGAAAAAAGCTCCTCATATTCATTTTTTCTGCCCGTGATAATGTCACTTAGAAGCATTGCCGCAAGTGCCGAGCCTGTCATTCCCCACTTGTTGAAGCCGCTTGCAGTGTACAGTTTGTCCGTTCCTGCGGAAAACCTGCCGATGTAGGGCATACCGTCCAGACTTATGCAGTCCTGCGCCGCCCAACGGCAGACCTCTTTGGAACGTGGGTATTTTTCCTGTGCAAAGCGTGAAAGCTCCTCCCAGCCGCCGCATTTTTTGCCCGTGCGACCTCCTCCGCCGCCTAAAAGGAGCAGACCGCCGTAATTTCTGAAGGAAAGCCCCGTCCTGTTTTCGTCAACGTACATCCCGTTCACATCCTGCGCATTTTTCAGCGCAATAACGTAAGAACGGTGCTGATACAGCTTCAGATAATAGCTGCCGTGCTTGTTTATAAAGGGAAAATGAGTTGCCGCAACCACCTTGTCCGCATATATCCTGCCCCTGTCTGTAACAGCGGTGCAGCCTTCCATTTCCTTAACAAAGGTGTGCTCGTAAATTTTCAGTTCCTTAGCAATTTCCGCAAGGAATTTCAGCGGATCGAACTGCGCCTGACCCGTAAAGCATACCGCACCGGCAACATCAAAGGGCAAAGGCAGCTTTTCTCTGAATTCCGCCCTGTAACCTATCCTGTCCAAAGCCGACATCTCAGCTTCAAGCGCTCCCCTGTCACCGAGTGAGTAAACAAAATTATCCTTCACCTCGTAATCGCAGTCAATGCCTTGGCAAAGAGAAGCAAGCTCATCAAAAGCAGCCTTGTTTGCGTCCAGATACGCCCGAGCTTTTTCCGCTCCGAAAGTTTTTAGCAGCTTGCTGTAAATAAGACCGTGCTGAAAGGTTATCTTTGCGGTAGTGTTGCCGGTAGTTCCGCAGCATATCCTACCCTTTTCGGCAATAATACAGTCAACACCCTTTTGACGGAGAAAATACGCAGTAAGTATCCCCGTTATACCTCCGCCGATAATAAGCACATCGGTCTTTATATCACCCTTTAACTCCGGAAATTCCGGCATAGAAATATTTTCATGCCAAATTGAACTCATTTTTATTTATCCTTTCAGAATATTTGCCGATGTTTTGTAGAAACATAAGGCATATTTATTATATTTTTTCATGGAGTAAGAATTTTATTCAGCAAACTTCCCGACCCGACAGCGAAGCGACTATGGGATTCCAAAGGGATTAGTCCCTTTGGCGAGGGTCTTAAGTCAATGTTATTGACTTTGGCGAGAGAGCCCCTTGTCGCTCTCCGCAGAGAGCGAAACACCACTAAAGCAAGGCATAACGCATTGTAGAAGTAAAACAAGCAAAGTAATAAATCCAAAGGCGCAATTCACATCAAAAATCGGAAAGAGCAACGCTTACGTTTCCAATGTAAGCAGTTGAACCGACCATGTGAATTGCGCCTATTCCTATCCCGTACAAACAAAGTTCCCCTCGCAGGAAAAAACACTGAGCGAAGCGAAGTGTTTTTTCCTGCGACACAGCAAACTTTGGCACCGTTATCCCGACAATGCCTGTTTGCCCGACAATGCCGTATCACAAGTGGGCGCACACTGTGCGCCCCTACAGAAAAATGTAAAAAACGCTAATTTTGTGTGGGAAAATAGCCGCCGACTTTGATGGTGTCGGATAAAATGCACATCGCTCCGCTCTGTACATTTTATCCGAGGGCAATTTTTCTTGAAACGATAGAATAGGCGCAATTCACATAGTCGGTTCCACGAGTTTTGTGTCATACGACACATTACTTGCTTCCGCTTTTTATGTGAATTGCGCCTTTGATTTTTTACTTTGCTTGTTTTACTTTTACAATGCGCTGCACCTTAGTTTAGGGGATTTCGCTCTCTGCGGAGAGCGACTTAGGGGCTCCGCGCCCCTAAGAACCTGCGCCAAAGGGACTTGTCCCTTTGGAATCCCATAATCGCTTCGCTGTCGGGTCAGGAAGTTTGCGGTTATTCCGCTTCCCTTAATCTCTCAACAATGGACTTCTTCGCCGCAGTTCTGTATATGATAAGCGGCAATGCAATGCCCAGCACCGTAAACAGTGGTATAACTATAATTATCGGTACTGCGGTAAACTTGTAAGTAAAGAACCAGAACATACTCTCCAGCGCCTTTGCAGTAAGCGGACTGAACACCACACTAAGCGCCAATGCCTCCAGAGCCGCACCCAAAGCATACATCAGACCCTCGCACACAAGCATAGTCTTAAGCTGCTTTCCCGTCATTCCTACAGATTGAAGCACCGCAAACTCACGCCGCCTTGCAATTATTCCCGTCAGCACGGCGTTAAGGAAGTTCAGCACTCCCACAAGTCCCGTTATAAAGCTGAGAGCGCCGCCCATTATAACGAACATACTGCGGAAGCCCTCAAATTCCGCCTCATATGTCGCTTTGCTCTCATAATCAAGGTAGGGCATTATATTCTTCGTAAGCTCGGACATAAATTCTTCTGTCTGCTCGCTGCAATTATCGGGAACGTCAAAGGCATAGTACATTATGCTTTCCGTTTCTGTATCTTTTATGAAATCATCCGCACCGAAAATAAACTGATCCGTGCCATAATGACGGTAGCTCAGGCTGTGAGGAACATTGACCAGTGCAGCGACCTCATATTCTGCATCACGGTACTTTTTTGCACGATACCACCATAATGCACCTTCGGGAATAGCATCTGCGGAGGGATATATTTCACCCGTTTCCGTGTTGTAATATTCAAATTTATCCACATAACGCAGCTTGACCTTGTCACCGAGCTTTGCCCAGTTGCTGTCCTGCTCAATATTTCCGTAATCGTCGCAGTGATATGCCGCAGCAATGTATTTACCCTCGCCGAGCTTTGAAATATCCCCTTCAAATACAGTAAGCCTATCAAGACAAAACTGTTCCATGCCGTAAAGCTGAACATCATCCTGCAAAAGCCCGTCCTGCTTTTCTGTAATATCGATCATACGATTTACAGCATCCTCATCGTTCCATCGAAGCAAACGCTGTCTGTACCATTCCTCTGTCACATATTCGTAAACTGCGCTTGTTGTGCGATAAGTGCGTCCACCGTCCTCAATATTATTCTGCGATGTGATATACTGCACCGCATCTTCGGGCAGAACAGCATTTGTTATACCGTTCTGAAAATATGACGCATCAGAAACAATATAATCCGCAGCCGATCTTGCACCAAGATACTTATCCATATCAAAACCGTTGGTAAAAATAAACGTTACGCAAAGCAGCACCACCGATAAAGACATTGAGGCAACGGTAACAGCGGTCTTGCTCCTGCTTCTTCCAAGGTTTGCCGCTGCCATTTTAAAAAGCGAAGCGCCGCCCTTTGCCTTCCTTACAGTTTTCTTAACGCTGCTGCCCTCGGTATATCGCACCGCTTCAACGGGAGAGACCTTCGCCGCCGTTTTTGCAGGCTTAAGACAGGATATGAACACCGTTACAAGTGAGAAAACCGCCGCTCCTGCAAAGATAACAGGACTTGCGGAAACGGTATTTTCAATGCCGTTAAGCTGTGACAAAACTACGGGCGTAAGCACCGAACCGCACAGCCAGCCAAGAACAAGTCCTGCCGGTATTCCTGCCGCCGAAAGAACAATTGCTTCAATATACACCATTCGCTTTATCTGCCGTCCCGTTGTGCCTATTGTTTTCAGCAGACCATAACGGCGTATGTCGTTTGAGACCGATATGTTGAACACGTTGTAAATTATAAGATAGCCCGTGAAAATTATCAGCACAAGAGCAGCCGCAATTGCAAGTACGGTCGTTCCGTCAAGATTATCCGCAAACTGCGCCGTAACATATCCCCAGTTCACGCCTATGCCTATATAATCATCACCGTGAGTTTCGTTCTGATAGCCGTGCCTTGCAAGAATATCAAGCATATCATCTTCAATATGTGCCTTGCTTTTCAGCATAACGTCAAGGTTATAAGTACCCGTCATACCGTCCTTGCCCGTTGTGCCCAGCTTTGCAAAGATCTCCTCCGCACGGCTCTCGGGGATAAGTATATGACTTGCAGAAGCCACATCGTCATGCTCCCACCAGCCGCATAAGGTGAAGGTCTCTGTGGTTTCCTTGCCGTCAACATTAAAGGTAACGGTAAACTCCGTGCCTATTTTCGGCTCAACGCCAAGCAGTGACAGCACACTTGTGTCCGTTGCCGCTTCCTTTGTATTTTCCGCAGGCAGACTTCCCTCCGAAGGTGTGCAGTACATCCACTTTGCAGCGTTTTCATTGCAGTAGCTTACCTCAACATGGTCTTTGTTGAACGGCTCCTCTGTCGGCATACCAACAAAGCGGCGGAGAGAATATTCCTTGATAAGTTTGTCGTCTTTCAGCTCGTTAAACTGCTCTTCCGTAAGATATTTGAAGCCGCCGTGAGCATATCCGCCCACCTGACGGAAATTTGACTGCTCATAGCCGTGTGCTATTGACATTATTATGGTAAAAAGAGATGTGAACATCACCGTTGTAAGAGCAATGGAAATAACTGCGATAATGTTCCTCTGCTTTGCCGCTTTAAGGCTTCTTATGCTAAGGCGGCGTATGCACTTTCCGTTTGCAACATTCATCACCGTCAGCTCCTTGTCACTATCCTGCCGTCCTCAATGCGGATTATCCTGTCCGCAAGCTGGGCGATCTCTTCGTTGTGGGTTATCATTACTATTGTCTGTGAGAACTTTTGGCTCGTTATTTTAAGCAGACCAAGTACGTCCTGTGAGGTCTTGCTGTCAAGGTTGCCCGTAGGTTCGTCCGCAAGGATTATTGCAGGCTTTGAAGCAAGAGCACGGGCAATGGCAACTCTCTGCTGCTGACCGCCGGAAAGGTTGTTGGGAAGATTCTGCAGCTTGCTTCCGAGACCGAGAGTATCTATAACGCCGTTTATGTAGCTTTCATCGGGTGTGCCGCCGTCAAGCTGAACGGGCAGGACAATATTCTCGTAAACGTTCAGCACGGGAACAAGGTTGTAATTCTGGAAAACAAAGCCTATTTTTCTCCTGCGGAAAATGGTCAGTTTCTCGTCGCTCAGGGAAAAAATATCCTTGCCGTCAACCTCCACTTTTCCCGATGTGGGTCTGTCAAGACCGCCAAGCATATGGAGCAAAGTGGATTTTCCGCTGCCCGAGGTGCCAACCACCGCAACAAACTCTCCCCTCTCCACGGATAAATTCACCCCGTCAAGAGCGTGTACCTCACTTTCGCCGGAACCGTATATTTTTCTCAGGTCCGCTGTAGATAATACTGTCATAATATGCTTCCTTTCAAAAAAATCTGTATTGCAGGAAAATTACCTTACAATACAGATAATAACACAGGATCATTTCTCAATTCTTTCACAGGAAAATCAATTCTAACAGTTTTGAAAGGATCATTTAGACAAATACACGGAAAAGATCGTACCCTTGTTCAGTTCCGAACTAAGCTTTATATATCCTCCGCAGCCGGAAATTATCTCCCTTGCCAGATACAGACCTATGCCAAGCCCCTCTTTTTCGGCAACGGAGGGCGAACGGTAAAAACGTGCAAATATCTTTCCCTGTTCTTCTTCGGGAATACCTGCTCCCGTGTCGGCAATATCTATGCAGACGAACATTTCGTATTCCTTAACGGAAATGGTTACAGAGCCGCTGTCCGTGTACTTTATCGCATTGCCTGCAATGTTCGCCAACGCCTCGGCAGTCCATTTCTTGTCGAAAGCAGCGCTTGCGCAGGTTGGTTCAAGGGTAAATACCAAGCCTTTTTTCTCCGCCTCGGGAAGAAGTCCGCTGTAGACCTCTTCAAGCATTGGCATAAGGGGAGAACTCACAGGCGCAAAGGTAAATATCCCCGTTTCAAGCCTTGACAGCTTAACAAGTGCTTCAATAAGGAAGGACAGCTTCTCCGCCTGTTCCTTTACGGAAGAAGCGCACTCCTTTGCTTCACGGGGCAGCTCCTGCTCGGACAAAAGCTCGGAATAAAGCATAATGTTTGCAAGGGGCGTTCTTGTCTGATGAGAAATGTCGGAAATAAGCTCTTTTATCTTCTCCTTTTCAGCGGCAACGTTCCGTGCGGAAAGCTCCGAGGCGGAAAGATACCTTGCCAGCTTCGCCTCAACGGAAGAAAGCATAGTTTCGTCAATATTTTCCTCGGTAAAGCTGCCGTCTATCGCCTTGTCTATCATTTTGTCAAGAGAACGCATGACCCTTGCCGTCCGCCTGCGGTAAAGAACTACCGTTACCACCGCAGCAATAACGCACACCGCCGCAAAAATACATAAAAACTTAATCATCGCCGTTCACCCAGACATACCCAACGCCGTAGACCGTTTTTATATGCTCCTGCGCACCCAGCTTGTTCCTCAGACGGTTCACCGCAACGGAAAGTGCGTTTTCGTCCACATACTCCGCCCCGTCCGTCCATATCCTGTCAACCAGCCTTTCACGGGAAACCGTCACTCCTGCGTTTTCCGTCAGTATCCGCAGCAGCTTCTGTTCAGTCTTGCTAAGTTCCGCAGGAACGCCGTTCGCCGAAAATTCCATTCTCTCAAAATCGAAAACAAAACCGCCGCATACAAACCTTTTCTGCGGTGCGTTACCCCTGCGAAGCCGTGCGTTTACCCTTGCACGGAGAACAGCAAGGCTGAAGGGCTTTGTTATGTAGTCGTCCGCACCCTGTTCAAGCCCGGAAACAACGTCTGATTCCATATCGTTTGCCGTAAGCATTATAACGGGAGTGTCATATTTCCCCCTTATCTCACGAAGAAAATCAAAGCCGTTCCCATCGGGAAGATTAACGTCCAGTATGATAAGCCCGAAGACCTGCTCCGACAGCCTGCATCTTGCCTCACGCAAGGTTCCGCAGCTTTCCGCAGTAATATTTTCCGTTGTAAGGGCACGGCAAAGCCCTGCCGAAAGCCCCTTGTCGTCCTCTATGATAAATATTTTTTCCAAAAGATCACCGCCTGTGGGTCAATGTGCTTTCAGTTTATCACAGTTTCATAAAAAATGCAACATTCATTTCTTTATTACCGCCGTAACAAGACAGATATGCTCAAATGCGGAAAGACCCTTGTGACCGTCAAAATAGCGCTCCTGTATATCTTTGGGAGAAAGCGCCTCATAAATAAGAAAACCGTGCCGATCAAGCATTTTTTCAAGCTCCGCATAGCTGTAGCAGGACTTCATAGGCTCTCCCCCTGCGGCAGCCATTGCTATCATATTTTCCACCCTTTTTACGCCGGAAGAAAACATACCCTCGTCACCGTAATCGAAAACAAGCGTACTTCCGTCCGCAGATATAAGAGCAATATTTTCAAGCATTTCCTCCGTCTGTTCAAGAGTAAGATAATAGCTTACTCCAAGCCAGGAAAAAAACGTCTTTTTCGAAGCGTCAAAGCCTGCTTCAACCAGCTTTTCCTTTAAGCTGTCCTTGGAAAGGTCTGCGGAAACGTAACGCAGAGAATCGGGCAGCTCCATTCCCGAACGCTTCACCCTTTCTATCTTGTCAGCCTGCGTAAGAGGGTGGTCAACCTCGAAAACACGGCACTTTTTCATTATCTCAGGCTCACGGAAAGCAAAGGTGTCCATTCCTGCGCCGATAATAACATACTGCTTCGTACCCGTCAGCAAAGCGGTTTTCAGGCTGTCCTCGCAGAACCGTCCTCTTGCAATGGGAGTAGGCGCTATCCGGGTATTTACAAGATATTCAAGAGCAGCTTCGTCATTTTCAAAAGTCCCCTTTTTCTCGGGGGCAAAAAAATCCATTCCCTCAAGAATGTATTTTCCTATCCCAAGGTATTCCTCCTCCGTCATAAGCTTTTTTGCCGCCCTGTCGTCAAATATGGGGTTTGCGTCCTTTTCCGAGTGAAACGCCCTGCCGAAAGCGGACATAAGTGCTGTAATGCTTGCCTTTCCGTTCATATAAAACCGTCCTTTCAAAAAAAAGAGAGCGCAGCACCCCTTGGTTCTGCGTCTTGCGTCTGACCGTAACAAAATACGCCTATATTCTTTCTTCCAAAATAGAATCAATAAGCTGCTCAAAGCCGTATTCAAGGAATTCATTAACGGTTATCCCAAGCTGCTTTGCAATAAACTCCCCCTTTGTTTCCGCAAGAGAAATAAGGGAGCTTATCCCCGACCAAAGCACATATACCGTCATCATGGGAACAACGCCGGAGCGCACCTCGCCCCTTTCTATGCCCCTTTCGATAAAGTCCGCAAGCAGCCCGTTTATTTCCGTTCCCAGGGCAACTATCTCCTTTACGGCAGGAGAAAGCTCCGCCCCGATGTCCCTGCTCTTAGCCCCGTTCACATTATCAAAGGAGTGAGGGCAGTCCTTGTGATACCTTACCATTTCGGCGCAGATTCGCTTATAGCAGGAAACAAAGCCCTCGTCGGACATAACTGCGGATTTTATCCCGTCTCTTAAAGAAACAAGTCCCTTTTCAATTATACGGTGAAGTATGTCGTCCTTGCTTTCATAATAAGCGTAAACCGTGCGGCGGCTGTAGCCCGAGGCTTTGGAAATATCCTCTATCGTAGTTCCCTCAAAGCCTTTTTCCGAAAAAAGAGTTTCCGCAGCGTTAAGTATACGCTCCCTGTGCAAAGCCGCAACAGCTTCATTTTTGTTTTCACGACCCATAAGTACACCTTGATTCTACTTAGTATATTGTAAGTATACCAACTTTATTTTTTATCGTCAAGGGGAACGGCACTTTATTTACACATTGTTAATAATTCTGCATCAAATACTCTTCAAGGCATATACTGCGGCTGAAGATCTCCTCCGCCGCTTCCTTGCCCACATAACGGTAATGCCACGGCTCGTATTCAATGCCCGTTATATCCGATTTCCCCTCGGGGTAACGCAGAATGAAGCCGTATTTGTAAGCATTCTCCGCAAGCCAGCTGTAGACCTCATCGTTGGAGGAATGTAGCTTGTCGCCGTTTATATCCACCGCAAGACCAAGCTGATGCTCGCTTCTGCCCACCTGAGCGACCTCCTTTGCCGCAAGACGCTCCGCACGCTTTTCCGAACAGCCCTCGTTCACATATGAGGCTATTTTATCCTCCATCATCTGCCGCTGCTCCTCCGAAGTGCGGTAGCCCTCTCCTGCAACCGCATATACCCCCTCCTTTTCCATATCGCCGAACATTTCCTGCAAAAAGGGATAGATACGGGAATCCACCCTTACTCCGTCATCAAGCTCGGCAAGTCCCTGCTTCCAGTCGTCGGGAACGGGATTATCCCCGTTAACAAGAGTGAGCCGCCAGTCCGAGGGAGTAAGATACTCCGCTTTGCCACCGCCGCCGAATTTCAGCAGCAAGGTCACGCAAAGCGCCGAGATCAGCAGCATAAGAACGCTTACCGTCATACAGCCGCCCTTTTTCTTTTTTGTTTTCTTCATAAGTCTGTCACTTCCATAAAAAAATCTGCGGTAAAAACCGTTACCGATATTGTACCGCAGACCGTATTTTTATGTTTGTGTTTTATCTTTTTAAAATCATACGATTTTCTTACAAAATGCAGACAAAATATCCTGCGTAGCACAGAAGCATAATTACTCCGGCTATCCTTCCCAGCCGCTTGTCTTTCAGTACGCTCAGAAGCAGAACAACTCCTGCCGCAGCTGCGATCAGCGTATCAAATATAAAGTTCTCCGCAAACTTAACGGGAGTGATAAACGCCGCCGTGCCAATAATGAATAAGATATTGAAAATGTTGCTGCCTACAATGTTTCCCACGGCAATGCCCGAATTTCCCTTTCTTGCCGCTGAGACGGATGTAACAAGCTCAGGCAGAGATGTGCCGAGAGCAACTACCGTAAGCCCGATGAACCTTTCGCTTATTCCTGCGGCTTCGGCTATTTTCACCGCTGCGTCAACGGAAACATCGCTTCCGAATATTATCAGCGCAAGTCCGCCTGCAACTGACAGCAGCAGCTTCCACACAGGCTGCTTTTTATGCTCCTCAACGCCGTTTTTGTCCTTCTGCTTTGCCGCCGTAACAAACAGGTAAACAAGATAAAGTATGAACAGCCCCCAGAGCACCGCTCCTTCCGCAAGGTTAACATACCCTCCCGTATATCCCAGGATAAGCAGGATAAGCGTAATGAATATCATATAGGGTATCTCGCATTTTATGGTGGACTTTTCAACATCTACGGGAGAGATAAGCGCCGTTATGCCAAGTATCAGCAGCACGTTAAGTATATTGCTCCCCACAACATTTCCCACGGTAATATCTGCGTTGCCTTTAAGCGCCGCCGATATGCTCACCGCCAATTCGGGAGCGCTTGTACCCATTGCCACTACCGTTAGCCCGATAATAAGCTGGGGAATGCCGAACCTTTCCGCCGTTCCTGCCGCTCCGTCAACAAACAGGTCGGCGCCCTTGATAAGCATAACGAAACCGACAGCCAATAACAAGATCTGAACAACAATTTCCATAAAAAAATCCTTTCCGCAGCAAAAAGCGAGACTTCTGCTGCAATTAATGCAACAAAAGTCTCGCCGTTTAAGAAAGGACTGATAATATCATTTCATTACGCATACCGGGTCAAAAGCGACCGTACTGACGATATGCGGAACATTCCGTAAAGAATGTCGGCTACTCCCTTTTATTAATGGCATTATAACACAGAAAAAACCGTCTGTCAAGCCTTTTCAAAAAATTTTTCCTGTTTTTGGTTAAATTTACAACTTTGGGAGCGTAACCGTAAATGTAACGCTTTCATTTTCGCTTTCCGCCTTAATGCTGCCGCCGTGAAGCTCCGTTATTTCCTTGGCAATTGCAAGACCGAGACCTGCTCCGCCCTCTCCCGTTCCTCTTGACGGGTCAAGGCGGAAAAACTGCTCATACTAATAACCAATTAAAAACTGTACAAAAAATCGAGCATAATCTTGCATAT
>JBJEQN010000033.1:0-3316 GCA_051881775.1 Oscillospiraceae bacterium | reverse complement strand
GGTTACATTTTCTTTTCCTTCTTTTTGTCAAGAAGCATAAGTATAAAGAACACCAGACTGATAATATAGGTCGGGATAGAGACTATCAGAAAATCTGCAATAGTCAGCGAAAAATCCTCGGGTATACCGCTTATAAAATACTGTTCGATGGCTTTTCCGCCGAAATTATTGGCAGCGTGCATAATCGCAGCAGGATAGATAGAACCTGTCTTTTTTGTGAGCCACATAAGACCCATACCCAGGAATGTGCAGTTGATACACATAGCCAAAATACCGAGGTAGGGATAGCCGTCATATTCCGTGCCGAAGTTATGTCCGACCACCGTCAGCTCTGCGTGCCACAGTCCCCAGAGGATGCCTCCGACTACAATAGTGCCTGTCGTACCCAGCAGCGGCTCCATTTTTTGATTCATATATCCTCGCCAGCCGAATTCCTCGCCAAAGGTGTTGAAAGCCATAAGCGGAACAGTAGAAAGGGTCAGCAGCACATTTCCGATGATCTGCATACCGCTCATACCGCCGCCTATATCGGAAAAATCGCCGTTTCCGTATAAAATTGTCACGAGAATACCCTCGGCAACGCCCATAGCAACTACCGAGAATACTGCTATCAGGTAGTATTTTATATTACCCTTTAATTTCAGGTGCAGCATACTGTCATGCCAGCCCTCATGTGTGAGTTTACGGGTAATAACATTGGCAAGAGCAGGTCCGAAGAGTACAATAACAGCAAAAAAAGGCATTTTGTAGGTCTCAAACCATTCGTGATAGCCGACAGCGCAGTTCATTATAATTGCAGGTATCCACGAAATGCCGAATGCCAGCAGAAGGAAGATGATAAGTCTTTTTGCTTCAAGTTTTTTATTTGTCATACTCGTTCACTCCCTTCATGAAGATCTTGCAGGACACCTTGTAGGACAAAATATATGCCCCCACAGAGAAGCCGGGGAATATTCCGAGCAGCAGCGCTGTAAGGTCGCCGTGGTCGCCTGTTATGAACCTTGCCAGCCATGTGAACACCTTATCCTGAACTTCCCTTGGAATGAACGACAGTACCAATATCGCCGCTATGGCAAGACAAAGTATTATGATAACATTTATGATGCTGCCCTTTTTTTCGCCGAAACGAAGCATCATCGGAATTGAAATGGCATTTTGTAAAATAAGCGCAAAGAAGAGCAAAACCAATATACTTGCAAAGCCGACAAGTTCTTCTCCAAGGGCAAACCAGCTGACCGTAGCAAGAAGGGTCTCGGCAAAATAGCTTGAAACGAAATAAAGTCCGCACATAGCAAAGGACAGTACATATTTTGTATACAAAAACTTGTTTACACCATTTGGCGCAGAAGCTATAAAATACGCAAGTAACTTTTTGTCATCGCCGTGAAAAACGCTGAGCAGCAAGCCGCTTACACCAAAAAATCCAAGAGCGGCAGACACAATGCGGATCACATCGGATGTCAGCGTTCTTACTATCCAGCCATCACCGCCGTATTCCCCACTCAGGGAAACAAAAGCAATACATCCTGTCAGAAATATCAGTATAAGAAATGGAAGAATTATTACAGCACCGATACTTTTCATATTCTGTCTGAGTTCCTTGTAAAGAAAGCCCACAGGCTCGCTGTGGGGTGCGGCAAGATCTATGGTTTTTTCTGCCTTGACCTTTGCTTTTTTTATTTTTGCGCCGCCTGAATATACATACTGCAGGTGATGATAAACAACGGCATAATAAACGGCGAAAAGCACAAGAGTAAGCGGTATGAGCCACAGCAGCATTTCACCCTTCAGCATTGAAACAATATCTAAAAATAAAGGTTTATTGCTGTCTGAATCAAGCAAAGCCGCAAAGTCAAAGCCTGCGCATTTCAGTATTACCAAAGCAATGCAAACTATGGAGAATAAACCGGCAAGACCGCCCTTATCCTGCATTTTCTTATATTCATCGGTATTTCTTGCACGAAGCACAAAAAAATCAATGATAATTCTCATGAGCAGTAACAAGTCCGGAATAATAAATTGTATGACCACATATCCGATCTTAAATTGTTCACCTGCGATCTTGTTGATAATGACAACAACAATCATGCCAAGCAGTACGGATATGCCCAGTGTACCGATATAACATAT
This sequence comes from Oscillospiraceae bacterium, assembly GCA_051881775.1. Taxonomy (GTDB): domain Bacteria; phylum Bacillota; class Clostridia; order Oscillospirales; family Ruminococcaceae; genus UMGS363. The sequence continues at coordinate 1,186 of JBJEQN010000033.1, read as the reverse complement.
AAGTTTCACTGCCGCACGCTCAGCAGCAGTTATGGGCAGGGCGTAGGAATAATTGTGCCAGCCGCTGTTCAGGTCGCTTTTAAAAGTGTTATCATCCAACGAAAAAACTCCCGTCGAATAAAGTATGATAAGCATAGAAAACATTTCGGTAAATGATCTCACCATATTTTCTTTTTCGGGCAGTCCTTCAAAAAGACCGGTAAATAAAAATGTTCCCCCAACAGCAAAAGCGAAAAATGCAAATAATACCGCAAATTTTATTATGTACAGCTTCCGGCATACTTTAAATTCACGGAAGATCAGCGAACGGAGTTTTGTCATTGTCATGAGGTCCACTCCCTTTCGTCCTTGTGAACATAGTAAAGCATAATATCATCAAGGCTTGCAGGGTCGATGATAGCGCCGCTGTATTTGTAAGACGCAGACTGTCGGTCACAAAGCATGACCTCTGCGCCGTAGGTATTCATACGAACGCTTACAATATCCTTCGGGTCAATGCTTCCAAGTTCCGCTTTATCGCATTTGAGAATACCGTGGGATTCCAGAATATCATCCTTATATCCCGAGATAAGCAGTTTGCCCTTGTCAATGAAGGTAACGCTGTCTGCAATTTTTTCAAGGTCGGAGGTAATGTGTGAGGACATAAGGATAGAGCGCTCGCCGTCCTGAAGATACTCCATAAAAATGTGCAGTATCTCATCACGCACAACAGGGTCAAGACCAGTTGTAGCCTCGTCCATTACAAGCAGCTCGGCGTTGTGAGAAAGTGCGCAGGCTATCTGCAGCTTCATTTTCATACCCTTTGAAAACTCGCCTATCTTCTTTTTCATGGGAAGTCCGAGACGCTCCAAATACTGAGCATAAACAGCGTTATCCCAACGAGGATAGATGCCCTCAAATATACGAGCCATATCCTTTGCATTGAAAACATCGTGGAAGGGCAATTCATCAAAAACAACGGAAATTCGTTCCTTTATCTCCTGTTCGCTTTGAAGATGATCCAGACCGAGCAGCTTTATTTCTCCCCCGTCAATGCTTATGATGTTCAGCAGGCTGCGTATCGTTGTGGTCTTGCCTGCACCGTTCTGACCGATAAATCCCATAATTGAGCCTTTCGGCACATTGAAGCTGATGTTATCCAGCGTAAAGCCGCTGTATTTTTTCGTAACGCCTGAAATTTCAATTG
>JBJEQN010000032.1:0-18639 GCA_051881775.1 Oscillospiraceae bacterium | reverse complement strand
TTAGTATATCATATTTTTAATGTTTTGTCTATAGTTTGGTTTGATTATAGTATAAATATATATCCGTACGCCCATGTAATTCTTTGGTAAAACCCATATTTTCCTTTTCTCAACCGTGTAAATTTGGCATCCTGAAGAATAAACATTCTCAAGCACGCTGTAATATTCGTCCCACTTCATAGATTTTATATTCAACTCAAATGTGTGAACTCCGAATCCGTCTTTTGTTAGTGAATATTCTTTTTCAGTTTTTTTCATTAGAATTCCTCCCGATTATTTTTATTACATATATGTTACAAATTGCATTAAAAAATATCACATATTACAAAATTAATAAAACTACATCAGAATATACGACATCACATTAACACACTTATTATTTGATAAAATATAATTAAGGAAACGCTGAATAAATCTTCCAATTCACTTCAAAATGTGGTATAATAGAGATAGAGAAAAACCACAAAAATCGGAGGAAGAAAATGAAAGCAAGACAGACAACATTCAGCGATATAGAGTATGGAAACAGAAAGCGCACCACAAAACGAGAAGAATTTCTCGACATAATGGACGAAATAATTCCTTGGGATGAATGGGTGGAATTTGTACGCCCATATTATCCCTCGGGCAAGCGTGGCAGACCTGTAAAAGGTATTGAAACTATGCTCAGAATGTATCTGCTTCAGACTTGGTTCAATCTTTCCGATGAAGGTGCAGAGGATGCTATTTACGACAGTTATGCTTTCCGCAAATTTATGAAAATAGACTTTATGAACGAGCAAGTCCCCGATGCAACAACGCTTCTGAAATTCCGTCACATGATAGAAAAGAATCACCTTGGTGAAGAATTTTTCAAGGCAATAAACCGTGTAATGGAAGCAACAGGACACATTATGCACGGCGGTACAATAATAGACGCAACGATAATAAATGCACCCAGCTCCACAAAAAATGCAGAGAAAAAGCGTGATCCCGAAATGCACCAGACCAAGAAGGGCAACGAATGGAAATTCGGTATGAAATGCAATATTGGAGTAGACGCGGGTTCGGGACTTGTACATTCAATTACGGCAACATCTGCAAATGTGCATGACATTACACAAGCACATAAATTGATACGAAAAGACGACAAGGTAGTTTACGGAGATTCGGGATACCTTGGGATAGCAAAGCGTGAAGAGATCAGAAATGACGAACATCTTGCAAACATCGAATATAGGATAAACCGCCGTCCGAAGAGCTTACCCAAGGTATCGGATAACGCAATAGATTGGGAAAGATACATAGATTACAGAAAATCAGCAGTACGCTGCAAGGTTGAGCATGCATTTAAGATCATAAAAGATACCTTTGGATTCAGAAAAGTGAGATATAGAGGTATAGCAAAGAATTTCAATAAACTGAATGTACTGTTTGCGTGTGCAAATCTGTTAATGGTGAAGCGAGTTCAAAAAGATTTCTGTCCGACCAAGGGGTAAGTATACCCTTTTTAGGGTAAAAAGCCCTGTTTGGGGCAAAATATGATGAGATTTTTCACATTCTTGCAGGGAAAAAGACTTTTTCAGGCTGGGCGTGAATTTTTTTATCTTTGAATGCTTTTTATTCAGCGTTTCCTTAATTTATAATAATAAATACTCATATGTCTCCATATAGTGCATACTTGTTTTCTTCTCTTTTCTCTTGTATATAAAGACATATTGAATGATTTTTTCTTGTTTTTTCACTCTGCAACTGTACTAAATAAGTATTGACCCATTTATCCCCCAAAAAATCATCCCCCTGCATCACTACAGGGGGACAAAACAATTTATTCTTTTTCGGCATTCTTTTCAGCCTTCTCATGCTCAGCCTCTATTAAGGCCGCCTTGAGCTTTTTACATCCTGCATCGGTAAATATCTGTACCAATGCGTTGTATGTATCCTTATCACTGTTCGGGTTATGGAACCTGAACACAAGCTCCTTCTGCTGCATAATATCAGCTCCTTGTTCCGTCTTGGTAAAATATATGCTTGTACCTCGACTATAATTCTGAGTTTATTCAGAATAATGATATATACCTGAAAGCCGGTACAATACGTCAATCTGATGCTCATTAGGAGCTTGTTGGTGCAGAATTATTTTTCTAAAACAACAATCCCGAAGCACTATCAAATGCCTCGGGATTGTGATATAATAACTAATTGTTTTGCTTAATTATCCAGTTTTGCTATATCAAGAATAATTATGTAGCATTTTCTGTTGCCAGTAATGTTATATTTTTTGAAACCGCCCTCTCTTCGTACAGTTTTTTCATTAATTCTTTCATTATGTTCAAGGATGCAGTTTAATAGTTTTTCAAATATATATTCACCTGCATCATTATACCGTTCATTAATCCAATCTTTAATCCATTTTTTTACCGATTCATCATCCTTTTCACCTTTACATGCAAAACATAATCCATCTCGCTTCTCCCTTTTTAAATGCTTGATGAATCGTACTTCTTCATCATCTTTTTCTTCCTTGTAGTTATTGTAAATAAATCGACACATTGATTGATATATTCTCTCAATATCGTCCTTATCGTACTGCTTAGGTGCAGTATCTGACAGTTGTTCAGTTGCTATATCCGATAAATCAAACTCATAAGCAATTGCGGCACCATGTACTCCAACTTTGTGAACCTCTGTATCTTCGACCTTTTCCGTAATTATTTCATTTTCAGAAAGAAGCTTCAACCCCATTATCTCATCAATATCGATGTCAATATCGAGCATATCTTTAAGAATTTTGAAAAAGCCATCAAACTTTACTACTTACTTTTATCTTTCCCCTTTTTGGAAGATGAATTCTTTGTCAACTTTGACTTCTTTCTACGATTTTGTTCGCTCTGTTTTAATATTATCTCTTCTAAACCGCCTGTTTCGACCTCCATATTTTCCTGAACATCAATTTTATTTTCCATAACTGTCGCTCCCCTTAGAATAAGCTTTTCTTTCATTATACATCACATTATCCCACGTTTCAATACATTTCGCCTAATTAATTCAGAATCAATGTTTCAAAGAAAGCCCCTGCAGCCTCAATCTCGTTCTATTTCAAGCTTTTCCAAGCTCATATATGGATGTTTAGCCCATAATAATAATTTATAATACGATATACCCTCCCTGCTATGCATGGGGGTATATCCCCGTTTTTTTACATTATTTTTTAAAAAATCTTCAACCCGTACCAGCACAGCCAAGCCCACTCCATAACATACTTCGGTGTCAAAATCGAAACACCATCCCCGTAATTACCGCGTAATTACGGGTTTTTTACCCCAAAATTACACACTAATTACCGCATATTACTCCCCAATAATCATTGACATTTCAAAACATGTGTGCTATAATTCACTCATAAAATTAGAACGGAGGTGTCCCAAATGAACGTAGCAGCATACTGCCGAGTGTCCACGGACAAGGAAGACCAACTTAACAGCCTTGATGCGCAAAAAAGGTTCTTTACGGAATTTACCGAAAAGAACGGCTATAACCTTGTCAGGCTTTATGCCGACGAAGGCATCTCCGGTACAAAGATAAAAAACCGGCGTGAGTTTCTGCGGCTTATGAGAGATGCACAGAACGGACTTTTTGAAATGGTCATAGTCAAGGACATCTCACGTTTTTCACGAAACACCGTTGATCTACTCCAAAGCACACGCCAGCTTAAGGCGCTTAACATAGAAACCGTATTTCTTACCGCCAATCAGACCGTCCTCAACAACTCAGAATTTGTGCTGACGATTTTCGGCGCTCTTGCACAGGAAGAATCCGCCAACACTTCCAAACGTATAAAATTCGGCAAGAAGATCAATGCTGAAAGAGGCCGTGTGCCAAATTTTGTTTACGGCTATGATAAGGTCAACGGCGATTATTTTACCCTTAACATCAACGCCGAAGAAGCAAAGGTCGTAAACGAAATATTTGAGTTATACACCACCGAAGGTTTAGGCACTGCACGGATAGCAAACACCCTCAACGCTCGCGGCATTAAAACCAAGCGTGGAAACAACTGGACCCAGAACGCTGTTGCAAGAATACTTACAAACAGCATTTATGTCGGCAAGATAATTAACGGAAAAGAAGAGATACAAGACTTCCTCACAAGCAAGAGGCGCAAAAAAGACGAGGACGAATGGCTTGTTACCGAGCGTCCCGAGCTTCGCATTGTAAGCGATGATATGTTTGAACAGGCTCAGCGTATCCTTGAAACACGAAAGAATGCTTTTACTCAAAATCACGAACGCCAAAGCAGCAAGCATCTTTTCAGCACCCTTATAAAGTGCAAGGAATGCGGCTATTCTTTCCGGCGCACCTGCTATAAAGGCAATTACCGCTGGGTATGCAGCGTAAGGAACACCCGTGGAGCAGAAACCTGTCCTAATGCAGTCGTACTTGACGAGCAGGTGCTTATACAAAACCTGCAGGAATACTTTATCAAGTCACTAAAAAACCGTGATACAATGGTAAACAACATTGTATCACGGTTCAACAGCGTTTATCACGACTCTGCCGAAAATCAAAACTACTCTGCCGAGCTTGAACAAAAGCAGGCTTCACTTGAAAAACAGCGTCAGAAATACATGGATATGTACGTTGACGAACTTATATCCCGTGAAGAGCTTAACAGCAAACTGAAAAGCATTAACGCCGACCTTGAGCATATCCGAAACGAACTGACCATTACAGAATCCAACCTCAGCCGAAGCGAAATGCTTGAAAGCGTACTTGAGCAGACCTTTGCAAGCATTGAAAGCGTCACCGACCTTTCAACCGTAACCAATGCACAGCTGAAAAAAATAATCAACCGCATTGAAGTTGACAAGGACGGGCATATCGACATTTACCTCAATCTTCTCAGCGAAATAGGGCTTGACAAGCCGTTTCTAATTTGCGACGACCATACATAAAGACATCACCGAAAAACTGCCGATAATCGCACCCCAGCTTTACCCTGCGGTGAAGGAAGTGCTGGAAATAAACAAGCAGGAACGTCACATCAGAGGCGGAATGGCTACCAAGCACAAATACGAGGAACAGTCTGCACACAAAAAAGAACAAAAATAAAAAATGGCTGCTGCACCGGTTTATATGTTCGGTACAGCAGCCTTTTTTATACAGTTCACAAATTGAAATTTTAATAAGTTTGAAGAGTGAGGAGTGAAGAGTGGAGTTGTTGATCGGCTTAACTCCACTCTTCACTCTCCACACTTCAAACTTACCCCAAAAACAAAGCCACTTCTGACGCATTGCATCAAAAATGGCTTTGTAATGTTTCTTTTAATTTTTAGCCGCAAGCGCTCTTGCGCCTATGTCTTTTCTGTAATGAGCATTCTCAAAGCTGATCTTGTCAACCGCCGCATAGGACTTGTCAAGCGCCTTCTGCAGGGTCTCCCCCGTTGCCGTTACGCCGATAACACGGCCGCCGTTGGTGTAGAATTTGCCGTTTTCGTACTTTGTGCCTGCGTGGTAAACGAAAACGCCGTCAACCTGTCCCTTATCGTCCATTCCCGACATTTCAAGTCCCTTGGGATAGCTCTGGGGATAGCCGCCGCTTGCCATTACTACACAGGAGCAGCACTCGTTCTTCCACTTTATATCCATATCCGCCAGCTTTTCGTTGTAGACCGCTTCAAAAATGTCGTAAAGGTCGGAATCAAGCAGGGGCAGAACAACCTGTGTTTCCGGGTCTCCGAAGCGGCAGTTGTACTCGATTACCTTTACGCCCTTGGGAGTTGCCATAAGTCCGAAATAAAGGCAGCCCTTGAACTTTCTGCCCTCGGCGTTCATTGCTTTTATGGTAGGCAGGAAGATGTTTTCCATACATTCCTTTGCGACTGCTTCCGTATAGAAAGGATTGGGAGCAATGGTACCCATTCCGCCTGTGTTAAGTCCCTTGTCGCCGTCAAGAGCACGCTTGTGATCCATTGAGGAGATCATAGGCACAACAACGTTTCCGTCTGTAAAGGAAAGCACGGAAATTTCGGGACCTGTAAGGAATTCTTCAATAACAACGGTGGAGCTGCTCTCGCCGAACTGCTTGCCGTCTATCATTGATTTAACGGCTTCGACCGCTTCTTCCTCGTTCTGTGCGATAATTACTCCCTTACCAAGCGCCAGACCGTCAGCCTTTATTACCGCAGGATAGCTGTTCTGCTCTTTAAGATAAGCAATTGCAGAAGCGCTGTCGGAGAAGGTTTCATACTTTGCCGTAGGGATGTTGTACTTCTTCATAAGCTCCTTGGAGAAGACCTTGCTGCCCTCGATAATTGCCGCAGCCTTGTTGGGTCCAAAGGTCATAAAGCCCTCTGCGTTAAGAGCGTCCACCATTCCCAGTACAAGGGGATCATCGGGAGCAACGACTACCATATCAACGGACAGCTTCTTCGCAAGAGCAACTACGCCCTCGATGTCCGTTGCTTTAACGTCAAAGCACTCGGCATAGCGTGAAATGCCGCCGTTGCCGGGAGTGCAGTACAGCTTGTCCACACGCTTGCTTTCTGCAAGCTTCATAATAATGGCGTGTTCGCGTCCGCCGCCGCCTACTACCAATACTTTCATTTTATCTATCCTTCCCTTCAGGTAAAAATTCAGAAGTTTTATCTGTTAAGCTATCATCCTTTACAGCATACATATTCCTTGCCGCACCGCAGACCGCCAGTGTAACGCCGATATAAAGCAGAAAATCCAGACGTCCGCAGTAGCCGGAAACCACGCCGTAATCAGCAAGCGCCTCCGAGCCGCTTAAAGCAGCGGTAAGTCTGCTTTGTATAATATTGCATATAGGTCTTGCCGAAAGCGCCGCCGCAAAGAACACAAGGCAAACCACCAACGGTGCCGCACCGCCCTTTCCGGATAATACCACCGCCGCCGAAATGACCGCAGCAGCGGCGCACACCCAGAATACAGCCGTGCCATAAACAAGGGTAGGCTTATTCCCTGCCAGAAGCATTATTGCAAGTGTTGCAAAAACATATACCGCAGAAAAAGCTATCGCCGCCTTGGGCAAGCCTTTGCCTGCCTTGCGCCTGCCGTAAACAAACACCGCACAGTACGCCGCCGCAATTGCCATTACCGCAGCCAAAGCAAGCAGCGCCGCAAACATAGTTATAAGCTGACATAAAGGTGTAAGAACCATAGCCTTGTCAAAATCGCTTTTCATTGTCTGATGCACCTGTATGCTGTATGCCGCCAAAGCTGCGACCCACATAACACCCCACAATACGGCAGTAGCGATAACATCGGCAGTTGTGTACCTTTTCATAATCACACGCACGCTGACAATTATAAGCGCCGCCGCAAAAATTACATACGCAAATGCGCTGTACGGAATAGCCGTGCCTGCCTTTTCAATAGTATCCGCAGAAACGCCGAACAGCTCCGCATACTTCTTCTGAAAAACTATCACATCCACCGTCAGCAGGACAAATATCCCCGACAAAACGACGGAAATATACGCCAGTACCTTTGAAGTCTTGTTTTCCGTCATGACATTACCTCTAATATATTCATTTATTATTACTTTATTTTAGATAAATGTGGAATGTGAAGAGTGCAATGTGGAATTATGGTGTCTGCTTCGCAGACATTATTCAAATTGATTTCCATATTCAACTGAAAAAACTTCACTCTCAACTCTTCAAACTTCAAACTGACGCAATTTTCACTTTCAACTTTCAACTTTCCAAATTGAATCAGTGGTGGAACAGACGGATTCCCGTAAACGCCATAGCAATATCGTACTTGTTGCAGGTGTCGATAACGTTGTCGTCACGGATAGAGCCGCCGGGCTGTGCAATATATTCAACACCGCTCTTGTGGGCACGTTCAATGTTGTCACCGAAGGGGAAGAATGCGTCCGAACCAAGGCACACGCCTGTATTCCGGTCAAGCCATGCTCTCTTTTCCTCTGCGGTGAACACTTCCGGCTTTACCTTAAAGGTGTTCTGCCATACGCCCTCTGCAAGTACGTCCATATACTCATCGGGGGACATATAAACATCAATAGCGTTATCTCTGTCTGCACGGCGAATACCGTCCACAAACTGGAGTCCAAGCACCTTGGGAGACTGACGGAGCCACCAGTTGTCGGCTTTCTGTCCTGCAAGGCGTGTGCAGTGGATTCTTGACTGCTGACCTGCACCGATGCCGATAGCCTGTCCGTCCTTAACGTAGCATACGCTGTTGGACTGGGTGTATTTCAGCACGATAAGGGAAATAAGCAGGTCACGCTTCTTGTCGTCGGGAATGTCCTTGTTGTTTGTTACAACGTTTGCAAGAAGCTCGTTGTCGATAGGAAGCTCGTTTCTGCCCTGCTCAAAGGAAATGCCGTAAACCTGCTTTGTTTCGATAGGAGCAGGCTTGTAATCAGGGTCTATCTTAATGATATTGTAAGTGCCCTTTCTCTTGGACTTGAGAATTTCAAGGGCTTCATCAGTGTAGCCTGGAGCAATAACGCCGTCGGAAACCTCACGCTGTATCATTTTTGCGGTGGGAACGTCGCAAACATCTGAAAGTGCGATAAAATCGCCGTAGGAGGACATTCTGTCAGCGCCTCTTGCTCTTGCATAAGCACAGGCAAGGGGTGAAAGCTCCTCTAAATCGTCTACCCAGTAAATTTTCTTCAAGGTATCGGAAAGAGGAAGTCCAACAGCGGCGCCTGCAGGAGAAACGTGCTTAAAGGATGTAGCCGCACAAAGTCCCGTTGCCTTTTTCAGCTCGGAAACAAGCTGCCAGCCGTTGAATGCGTCCAGAAGGTTGATGTAGCCGGGCTTGCCGTTGAGAACTTCGATAGGAAGCTCGCTGCCGTCTGCCATATAAATTCTTGAAGGCTTCTGATTGGGGTTACAGCCGTATTTTAACTGCATTTCTTTCATTTTCTGTTCCTCCGTTATCACTTTGTATTTTTGTTAACTATTCTTGTATCGGTCTTGCCTGTTTCAAGGTCGATATAACGCACAAAAAGGGAGACCTTGTTATCCTCGTTAAGAGCGTTCCATATCATACTTGTAAAGCCGTCAATATCAAGACCTGTCATATCCACCTTTTTAGGCTCGCCCTCAAAGGAAGGGAGCGGATTTCCGTCGCCCATATAGGTGTGAATGAAGTGTCCTTCGCCTGCAACGGGGTTGCTGTAAGAGAAGGTGTAACGGCGGCAGGAATCGGGGTTGCCGTCTGCGGATTTGAGGATAGACATAGCATAGTCGCCGCACTTGTTGCAGATAATGCCCGAAATTCTCGGTGTAAAGTTGGGTGCATCGTCCTCATACTCTCTTGTGCGCAGGGATTCCTCGAAGGTCTTGCCCTCCTTCATAAGGTCATAGATAGTATCGGTCTGGTCGCCGTTGGTCACGATAGTTGCACCGTCAAGCACACGGACGGGAGCATAAATTATAAGATGTGGGTCAACCATTTTTGAGGGGTCGAAGGCCTCTGTTCTGATTCCGTCCTCGGTAGGAACGAAAACTCTGTTGCGGCTGTTTTCGCTTCTGCCCATGATGAAATATGCGGTAACGGCACATTTTCCGTCCGCAGACTTGCCGATAATGATTCCTCTGCCGGGGTATGCATTTGATTTAAGCTCGTTTTCGATAGAAAGCTTGTTCATTATAATTTTCCTCCCTGTTAAAATCTGCCCAGATAGCAGGTAGCTTTATATTTCAGTTCAACGGAACCGAAGCTGTTGAGTTTTTTGAACATCTGCCGAAGCTCCCAGACGTAGCCATCATAGCCAACATCGTCCGGTTTAAGCGCATAGGAACGTGAAAGCGTGTTTCCCACAAAGCCGTCCTCGTCGTAAGATACGCTGTGTTCAAACTCGGCGTACTCCACTTCTGCAAAATACTCGCTGCGCAGAAAAGCGTCGCCCTCTTCGTGAGAACGTTTGCCTGCATGACCCTTGTAACCGCAGTAAATACGGCTTATTTCGTCACGTTCCTTAACAATATCATCGGTTATCTTCTGATTGAATATCAAAGCCACTCTGCCGTCCTCGGTCAGAATACGCTTACATTCTTCCCTGAATTTATCCTCGTCAAACCAATGAAAAGCCGTTGCCGCCGTTACAAGGTCTATAGTATGGTCGGGGATGCCCGTATTTTCCGCAGGAGCTTCAATTGCCTTTACCTGTGGAACGTTCCTTTGCAGCCGCACAAGCATATCCCTGTTAGGCTCAACTGCGGTCACCTTCCAAGGCTTGTCAAGCAGCAGTTCGGTGAATTTTCCCGTGCCTGCGCCGATGTCGGCAACGGTCTGCGCCCTTGTTTTTATATAGAGCCAGTCGGTAAGCTCAGTGGGATATGAAGGGCGGTATTTGTCGTATATCTCGGCCTTGCCCGAAAATTTCTCCTCATTCATTGACGTATGCCTTTCCGTCCTTAACGGTAATTTTATCCTGACAGAACAGCGAAACAGCCTTCGGAAGCAGCTTCCACTCCACATTTTCCATAATTCTTCTCTGAAGCACCTCGGGAGTGTCGTCATTCTTAACGTCCACCGTTCCCTGAAGGATTATTGCACCTGCGTCTGCCTTTTCGTTAACGAAATGTATGGTCGCTCCACTGACCTTTACGCCGTATTCAAGAGCCTTTTCATGCACTTTAAGTCCGTAAAAGCCCTCTCCGCAGAATGACGGTATAAGTGCAGGGTGAACGTTGATTATCTTGTACGCATACTTCTTCGTCACGCACTCGTCAAGGATAGTCATAAAGCCTGCAAGCACCACAAGGTCGGCTTTTTCGCTGTCAAGAGCCTCCAGCACCGCCTTGCTGTAGGAAAGGCTGTCCGCATATTCCTTTCTCGGGATAACTTTCGTGGGAATATCCGCTTTTGCCGCACGTTCCAGAGCGTAAGCGTCCGCCTTTGAGGAAATAACGCAGGTGATCTTTCCGCCCTTTATCTCCCCTCTTTTTTCTGCGTCGATAAGCGCCTGTAAATTCGTTCCGCCGCCCGAAACAAGCACAACTATATTTTTCATGACCGCTCACTTCCTTTTATAAAATATTCGGAATCGGACAATCCCAATCCCGAATATTCTTTAAATAAATCTGTTATGCGATGATTACGCCCTCTTCGCTGTTTACAAGCTCGCCGAGAACGTAAGCCTCCTCGCCTGCCGCCTTAATTGCAGCAATTGCCTTGTCAACGTCGTTCTTATCAACTACTACAGTCATGCCAACGCCCATGTTAAAGGTGTTGAACATATCTCTTTCGGGAATTCTGCCCGTTTTAGCGATAAGCTCGAATATAGGAAGCACCTGAACAGCGCTGCGCTCTATCTTTACGGAGATCCCCTTGGGAAGAGAACGTGGAATGTTCTCATAGAAGCCGCCGCCTGTAATATGGCTTATGGACTTTACGGTAACGGCGTCAAGCAGGCTCATTACAGCCTTAACGTATATCTTTGTAGGAGTAAGCAGACACTCGCCGAGAGTTGTTCCAAGGTCGCCGTAATGTCTTGCAAGGTTCTGCTCGCTTACGGTAAATACCTTTCTTACAAGAGAGAAACCGTTGGAGTGAACGCCGCTGGACTTGATGCCTATCATAATATCCCCTGCCTTCTGTGAATCGGGGTCAAGTATCTTGTCCTTGTCAACAACGCCTACTGCAAAGCCTGCAAGGTCGTACTCGTCCTCGGGGTAGAAGCCGGGCATTTCAGCTGTCTCTCCGCCGATAAGTGCGCAGCCGGACTGAACGCAGCCTTCCGCAACGCCCGATACGATGTCAGCCACCTTTTCGGGGTAATTCTTGCCTACTGCAATGTAATCAAGGAAAAACTGGGGCTTTGCGCCGCAGCAGATAATGTCGTTAACGCACATTGCAACGCAGTCAATGCCCACGGTGTTATGCTTGTCCATAAGGAAAGCGATCTTCAGCTTTGTTCCTACGCCGTCGGTGCCTGATACGAGAACAGGCTTATTTATACCTGTCATATCAAGCTCGAAAAGACCGCCGAAGCCGCCAAGTCCCGAAAGAACTCCGCTTGTCATGGTCTTTGCAACGTGAGCCTTCATAAGCTCTACCGCTTTGTAACCGGCAGTTACGTCAACGCCGGCTTCCTTGTAGCTTTCAGAAAAACTTTTCATGTTATTCAAACCTTTCTCAATAGGGTTTTGTTACTTTTTTCCGCCTATCTTAAATTCAAACTTATCCTTGGGCATTTCCATAGGAACTTCCATAGGATAATTTCCCGAGAAGCAAGCGTCGCAGAAGCCGCAGCCTGCACCCTCGGCAACCTTGTTAACGCCTTCAATGCTCAGATATCCGAGAGTGTCTGCGCCAATTTCCTTTGCTATCTCGTCAATTGACATTTTGCAGGCGATAAGATTCTCTCTGCTGTCGATGTCCGTTCCGAAGAAGCAGGGGTTCTTAAAGGGAGGGCAGGATATTCTCATATGTATCTCCTTCGCTCCGGCTTCACGGATAAGGTTAACAATACGCTTGGAGGTGGTGCCTCTTACAATGCTGTCGTCAACAAGGATAACACGCTTGTCCTTAACGGTCTCCCTTATAACGTTCAGCTTTATCTTGACAGAGTTCGTTCTGTCGGACTGGTTAGGCTGAATAAAGGTCCTGCCCACATATCTGTTCTTGATAAATCCAACTCCGTAGGGTATGCCCGAAGCATTGGCAAGTCCCAGCGCTGCGTCAAGACCGCTGTCGGGAACGCCTATTACAACGTCCGCTTCAACGGGATGCTCTTTCCAGAGAAATTCTCCTGCCTTGAGCCTTGCCTTGTGTACGCTTACGCCCTCAATAACCGAGTCGGGACGGGCAAAATAAACGTATTCAAACACACAGAGCTTGGAGGGCGTTCCTTTGCAGTGTCTTTTATCGGAACGCACACCGTTTTCATCTATAACGATAAGTTCGCCCGGCTCAATATCACGGATAAATTCTGCGCCAATGCTGTCAAAAGCGCAGGTCTCCGATGAAACCACATATTCTCCGCTGCCCAGTCTGCCAAGGCTCAGGGGGCGGAAGCCAAAGGGATCTCTTGCTGCAATGAGCTTTTTCGGAGACATTACAACAATGGAATAAGCGCCTTTCAGCTTGTCCATAGCGCCTGCAACAGCGTCCTCAATGGACGGGCAGACAAGACGCTGTTCCGTGATAGCGTAGGAAATTACTTCCGTATCGTTGGTAGTGTGGAAAATTGCGCCCTTAAGCTCGTATTCCTCTCTCAGCTCCCTTGCGTTAACAAGGTTGCCGTTGTGAGCGATAGCCATAGGTCCTTTTACATGGCGGACAACCAACGGCTGCGCATTGCTGCGGTTGGAGTTGCCCGTTGTGGAGTATCTGACATGACCGACAGCGATATTTCCCTCGCCGAGACCTGCCAGAGTGTCTTTGTCGAAAACCTCGTGTACAAGGCCAAGGTCCTTGCGGTAGCTGAATACGCCGTCGTCGTTGACAACAATTCCGCAGGACTCCTGACCTCTGTGCTGGAGCGCATACAGACCAAGATAGGTCTGCACAGCCACATCAGTAGATCTATTGCTGTAAATTGCAAAAACTCCGCACTCTTCATGAATATTACCGAACATTCAAAGTCATCCCTTTCCGTTCCAGCAATAACTGCACAGCTTGCACTGCGGCAGTCCGATAGCCTTTGTCGTTCCTTCAAGTGACTGAAATTCAAGAGATGTCAGCTTTAGCCGAGAACAGATCTCGTCACGGAGTCGTTTTCCTCTGACGGTATTTGAGTCGCTGTATTCTTCGAGATATTTTACGCCCTCTGCGCCCTCGAACTCGTCGATTATCTTTCTTGCGATAAGCTCAAGCTCGGAGGTGCTGCGTGAGAAGTTAAGGTATTTGCAGCCGTACATTATGGGAGGACAGGCGGAGCGCATATGAACCTCTTTTGCGCCGTTTGCGTAAAGGAACTCCACTGTTTCTCTCAGCTGTGTGCCTCTTACGATGCTGTCGTCCACAAACAGCAGCTTTTTGCCCTCGATAAGCTCATGCACGGGGATAAGCTTCATTTTAGCCACCTGATTGCGCATGGACTGGTTCTGAGGCATAAAGCTTCTTGGCCATGTAGGCGTGTATTTGATAAAGGGTCTTGCAAAGGGTATGCCGCTTCTGTTGGCATAGCCGATAGCATGGGGTATGCCCGAATCAGGAACGCCGCAGACATAGTCAACGTCGGGCAGCTTTCCGTTCTTCATATCGGATTCCGCCATAATTTCGCCGTTTCTCGTTCTCATTGTCTCAACGGTAACGCCTTCGTAGACCGAGTTGGGATAGCCGTAATATGTCCAGAGGAAGGAGCATATCTTCATATCCTCCTTGCCTTCCGCAAGCACCTCGCAGCCGTCGGCAGTTATTTTTACTATCTCTGCAGGAAGAAGCTCACGGTAGGTCTCGTAGCCCAGCTTCTGAAAAGCAAAGGACTCGAAGGAAAGACAGTAACCGTCCTCTCTTCTGCCGATAACGATAGGAAGTCTGCCGTTTTTATCCCTTGCAGCAATGATACCGTCCTTTGTAAGGATAAGCAGGGACATTGTACCGTCGATTTTTTCCTGAGCGTACCTTATTCCCTCAACAAACGAGGGCTTCTGTGCGATGAGAGCGCCTGCAAGAGAGCTTGAATTTACCTTTCCGCTGCTCATTGCTTCAAAGCTCTCGCCGCAGCCGTCCAGAAGTTCGTCCTGAAGCTGCTCCGCATTGTTTATTATACCAACGGTGCAGACAGCGTACAGTCCCAGCTTGGAGCGGACGAGTATAGGCTGAGGGTCGCTGTCGCTTATGCAGCCGATACACAGCTTTCCCTTCATATTTACAACATCGTCCTCAAATTTTGTTCTGAAAGGCGAATTTTCTATTCTGTGAATGCTGCGCTGAAAGCCCAGCTCTTCGGAATAAGCGGTCATACCGCCTCTTCTTGTTCCAAGGTGGGAATGGTAGTCCGTTCCGAAGAAAACATCGCTTATGCAGTCGTTACGGGACGCTGCTCCAAAGAAGCCGCCCATAAATTATTCACCGAAAATGCGCTTCATGATTTCCTGATAAGCCTCTTCAACGCCGCCCAGGTCTCTGCGGAAGCGGTCCTTATCCAGCTTTTCGTGAGTTGTGCTGTCCCAGAAGCGGCAGGTATCGGGAGAAATTTCGTCTGCAAGAATAACCTTGCCGTGGAATCTGCCGAATTCGATCTTGAAGTCGATAAGGTCAACGTTTACCTTCTTGAAGAAGTCGAGCATAAAGTCGTTTACCATGAAAGCGTACTTTGTGATGTCTGCGATCTCTTCCTTTGTTGCAAGTCCAAGACCGAGAGCGTAATAATCGTTGATGAACGGGTCGCCGAGATCGTCGTTCTTATAGCTGAATTCAAGAGTAGGCTGCTTAAGAGGAGTACCCTCTTCAATACCAAGCTTTTTGGAGAAGCTGCCTGCGGCAACGTTTCTTACAATTACTTCGAGAGGAACGATCTCCACCTTTTTAACAATAGTTTCACGGTCGCTGATCTCTTCAACAAAATGAGTGGGAACGCCTGCCTGTTCAAGCTGCTTGAACATATAGTTGGACATCTTGTTGTTGATAACGCCCTTGCCGGAAATGGTGCCCTTCTTAACGCCGTTGAAAGCGGTAGCGTCATCCTTGTAGTCAACGATAACATAGTCGGGGTCAGAAGTAGCAAAAACCTTCTTAGCCTTGCCCTCATAAAGCTGTTCTTTCTTTTCAAGATTTTCCATTTGTAATTCCTCCAAATTTTATATTAAAGTTTTTTCACGTTATAAAGCTGTTTACAGCTCTGCGATCATCTGCTGTACCTTGGCTTCCTTAGCCTTAACGCCTTCTATCATTTTCAGCTTAGCCTCTGCAAGCTTTTCAGCAAGGCTCTCATCGTTTATTGCAAGCATCTGAACTGCAAGGATAGCGGCGTTTTTCGCACCGTTTACAGCAACCGTGGCAACAGGTATTCCCGAAGGCATCTGAACCGTTGCAAGCAGAGCGTCCAGACCGTCAAAGGAAGACTTCATAGGGATACCGATAACGGGGAGAGTAGTGTGTCCTGCCACAACGCCTGCAAGATGAGCAGCCATACCTGCAGCGCATATAATAACGCCGAAGCCGTTTTCCTTTGCCTTTGAAGCAAATTCCGAAGCAAGCTCGGGTGTTCTGTGAGCGGACATAATGTGAACCTCGTAAGGCACACCGTAGCTTTTAAGCTCGGCGGCAGCGTCCTTGACAACGGGAAAATCGCTGTCGCTGCCCATAATAATAGCAACCTTCTTAGACATTATTTACCTCCAAATAAATTAACCAAAAATAAAAAAACTGTGAAATTATTCACAGTCTAAATTTACTTACACTTACGCCGTTACAATACATTCCGAGAGAAGAAATATGCGAACATAAGCAGCTAAATTTAACTTTACCGTACACAAGTCCGACCTCCCGTTTTAATGTGAAAAGCGCCCGGCTCAACTCAGTTTTCCATACATATATATTTTACTTTATTTTTGCAGGAATTGCAAGTGTTTATTGAAAATATTTTTTATTTTATAGAAATTACAATTTATATATTGCATTTTATCTGAAAATGTGTTAGAATAACGAGTAAAGGCATTAAAGCTTTTTATGTTTAATTTTTTATGGAGGTGTTTTTACAATGGCATACAAAATTTCTGATGAATGCATCATGTGCGGAGCATGTGCAGACGGCTGTCCCGTAAGCGCTATTTCCGAAGGAGACGGAAAGTACGTTATCGACGCTAACGCTTGCATCGACTGCGGTGCTTGCGCAGATACCTGCCCCGTAGGCGCTCCTTCCGCTGAATAATTACATATTGTAATTAGCTTAATGCTGCGATCGGTTCGGTTGCAGCGTTTTTTTTTGCGCAAAAATGCGTAATATTTCGTATAATAGACAGCTTTCATAAATAAAAACCCCTGCCGAAAAACTCGACAGGGGTAAAAACTTACGTTTTAAATCGCATAAAGCTCAATTATTCGTTGATACCTGTAACAACGCCTGAACCTACTGTACGGCCGCCTTCACGGATAGCGAAACGGAGACCTTCTTCAATAGCGATAGGAGTGATGAGCTCAACGTCCATTGAAACGTTATCGCCGGGCATGCACATTTCCTTGTCAGCAGGAAGTGTGATTACGCCTGTAACGTCAGTTGTTCTGAAGTAGAACTGAGGTCTGTAGTTGTTAAAGAAAGGAGTATGACGTCCGCCTTCTTCCTTCTTAAGAACGTAAACCTGACCCTTGAACTTGGTGTAGGGGTGAATGGAGCCGGGCTTACAAAGAACCTGACCTCTTTCGATCTCGTTTCTCTGAACACCACGGAGAAGCGCACCGATGTTATCACCTGCTTCAGCGTAATCAAGAATCTTTCTGAACATTTCGATACCTGTTACAACTGTCTTAGCTCTTTCAGTTGTAAGACCGATGATCTCAACTTCGTCACCTGTCTTGAGCTGACCTCTTTCAACTCTACCTGTAGCAACTGTACCACGACCTGTGATTGTGAATACGTCCTCAACAGGCATAAGGAAAGGAAGGTCTGCCTTACGGTCAGGAGTAGGAATATAAGAGTCAACAGCATCCATGAGTTCAAGGATAGGAGCGTATGCAGGATCGCTGAGGTCATCAGGAGCCTGGAGTGCCTGATAAGCGGAACCCTTGATGATAGGTGTATCATCGCCGGGGAATTCGTACTTGTCAAGTGTTTCACGGATATCCATTTCAACGAGTTCGAGAAGCTCGGGATCGTCAACCTGGTCGCACTTGTTCATGAATACAACGATGTAAGGAACGCCAACCTGACGAGCAAGAAGGAGATGCTCCTTAGTCTGAGCCATAGGGCCGTCTGTTGCAGCAACAACGAGGATAGCGCCATCCATCTGAGCTGCGCCTGTGATCATGTTCTTAACATAGTCAGCGTGGCCCGGGCAGTCAACGTGAGCGTAGTGACGGTTCTTTGTCTCATACTCAACGTGAGCTGTATTGATTGTAATACCTCTCTCTCTCTCTTCGGGAGCGGAGTCGATATTAGCGTAATCCTTCTTTTCTGCAAGACCCTGGAGAGCCAGTGTCTTTGTGATTGCAGCTGTAAGGGTTGTTTTACCGTGGTCAACGTGACCGATAGTACCAATGTTTACATGGGGCTTGGTACGTTCAAAATGTGCCTTTGCCATTGGATTTTCCTCCTTATAAATAAATAGAATTGGCCTGATATATTTATATTATCAGATTTCAGCAGAAAATGCAAGCATTTTCTGCAAATTTATAAAATTATTCCTCTGATTTGTTTCTGGAAGACATGATCTTCTCAGCAATAGATCTGGGAACTTCGATATAGCTGTGGGGCTCCATGGTGTACTGACCGCGTCCCTGTGTCTTGGAACGGAGGTCATTGGAGTAGCCGAACATTTCCGAAAGAGGAACGAGGGCGTCTACCTGAGCTGTACCGTTATTGATCTCCTGACCGAGGATCTGACCGCGGCGGGAGTTAAGGTCACCGATAACCGTACCCATAAAGTCTTCGGGAACGATAGCGGATACCTTCATGATAGGTTCGAGAATGCAGGGATCAGCCTTCTTCATAGCTTCCTTGAACGCCATAGAACCGGCGATGGAGAATGCCATTTCGGAGGAGTCGAC
>JBJEQN010000031.1:0-18741 GCA_051881775.1 Oscillospiraceae bacterium | reverse complement strand
GGTACGGGCATAACCTGCAACGCAGGTATTTCCGACGGACTTATAGCGGAAGTGTGTCCTCTTACGGACAGCGCAAAGGACACGCTGAAAAACGTATTCGACAAAATGGGACTTTCCGCAAGAGGCTATAACAGGATACTGAAGCTGTCAAGGACGATCGCCGATATGAGCGGTGACGAGGTCATCGACAAGCAGCATATCGCAGGCGCAGTTCAGTTCAGAACTCTTGACAGGCAATTCTGGGGAAGGTAAATTTTAATGCGGAATTAGGAATTCGGAATGCGGAATTATATGCGCTTCGCTAAATGAATAGTGAATAATGAATAACGAAGAATGAATAATTAAGGTATCGCCTGCGGCGATGATATTTCTATGTAGGGGCGCACATTGTGCGCCCGCTTTTTCACGGATAACCGCTTGACAAAAATTAAAATCCGTGAGCGAAGCGAACACCTTAATTATTCACTATTCATTTTTATGTAGGGGACGGGTCTCCCGTCCCGATTGCACCGAATTTGGTTGAATCGGGACGGGAAACCCGTCCCCTACATAAAAATATCATCGCCGCAGGCGATACCATAATTCCACATTCCACTTTCCACATTCCAAATTTAAAACAATTCCACTTTCAACTTTCAACTTTCCACATTGAAAAAACTCCACTCTTCACTCTCCACACTTCAAACTTTATTTATGCCTTTTATTATTCTTGCAAGAGATGAAACTGCAAAAACGCCCATTGCAATGGAGCCTGCAACGCCGAAGGTGGCGGCGCATTGGTTTGCAAATTCCTGTGCATTGCCGTTGACAAGGGTTATCATTGCGTTGTATATCATTCCTCCCGGAACAAGGGGGATAATTGCGACGATAAGGTACATATTAACGGGAACGCGGAGCCGTCTTGCGAGAATTTCCGAGTACACCGATATTGCACAGGCGGCGAGAAAGTAACAGAGCATTTCGCTGCTTCCGCTCAGCTCTGCGGCGCTGAAAATGACCTGACTTATAATGCCGCCCACCGCCGCAACGATTATGTGGCGGAAGCGTATGTTGAACTGTATGCCAAACGCTATTGAAGCTATGAAGCTGTAAAGCGCAGGAAGAACAATGTCGTGAAGAACACTCATTTTATGCGCTCCTTTCCTATATCCCGAAAATTTTTGTAAGCAGGGCAATTGCCGAAGCCGCTCCAACAGCCATTCCAACGGCGGTGAGCAGGGCTTCCGTCAGTGTGTAAAGTCCTGCAAAAAAATCTCCTGCGATAAAATCTCTCATTCCGTTGGTAAGAGTAACTCCCGGAACAAGGGTCATAAGCGCACCGATTATAACCGTGTCAAAGCCCTTTGTAAATCCTGTCACCGACACCAACACAGCTATTGCCGCAGCGACCAGCGAGCATACAAGATTACTGAAAAAAACGCTTGGCTTTATCCTTGAAGCTGCAATTTCGATAAGCCTTATAACAACGGCAATAACGCCTGCGGTAAGGGCTTCTCTGAAACCGCCCCCGAAGAAAAGCGCAAAAACCGCTCCTATAACGGCATAGCTTGCAAGAATGGCGGCGAAACCATAGGTCTTTCGGTTGCTTATCTGATTAAGAAAGGTCATTATGGTGTCATAATCAGGCTTTTCCGTGCAGATGAAACGTGAAAGATTGTTCAGCTTGTCAACACGGTCAAGATTTGTTTCACGCTTTGTTATTCTGGTCTGTCTTGTAAGGGGCAGACCGTTTTCATCGTCAATGGTAATGATAAGGCAGGCAGGAATGGAGAACACCTCAACCTTGCGCTCCTTGCCAAAGCCGTAGGTAGCGGCAATGCGGTTTATGCTGTCCTCAACTCTGTATATCTCGGCGCCGTATTCGGTGAGCATAGCGCCCATTTTTGAGGTCACGGTAAGCAGTTCGTTGGCAGTCATATCAGATAACAAACCCTCCGTTCACGGAAATTGTTTCTCCCGTAATAAACGCCCCACGAGGAGAAGCAAGGAAAAATATTGTTTCGGCAACGTCCTCGGGCGTTCCTATGCGTTCAAGGGGAGTTTCATCTTTAAGCGCCGCCATAGTTTCCGGGTCAAGCTTGCCGTTCATTTCGGTTGCGATAACTCCCGGAGCAACGGCGTTAACGGTTATCCCAGAGGGTCCAAGCTCCTTTGCAAGCGCCTTGGTAAAGCCGATAACTGCGGCCTTTGCGGCGGAATAATGCACCTCGCAGGAAGCACCTGTTATGCCCCACATTGAGGAAAGGTTGATTATCCTGCCGTATTTGTTGTGAACCATATGGGGCAGCGCCGACTGTGTGCAGTTGTAAACGCCCTTTACGTCAACGGCGAAGAGCCTGTCCCATTTTTCCTCGGTAATATCGCAGAACATTATCTGCTCCGCAATGCCTGCGTTGTTCACAAGAATATCCGCACCGCCGAATTTTTCTGCGGCAAAGGCGGTCATTCTGTCCACGGCTGCCCTGTCCGAAACGTCCGCTTTAAATGGGTAAGCGCAGCCTCCCGATGCGTTTATTTCCGAGCAGACTTCCTCCGCCTTATCCGCCGAGGAAGAATAATTTACAATAACGTTATAGCCGTTTTTTCCGAAAAGAAGTGCAGCAGCTCTGCCGATACCTCTTGAAGCACCTGTTATAATTACCGTTTCGGGCATAATATCATACCTTTCATTTATATTAAATCCTCATATTGGAACAACAATACCATAATAATGAATAATGAATAGTGAATAATGAATAGTGAATAGTTAAGGTGTTCGCTTCGCTCACGGATCTTATTTTTTTAGCGCGTATCCTTGAAAAACAGATTGCGAATAACATCGCCGTAGGCGATACCACAATTCCACATTCCACTCTCCACATTCCAAATTAAAAAAACCCCACTCTTCACTCTCCACACTTCACACTATCAATTATACCATTTAAACAAGCAGTTTACAAGCAATATTTTTTGTGCTATACTTACAGCAAGGGAAGTGTTAAAATGGACTACAGCTTTACCTCCTGCCGTCTTTGCCCGAGAAAATGCGGCGCAGACCGTACAAAGGGTATGGGATTCTGCGGCGGAGGACTTGAAATAAAGGCAGCAAAGGCGTACCTTCATATGTGGGAGGAGCCATGCATTTCGGGAACGAACGGCTCAGGCACGGTGTTCTTTTCGGGGTGCGGATTAAAGTGTGTTTTCTGCCAGAATTATAAAATTTCCGCAGAAAATTTCGGCAGGGAAATAAGCGGTGAGCGCCTTGGAGAGATATTTCTCGAACTGCAGGAAAAGGGCGCACACAATATCAACCTTGTAAGCCCGACCCATTACGTTCCGCAGATAATAAGCGTTCTTGACAGGGTAAAGCCCCGGCTGAAAATACCCGTGGTGTACAACAGCGGCGGCTACGAGCTGACGGAAACGCTTAAAATGCTTGATGGATACGTTGATATTTATCTGCCCGATTTTAAGTATTATGATAATGCCCTTGCGGCGAAATATTCTTCTGCGCCCGACTATTTTGAACGTGCCTGCGCCGCCGTGGAGGAAATGCTGCGGCAGGTGGGCAAGGCAAAGTTTGGGGAGAACGGACTGCTTGAAAAGGGCGTTGTTATAAGGCATCTTACCCTGCCGAACTGCCGCCACGATTCCGTAAAGGTGCTTGAGACCATTGCAAAGCGCTTCGGAACGGGGGATATACTTCTCAGCCTTATGAGCCAGTACACGCCTTTTTACAGAAGCTGCGAATTCAAGGAGCTTTCAAGGCGTATTTCCACTTTTGAGTATAATTTTGTCGCAGAAAAAGCCGCAGAAATGGGCTTCAAAGGCTATATGCAGGAAAAATCTTCCGCAAAGGAGGAATATACGCCGGAGTTTGATCTGGTGGGGATCTTGTGATGTGGATAAAATCTTTTTATTTGATATTGACAAATCAACGATTATGTGGTATTATATTGTCAAGATAAGAAATAGCTTATCCAAGTGTTTGAACAGGGATAATTTGTGATGTTATATGAACTGTTGGCACTATAAATCAAGTAGAACCTTGCCGTCGGGGGTCTCAGTACCGAGACGGACAACATCAAAACAGATTATTGAGCCTTGCACGGATAATGCAAGGCTTTTCTTATAGGAGTTTATAAATGGATCTGTACGAGCTTGCAATGACTTACAAAAAACAATTTTTGGATAATTATTATTTACTCAAAACTGACTCTTCCGAGGTGATAATACACGCCAAACCCTTTAATTTTCTGCATTTAACGGGATTGCAGCGATGTCCGGCTTTGCCCCGATATGACCGCAAAGAGGATTTTTATTATGATTGTTTGCAGCATAAATACCCTGATTCGGGACGTTTGATAAATTCGATAAATAATAAAGGCAAAAAAATATCACAAATATAAAAATATGTTATTTTGGCGAGCTTCAGCAAACAATATTAAACAGCGAGCATCTGTATATAAATGAAAATGACAGAGGTACCTGCAGTATTATCTCATCAAAAAACAAACAGCGTTTTCAGACCTGCATTTTTACATATAACAGCAAATATAATTGCTATATGCCTAAA
This sequence comes from Oscillospiraceae bacterium, assembly GCA_051881775.1. Lineage (GTDB taxonomy): Bacteria > Bacillota > Clostridia > Oscillospirales > Ruminococcaceae > UMGS363. Next base: position 14,186 of record JBJEQN010000031.1, on the reverse strand, counting down.
TCAAACCAAGTTGATATTGATAAAAAATACAGCTGTGTAAATAATTTTGAAAAACAGAAAATTATCAGTGCGGAATGTATTGATATATCATCGGATAAGGGCAAAGAATTATTTGATAAATGCTTGAAAAAATAAGACAAAACAGGACTATCGACAAGGTAGTCCTGTTTTAGCTTTCCCGTTGATTTGAAGCCTGTGGGTCAGGCGTACTCCTTTAACGTACCCGATATAACAGAAGCTGCTGTTTGCTCGGCAGTACAATATATTATATGCAGTTTGAAAATTTAAATCAGTACATCTCAGCATTTTAATTGTACATTCCACCCTATAAACCGTCCCATTCCCGTCACCTGTTAGCGTCCTTTATCATATTATAAAGCGGAAGAAAAATTTATCTGCATACTTCTGATTATGAAAGGATGTATCTTATGAAGAAAAAATATCTTGTGGCGGGAGGAGATCTGAGATTTGCAAGGCTTGCGGAATATCTTGCCGAGAAGGGCTGCTTTGTTTATACCCTTGGCTTTGACAGCGGCATTGTTCCGTCGGGAAAGATACATACGCTTAAAAACCTTATGTCCCTTAACGAACGTGTAGATCATCTTATTCTGCCTCTGCCTGTTTCAAACGACGGTGTAAACGTCAATATGCCCTATTCCGGCAGCACTCTGCCCGTTGAGCTGCTCTGCGCCGCCTTAAAGGAGAACGGAACAGCTTTCGGCGGACGGTTTACCGATAATATAAAAGAAATGTTTGCGGCGAGAAATATTGAAACGATCGACTATTCCGCAAGAGAGGAATTTGCCGTCCTTAACGCCGAGGCTACCGCAGAGGGTGCGCTCCAGGTGGCTATGGAGGAGACCGCTTCAACTATTTCGGGTCAGAAAATTCTTATTATTGGAATGGGTAGGATAGCAAAAATGCTCGTTCATATCCTCGGCGGCTTCAACGCAGATGTGACCGTTGCCGCACGGAAATGCTCCGACCTTGCCTGGGCGGAGGTATACGGCTGCAAAAATATCCGCATATGCGACCTGAGCCAACATCTTGGCGAGTATTCGATAATTTTCAACACCGCTCCGGCGGTGATACTTGACGGTGCAAAGCTGCGGCTTCTTGATAAGGGCTGCCTTGTGATAGACCTTGCTTCAAAGCCGGGGGGCGTGGATTTCGACACCGCTGCAGAGCTTGGCATAAGGGCGGTATGGCTGCTTTCTCTGCCGGGAAGAGTGGCACCCCTTACTGCCGGAGTGAACATAGGCAAGACCATATTCAACATTTTAGGGGAAAGGGGCGAAAGTGATGAGTGACAGTTCGTTTTCCGGCTTAAGGATAGGCTATGCAATGTGCGGCTCCTTCTGCACGTTTTCAAAGTCCTTTGAGCAGCTGAAAAGGCTTGCGGAGCTGGGCGCAGAGCTTACGCCCATAATGTCCTTCAACGCAGCCCACACCGACACCCGTTTCGGAACGGCGGAAGGCTTCCGCAAAGCTGCCGAGGAGATAACGGGGCGGAAGGTCATCTGCACCATTGAGGACGCCGAGCCTGTTGGTCCCAAGAGAATGTTTGATATTCTGGTCGTCTGCCCCTGCACGGGAAACACCATGGCAAAACTGGCGGCAGGCATCATCGACACACCGGTAACTATGGCGGTCAAATCCCACATACGGAACAACCGCCCCGTTGTCATAGCCGCCGCAACAAACGACGGTCTTGCAGGCAGCGCAAAGAATATCGGCGCTCTGCTTAATTACAAGTGCTACTACTTTGTGCCCTTCGGTCAGGATGACAGCGCAAAGAAGCCCCGTTCTCTTGTTGCGGACTTCAACGAGCTGCCCGAGACCATACTTGCCGCACTTGACGGTATCCAGTATCAGCCGATACTTATATGAATTTGGAATGTGAAGAGTGGAGAGTGGAATTATAGTATCGCCTGCGGCGATGCTATTCACAAGCTCACTGTATGGGCGGCTATCATGCCGCCCGTTTTTGTTATAAATTTATTAACGTACAACAGCGCTTTTGTATTATATGGAAGGTAAAAAAACAAAAAATGTATTGTCAATCATTAAAATATTACAAATGACGACAATTTTCTTAAAAACGTTGACAAATTTGACAAAATATGATAAAGTTATTATAGCAATTATTGAAGGGATTGCATAAAATTGGGGGTGCATCATATGAAATACAAAATTCTTGTCAACGGCGGAAATTCAGCATTATTAAGAGACTTTTTTGTAAATGCGGTCGGATTTACATGTATGAGCACATCAGGCTTCTGGGCGGATATTGCTGCGCATTACGAGCTGTTCAAGCCTGACGCTTATGTATGCATTGCCGAATATGCCGATGCTCAGGTCATGGCACAGATCAAAAGGCTTAAATCAAACGAGGCGTTCTGCACGGTGCCGGTAATTATGGTTACTAATGAGGACTGCTATGAGTTTTACACAAACGAAAATGAATATGAACATACTATCGACATTATACTGTCAAGACCTATCACCATATCGGTCATCGGCGATAAAATAATCAAGCTTCTCCGCAGCATTGAAGAGGAAAAGGCTCGTATTGCCAAGGAAGCGGAGGAAGCGGAACGCCTTGCACGGGAAGCAGAGGTGCAGGCGCAGAGGGCGGCACTTGAGAAAAAAGCTGCCACGGGAAGAAAGCATATCGTTGTTGTTGATGATGACAAAAATATTTTAAAGCTGCTTAAGGCTGCCCTTGAGGACAAATACGATGTTACGGCAATGGCAGGCGGAAGAATGGCTTTGAAATTTCTTGAAACAAAGACGCCCGACCTGATCTTCCTTGATTATGAGATGCCTGTCGAAAACGGACCCGAGGTTTTCAGAAAAATAAAAAAGATCGACAGCGCCAAGGACATCCCTGTTGTTTTTCTTACAGGCATTGCCGATAGGGATAAGATCACGGAAGTGCTTTCGCTTAAGCCCCAGGGCTATCTTCTTAAGCCTATAAATATAGAAAGAGTGAACGATACCATTAGATCGCTGCTTGGGTAAGGGGTGGAGCCGAAATGATCAAAACAGACGAGAAAATACATCTGACCGACCTTATATCTGTGGAAACTCTCCAGAAAATACAGGATTCATTCTCCAAAATGGCAAGAATGGCGGCTCTGACCACAGATGAAAACGGAACACCCATAACGGAGGGTTCAAACTTTTCCGATTTCTGTATCAATTATTGCCGCAGATCCCCTGTCGGTAAGGTGAGATGTGAAAAATGCGACCGTGACGGAGCGTTAAAGGTTCTGGAAAGCGGAAAGCCTGTATCATACTTCTGTCATGCAAATCTTGTGGATTTCGCTGCGCCCATAATGCTGGGTGACAAGATGATAGGCAGCTTTATCGGCGGACAGGTCTTATCCGAAGAACCCGATTATGATAAAATGCGTGAGATAGCTAAGGAGATCGGCGTTGATGAGGCCAAGTTCCTTGAAGCTGCAAGCAAAACACAGATCGTTCCCAGATCTGCTATTGAACGTTCAGCCAACTTTATTTACGAATTTTCACGGATAATTTCCGATATGGCGTATAAATCCTATGAAACGATACGGCTGAGCAAGCTGGCGGCGTCGCAGAAAGCGGATTTTCTTGCAAATATGAGTCACGAGATAAGAACGCCTATGAACGCAGTGCTCGGAATGGCTGAAATGGCTTTGCGTGAGGATATGTCGCCGCAGGCAAAGCAGTATATCAGACAGATACGTTCTTCGGGAAAAAATCTGCTTGTAATAATCAACGATATTTTGGATTTTTCAAAGATCGAATCGGGAAAAATGAATATTGTTGAGGTGGTCTATGAACCGCTTTCTATCATTAACGACCTTGCAAATATCGTAAATACAAGAATAGGCTCAAAGGATCTTGAATTTACCATAGATTTTGATACAAATATCCCCCATAAGCTGTGCGGAGATAATGTGCGAATACACCAGATATTGCTGAATCTGCTTAATAACGCCGTGAAGTTTACCGAACGGGGAGAGGTGCATCTGGCAATATCCTTCACCCGGCTGGACAGCGAAAATATCATGCTTAAAGCGATCGTCAGGGATACGGGTATCGGTATAAAGAAGCAGGACATGGGCAAGCTGTTCAAGTCCTTTCAGCAGGTAGACAGCAAGAGAAACAGGAATATCGAGGGCACAGGTCTCGGACTTGCTATCTCTCAGCAGCTTCTTAAGCTGATGAACGGAAAAATAACTTTTGAAAGCGAATATGAAAAGGGAAGCACTTTCTATGTGGAACTGCCGCAGAAGGTAGTATGCGCCGAGCCGTCAATACCCCGCCCCGAAAACAGTGAAAAGGCTGTACTGATAATTGAAAACCGGTATGTTCTGGATCAGATGTGCAAGGATCTTTCGGTGCTGGGCATAGAATATACCGACCTTGAGAAGGTGGGTGGTCTTGATTCTGTACAGGACGGATATATAATTGCGGAAAAGCATCTTTTTAATGACATTATAAGGAAGGCTGTAATGGACAATCTAAAGCTGAATTGTATGCTGATTTCGCCCTATGACAGCCCCAACGATGTGAATCAGCCCCGTGTAAAGGTTCTGCATAAGCCTGTTTTTTCTCTTGGACTTTATTCCGCTTTGCATCTCGGAAGCGAAGTGGTGACGGAAAATGATACGGGCAGCGACAATTTCGCATTTACAGCCCCCGATGCACATATCCTTATCGTTGACGACAATCCGATAAATCTGACCGTTGCCTGCGGAATTATTGAACCTCTCAAAATGCAGGTCGATACGGCAAACGGTGCTTCGGAAACTATCGAAAAGGTCAAGAAGCTGAAATATGACATTATTTTTATGGATCATATGATGCCCGAGGTCGACGGCGTTGAAACAACACATATTATCAGAAGGCTTATTGCAGGATATGAAAATGTGCCGATAATCGCCCTCACTGCCAATGCGGTAGGCGGAACAAAGGAAATGTTCATTAAGGAAGGAATGAATGATTTTGTTGCAAAGCCCATTGAGGTGACGGATATTGTTTCAATGATAAGAAAATGGCTCCCGAATGAAAAGATAATACCCGTTTTCGCTGATACGCCGCAGGAGAGCAGCAATGAAAGCGAAAATAAAACCTCTCTTCCCGTTATCCAGGGACTTAATACAGAACGGGCTGTTTCTCTTCTCGGAAGCGAAAAGCTTTATATGCAGATACTTAAGGAGTATTACCTTTCCATTGACAAGCGTGCTGCGATAATAACCTCAGCTATCGAAAAGGCTGATATTAAGGGCTACACTATTGAGGTACATTCCCTTAAAAGCACCTCAAAGCAGATAGGTGCAGACGCCCTTGCAGAGCTTGCCGCAAGACTTGAAAAAGCCGGAAACGAGCTTGATATAGACCTTATCCTTGCAAAGACGAGCGACCTTATGGCGCATTATCTTAGGTACAAGGATATTCTTGCACCGTTGTTCCCCGAGCTGAACGTTAAAGCCGAGGCAGCTTCCGCAGATGCCGGCGCTGTGACAATGCTTCTTGACAGTATGAATGAAGCGCTTGATTCTATGGATACTCTTGCAATGGATGACGTTATCGAAAAAATGTCGGAATACCGCTTTACATCCGCACAGACCCAATGCTTTGAAAAGCTGAAAACAGCTGCGGAAAGCTGCAATATTGAGCTGTGTTCGGCGGTTGTAAGCATATGGCGTCAGATAGCCGCTTCGGAGAGCAAAAAGAACGCTGCTTCCGCCGACGAGGTCAGAGAAATGCTTGGCAAAATGCAGAGTGCGTTAGATGATTTTGACACGCTGCGTATTGACGAGGTGCTGGAGCATATGGAGAAAATCAAGCTTTCCGACCGTTGGGGAGAATTGTATTTTATGCTGAAAAAAGCGGCTGAGGATTCCGATATTGACGCTTGCTGCAAAATTGTTGAAGAATGGAACAGTATTTTATAACATAATACAATGCAGGGGCTGTTGCACGTTGATTAATACAAATAACCAATAAAACTGTAGACAAAAAATCTTCGCATAATCCATATATGCAAGATTATGCTCGATTTTTTGTACAGTTTTTAATTGGTTATTAGTATAAAAAATCATAAAATTGCGGGCGGATAATATCCGCCCCTACATTAAACTGCGTGTTTTAGTGCATTTATCTTGTAGGGGCGGCTATCAGCCGCCCGTTTTTGTTATAATTTTATTAACGTGCAACAGCCCCTTTAATTCCACTTTCCACACTTCACTCTTCACTCTCCACACTCCAAATTTCATTCAAAGCATCTTTTTCCACTTGAAAATAATGATACATATTATCACCACAGCAATGCTAAGTCCGATTATCCAGGGATAACCGTTTTCAAGCTCGGGCATATGTTCAAAATTCATTCCGTACCAGCCTGTTATCAGGGTCAGCGGAAAAAATATAGTGGATATTGCCGTAAGGAAGGTCATATTGCTGTTCTGCTTTGCGTCTGTCTGTGCCTGATATGCGTCACGAACCTGTCCTGCGTATTCAAGAAGATATACCGTGCGGTTCATAAGCCTGTCGGCACGGTCGAAAATGGTGCCGAAGTATTTTCTCTGCTTTTTATCAAACAGCTCGTTCTCGTCCTGTTCAAGCTCCTTGCCCATATCCCGAAGCTCGTCGTAATAGCTCCGCAGGACAAGGAGTTCTTTCCTTATGGGCGTAATGCTTTCCGAAAAACCGTCTGTTCTGCCGTCGGATACCCTTTCTTCAAGCTGCATTATCTTCTGTTCGTGCTGGATAAGAAGCTCCGTATCACGCTGCATAAGCTGGGAAAAATAGCTGCATACCGTGCGCTGTACCGTCAGTTTCTGCGCCGCAGAGCCGTTAAGTATACGCCTTACCATATTCAGCGAAAAATTATAGTTGTCGATCATAACAAAGCTGCGGCGGTTTATGAAAAGCATTATTTTATATCTGCTCCCTGCAACGTCCAGCAGCTTGGGTATGCAAAGCGTTCCCATAAGAAAATCATTCTGCGTTTCAATTTTGGAAAATGCGATGCTGTCAAGAGAAAGCTCGCCGTCATAATCTATGCCCGACAGCTTCAGCGCCTCAGATGCACCCGAAGCGGACGCAAGGATAACGGCAGGACACCTCTCCGCTTCAAGCTGCTCCGCTTCTATCTGTTCGGGACGTTCACCAAGTTTATATATTACCATTCATTTACCGCTGCTTTTTTCCGCAGCCTGCGCCTGTTCGTATGCCATATCGTAAAAATGCTCCTGACTGTTGACCTTTTCTTCGTCATTTTCCACACGGACATAATTTCCGTCGCTGCAAAGCTCTCTTGCCTGAACGTTGTCCGACATTATTTTACCAAACATATAAACTATCTGCTCTCTTATGCGTTCATCGTAAAGGGGCGCTGCAACTTCAACTCTGCGGAGGGTGTTTCTTGTCATAAAATCAGCAGAAGCAATATAAATTTTTGCCGCTTCGCCCCTGCCGAAAATGTAGATGCGTGAATGTTCAAGGAAACGTCCAACAACGCTTATTACCCTTATGTTTTCCGTTTCGCCGGGAACTCCCGGGATAAGGCAGCATATGCCTCTTACCGCAAGCTCTATCTTCACGCCTGCCTTTGAAGCCTTGATAAGTCCGTCGATTATGGTCTTGTCGGTAAGGGAGTTTATCTTAACGCCGATATAGGCTTCTTCACCGTTTTCGGCAAGTTTAATCTGCTCCTCTATCATTTCCGTTACCCTGTTTTGCAGACAGTTTGGTGCAACAAGAAGGTCTGCCGAGGTCTTTACTGTTGTATCGGAAGCAAGAGCGTTGAAAACATCGTTTGCGTTTCTTCCGATAATGCTGTCGGCGGTCATAAGTGAAAGGTCGGTATAGATACGGGCGGTCTTTTCGTTGTAATTTCCCGTGCCTATCTGAGTGAAATATTCGGGATTTCCGTTGATGCTTTTTGTGATAAGGCACAGCTTGGAATGCACCTTAAAGCCGTTAAGTCCGTATATGACCGTACAGCCTGCAGCTTCAAGACGGCGTGACCATTCAATGTTGTTTTCCTCGTCAAACCTTGCTTTAAGCTCAACAAGCACAAGTACGTCCTTGCCGTTTTCCGCAGCTTCGATAAGTGCGTTTACCACCTCGCTGTTTTTGGCAACTCTGTACAGTGTCATTTTTATGGAAACAACGTCCTTGTCCGCAGCCGCTTCGTGGAGCATATTAAGAAAGGGCTTTATGCTGTCAAAGGGGTAAGCAAGGAGCTTGTCACCCTCCTTTATCTGTTCAAGAACAGGCTTTCCGTCGGTAAACTGCGCAGACTTCTGGGGTATCCTCTTGGGATAGAAAAGCTCGGACTTCTGACGGAGCCTGTCCTGCAGTTCAAACACAAAGGACAGGTCAAGGGGAGATATGTTGCGGAAAACATACTTCCGCTCAATATCCATATATCCGCACAGCTTCTCAACTATTTCTTCGTCAAGCTCTCTTGAAAGCTCAAGACGGACGGGGGAGAGCCTTTTTCTCTGCCTGATTATATCCGCCATAAATTCACGGTAATCAAGGTCTTCATCGTAAAGTGCGTCTGCGTCAATATCGGCGTTTCTCGTTACCCTCAGCAGGGATTTTGACTTTACGGTATATTCCTTGAAAACGGCAGGCGCAAAGTGCAGGATAAGCTCCTCGGAAAGGATATATGTACCGCTGTCCTTTCCCACCTCGATAAGACGGGGAATAACGCCGCTGCCGCAGGGGATAATGCCTATTTTTTTCTTGCCGCTTTTCTTTTCAAGCACCGCTGCCGCATAAATATCCTTGTTTTTCAGGAAGGGGAAGGGCTGTCTTTCACCAACGATAACGGGAGAAAGGAAGGGTGCTATCTCCGAATTGAAATACTCCTCAAGATGCTCGTTTTCAGCCTTGCTTAAATTGCGGAAATTCACTATCCTTACCTTATGCTCTTCAAGCCTGCCCATCAGCTTGCTGTAAACGGCATCCTTGCGCTCATTAAGGTTATGCACTCTTTCAAGAACGGCATCAAGCTGCTCTCCTGCGGTCATATCCGTCTTGTTTTCGCGGATATTCTTGTCAAGAAGCATCTGGTCGATAAGAGAACCTACTCTTACCATAAAAAATTCGTCAAGGTTGCTTTGATAGATAGAAACGAAGGAAAGCCTTTCGCAAAGAGGATTTTTCTCGCTTTCCGCTTCTTCAAGCACTCTCTCGTTGAATTTCAGCCAGGATATTTCCCTGTTCATATATACCTGCTTTTCGCAGACTGCCGCTTTGCTCATTTCAGATCGCTCCATTTCTCCGCATTGTTATCATAAATTTGCTTTATCTGTTTTTCGGTCAGACCGTTAAGGGGATTTTCTGCGTTAACGATAACCGCAATGCCGTCCCTTGCCACAGCTTTTTTGGAAAGAAGCTCGTTTTCGTAATCCGTCAGCTCACGGGAGGACATTGCAATATCGCATTCACCCCTTATTGCCGAATTAAGCCCGTCCGAAGAATCCGTTGCACTTATTTCAACAGTAACGTTGTGGTTGTAGCTGCTGTAGTCCTCCGCCATTTTTTCAATAAGCGGAGCCATGGACGTTGAACCGCATATTTTTATGCTGCCCGACGACTTATCGGACAAAAAGCTTGTACTTTTCTTTACCGCAGAACATTCCTCCTCTGCAATTGCCTGTCCTGCGCTCATTACATATGCAAGGAAATCCGTTTCTGCGGCGGATAACTCTCCGCTGTAGGCAAGGTAATAGCTTCTGCAAAGGGGATATTTTCCGCTGCCGATATTTTCCTCGGTAAGCGTTACGCCGTTTACGGAAACTGCCTTTACATTGCCCGAAAGCGCAGTTCCGTAGGCGGTATAGCCGATGGCATCAACGTCGGCGGCGACCATTTCCGATACCTCGGCTGCGGACAATGCGATATTGTCCGTTCCGCCTGCATTTGTTCCGATAATATTTTCAAATTCATCTCTTGTTCCCGAGCCTTCTTCACGGGAAATAACGTTTAAACTGCCTATTCCCGACAAGTCAGGCAGACCGCTTTCTCCGGAACAGGCAGAAAGCGCAAGGGCGGTGCAAAGAACGGTGCTTAATATCAGACGGTCACGCATTCCGCACCTCCGGGTATTATCTCTCCTGCGGACTGAGCTTCATCTCTCAGGTCAAGGAAGGATATGTTATCAGCCGCTTCTTCGGCAATGCCTATGCAGTTATCCGCAATTCTGTCAAGGCTGTGAAGTATCTGCGCATAATCGGGAGTAAGGGCAGCGTCGCAGTCCTTCTTTTTCACTCTTGAAAGATGCGCCTTGCTCAGCTTTTTCTGAGTCTTGCGCATTTTTTCCTTGCCCTTTGAAACTCTTTTCAGATACTCGCTGTCGCCGTTTTCTACGGACATCATAGCCTTTTCAAAAAGCTCGTCCGCAATGTCGAAGCACTCGGAAAGCTCCGCAGTTGCCGCCTTTGACAGCTCTTTTTTCCTGCCGTACAGCTCGTTAAGCACCTCTGACATATCATAACAGCGGTCGGAGATACGCTCGATATTGTTCGTTACAAACAAAAGCCCTGCCGTCTGCTCCGATTGGGATTCCGTAAGATTTCCGCTTGAAAGCATTTTTGTTATGTAGGAGGAAATGCTGCCGTGAAGATTTTTTACCGTGTTGTAATCCTTGCTGAAATCGGTGCGTACTACCTCCGAGTTGCTGCTGTCGAAAAGGGCTCTTGTTTTATAAAGAAGATCCGATACAAAGCCGGAAAGACGTCTTATTTCCTCCGACACAAGAAACATTGCCGCAACAGGCTGTGCAATAAGTTTTTCGTCAAGGAACCTGGGCTTTGAATCCGCAAAAATATTCTTGTCCTCGCCCTTGACGATAAAGGTCACTATCTTCACCATTAAGGGGATAAGGGGCAGCCATATCAGCGTGCAGACAATGTTGAAGGTAGTGTGTGCGTTTGCTATCTGCCTTGCGATAACGTCAACCTCGTTGCCCTTGGGGGAAATAAACTGCACGAATTTTGCAAGCACAGGAATAAGGAACGCAAAAAGTATGCTGCCGCTGATGTTGAAGGTGCTGTGTGCGATAGCTGTGCGCTTTGCATTTTTGGACTGACCGATAGAGGCGAGCAGAGCGGTGATGGTCGTACCGATGTTATCGCCAAGGAGAATGGGTATAGCGCCTGTCAGACCGATAACGCTTGTAACTCCGTCGGGACCTGCCTGGGAAGCAAAGTTCTGGAGCACCGCAATTGTAGCCGAGCTGCTCTGCACCACAACTGTCATAACTGCGCCGAGAAGTATTCCCAGCACGGGTATTTCCGAAACCTTGCCCATAAGGTCGGTAAATATAGGGCTTCCTGCCAGCGGCTTCATAACTCCGCCCATAATTTCGATACCCTCGAAAAGAAGTCCGAAGGAGAAAATTACCATTCCTATATTTTTGATCTTTTCTCTTTTGCTTACGAAAAACAGGATAAAACCGATAAAAATAATGGGATAAATATAGTTGCTTATCTTAAACGCCATAAGCTGTGCCGTCATTGTTGTACCGATATTTGCTCCGAAAATAACGGAAATAGCCTGGGGCAGGGTCATAAGACCTGCGCTTACGAAGCCTATCACCATTACGGTTGTTGCGGAGCTGCTTTGCAGAACCGCCGTAACAAGGGCACCTGCAAGAGCGCCCATTATCGGATTTTTTGTAAGGAAACTCAGCACCTTTTTCATTTTCTCCCCGGCGGCTTTCTGGAGAGCGTCGCTCATGCTGTTCATTCCGTAAAGGAACATTGCAAGTCCGCCCACAAGTCCGAAAATCACCTTAACATTCTCGTTCATACATTTCCTCCATAAAACTTTATTTTCATACATTATAATCATAATTCCGCTTTGTAAAATCCGAAATCAAGTTAAAGTAAAATCTGTGTAAAGCGGATTTTTCCCGAGTTTTTCGCCGGTTTGTAGACAATCGGACTTTTTTGCGGTATAATATTGCTTGAACGGAAATTTAACTTTTGGAAGGTGCGAAAAAATGTACAGCATAGGCACATTTTCAAAGCTGACGAGAACTACCGTTGCCGCTCTCCGCTTCTATGACAAGGAGGGCATATTCAAGCCTGCATATACGGATAAAAACACGGGCTACAGATACTATCTTTCCTCGCAGCTTACGGAACTGCAGGAGATAATTTCTCTGCGGCAGATGGGAATGTCTTTGGAACAGATAAAGGAATTATCCGTATGTGCCGACAGACAGGCGTATCTTGCCGAATACCGTATGCTGCTTGAAAATAAAATAGCCGAGGCGCAAATGCAGCTGAAACGGCTGGAGCTTATGCAGAGCGCAGACTGCGGATATGAGGTAACGGTAAAGGACATTGACGAATGTATGGTATTCACCAAAATCGCTTCGGTGGAAAGCAATGCACGGCTGTACGATTTTATTTCGGAGACCGAACGGGAGTTTTTTACCCGGTACAGCGACCTGAGAACTGCCGTTCCCGATTACTGCTTTCTTACATATCTCGACAACGAGTACCGCTCCGAAAATATGACGGTAGAATACAGTATGGCGGTTGCGCCCTGCAAAAGAGAGCCTGACGGAACGGTGCTGAAACGTCTGGAGGGCTGCCGTGCCGCCTGTCTTTACTTCAAAGGCTCAAACAAATACATCGGCGCAGCCTTTGCTTATCTTTATGACTGGATAAACAAAAGCGGCTGCAAGCCCTGTGGCGCTCCGAGAGAGCGTTACATAGACGGTATGTGGAACGTGGATTCCGTTGAGCAATGGCTTACGGAAATACAGATACCTATTGAATAATTGCACAAAATCCCAAGCACTCCCATGTGCAGTATCACGATTTTTTCAAAACCCCTTGACTCTCTTCTTACATCAGAGTTTATACTGTCCGTAACAGCTTTGATGAAAGGATATGATAATATGAAAAGCAGAAAGCTCATTGCGGTATGCGTACTTGCGCTTATGGCTCCCGTGTTTACAGGCGGATGCAGCGGTTCACAAAACAGCACGGACAGCAGCACGGAAATTATTTCCGAAACGACCGCAGGCACAGAAAAAGCGGCGGACTATGCCGAAAATATTTTTGAGGATATTACGGTGAAAAAGGATATTGTTTACGCTGTAAAAAAAGACTGCAAGCAGACGGACACCGAACTAAAGCTTGATGTTTACAGCCCTGTGGGTGATACGGAAACAAAACGTCCCGTAATAATATGGGTCCACGGGGGCGGAATGTACACGGGGGGAAAGGACGAAAGCTGGGAGCCTGTTGCGGTGCTTGCTTCGGAATTTGCGCATAAGGGTTATGTGTGCATTTCCGCCGATTACCGTCTTGACCCCGAATGGGAAGCGACAGGCGCTTTTAACGAAACAATGAAAAATGCCGCAGAGGACGTTGCCTCCGCAATAGAATGGGTCCGTGAAAACTCGGAGACCTACGGAATGGACAGCGGCAGGATAGCCCTCGGCGGATATTCCTCAGGCGCAGAGATAGTGGATAACTTCTATTTCAGCAACTTCCTCACAGACGAAAAAAACGTGGACAAAAGCGGCATTAAAGCCGTTATCTCCATAAGCGGAAACAGGCTTTTTTATGACAAAGCCGCCTGCTCGGGAGATGAAAGCGTTAAATGCCTTATTCTTCACGGCGAAGCGGACGATATTAACCCTCTGTCGGACGCAGAGACCTTTTTATCTCAGCTTGGCGACCGTGGAGAAATGAAAACAATGCCGGGAAACAGTCATTTCTGGCTTGATAACGATGAACAGATGGCTTTTCTTGAAGATAATATTACAGATTTTTTGCTAAGAGAAGTGATAAAGACATAATCCGGAGGGGATTTTATGGACAGCATAATGTTGAATCAGATAGGTTATCTGCCGAAAGCCGAAAAGACGGCAGTTTTCGGGGGTAACTGCAGCGATACGGAATTTGAGGTCGTTGACGCACTTAAAAACACAGTGGTATTCACAGGGAAAATATCGGAAAAGCGTTACAGCGCTTCATCGGGGGAAGATGTATGCACGGGTGATTTTTCGGAGGTCACCGCAAAGGGTACATACTTTATCAAGACGAAAAGCTGCGGCAATTCTTTTCCTTTTAAGATAGGCGAAGATGTTTTTGACGAGCTTCTTATGGAATCTGTCCGTATGATGTATATGCAGCGGTGCGGAACGG
>JBJEQN010000030.1:0-18977 GCA_051881775.1 Oscillospiraceae bacterium | reverse complement strand
CGCTATGTTAACGGCGTTATCGTTGAGGGCGACAATATTTATGTTACCGTTGACAATAAGGGCAATGTAAACAATGTAAGCTATAACTACACAGACGTTAAGTTCCCGTCCTCCGTTCCCGAATTTGACAACGATAAGGCGTTCACACAGATATTCAAGCAGCTTGAAACACGCCTTTACTACGACGGCTACTATAAGCCCGACGGAACGGTAAAGACCTACCTGCTTTACGATATTGACAGCTTCTACCTTAACAGCAAGTATCAGATAGTTGACTGGTCGGGCGAGGTCGTGACCAAGACGGAGAAAAATTCCGGCAAGTATACCGACATTGACGGAATAAAGCAGAAAACCGCAATAGAGACCCTTGCAAGATACGGCATAACACTCAGCTCAGAGGACGGAAAGTTTGACCCCAATAAGGCGATAACCGATACCGAGTTCAGAACCCTTGTTTCTCAGGCGATATACGGATGGGGAAGATACAGTTCAAGCGAAAATGAAAAGTCCTCTATAACAAATAAGGAAGCCGCACAGATATTTGTTGACATTATGGGCGGAACAAAGTTTGCGGAGCTTAAGGGAATATATAAGGCTCCCTTTGACGATGTAAAGGCTACAGACGAGTATGCAGGCTACATAGCAATTGCCAAGGCTATGGGCTTTATGACGGGAACGGACGGAAAGTTTGAACCCGATAAGAAGATCTCCAGAGCGAAAGCAATGCAGATGATATATGATTATATATTGTATCTGAATAAGTGATACGCAGGCAAAAGTTGAAGCGGAAAGGCGAAGCCATAATGGGATTCCAAAGGGATTAGTCCCTTTGGCGAGGATTTTTAAGGGCGAGAAGCCCTTAAATCGCTCTCCGCAGAGAGCGAAATCCCCTAAAGCAGAGCATACGCATTGCAGAGTTAAACGCAGAAAAGTAAAAAATCCAAAGGCGCAATTCACCAAAGAGTTGGAACCCAGCAAAGTTTTGTATAACACAAAACTCGTGGAACCAACCCAATGTGAATTGCGCCTATTTCTATCCCGTACAAACCAAGTACCCTCCGCAAAAAATATATTGAGCGCAGCGAAATGTATTTTTCTGCGGCAAGGTAAAGTAGGGTGTTGTTATGCACACAAAGCCAGTTATTAACGGACAATGTGGTGCAACAAAATCGGGCGCACAATGTGCGCCCCTACAGAGATAATGCGAAATAATGCTGATTTTGTGCGAAAAAATCGGGACGGGAGACCCGTCTCCTACATAAAATGAATAACGAAAAATGAATAATGAATAATTAAGGTGTTCGCTTCGCTCGCGGATTTCATTTTTTATCTGCGCAAAGCATAGAATTCCGCATTCCGAATTCCGAATTCCGCATTAAATCGAATAATTATCCGCAGCGTTGGAGCTGCCTCTGTCGATAATGTCCTGCAAAGTAATTCCGCCGAGATATTCGGTAATGACCTTGTAAAGTCCCTCCCAAACGCCAATAGTCATACATTCGGCGTAACGTTCGCACTGCATTGTCTCCGTTTCAAGGCAGGCAACAGGAGCAAGGTTTCCCTCCGTTACTTTCAGTATTTCCGCAACGGTGTATTCCGACGGCTTTCGGGCAAGACGGTATCCGCCCTGATAACCTCTGTTTGTCTGGAGCATACCTGCGCCGTTGAGAAGGGGAACTATCTGTTCGAGATATTTTTTGGAAATATTCTGGCGTTCCGCAATGTCTTTCAGCGCAACAAATTCATCGCCGCTGCTCTGGCTAAGGTCAAGCATCATTCTCAGAGCGTATCTTCCTTTTGTTGATATTTTCACGCAAAAAACCTCCCGTTTAAAATCGTTTTTCTTAACTTATAAAAACATTATAGCATATTAATCATATGATTTCAATAGGCATAATAAATATTTTTGGGGAAAATGATTTTTTTGGGGAATCAGTGTTTATTTTTCTTGTATTCCTTTAATGAAATTATAGTATAGTCGGATAGTCTGATTATCTTTTTTTGAATCAAATCAGATTTTATTCGTTGCCGTTCATCAAATGATAAGGATATTTTTAGCTTTTTTCTGCCGTAATAAAAGCAAATTATCGGAGAATGTACTTTTTTATCATATTTAATTTCATAACTGCTTATAATTTTTATTTTATTGTTAAAAATCAAGCATTTTATGTCAAATATTTGGTAATTAGCATACAGCTCTGATTCATATTTGGTTTTAATTGGTCTTGTATAAATATCAGGATATTCTGATTTTAAACAATTAAATAGTTTTTTGCATATTTGTATATATTTTGTCCATTCGTTAGGAGCAGAACAATGCCAATAAAGAACATCTCCGCTTGGCATTAAAATATAATTGTCATATCCGTCCAATGTTACCTCACGTTCTTTAACATCGTGTATTTTTGCAATTGCTTCTGAAAAAATTTTTTCGGCATTAATTGCAGATTTATAATCAAAAGCAATTGCGGATGTACCGTTGAGTTCATGACAATTGCAGTAAACAGTTGCAGAATGAGTTTTGTCATTTATCTGTAAAGACAGTGCCATATTCATTTGGGACCAGCCGCCAAACGTTCCGTACCATAAATAAGTCAGGACAGTTCTTCCTTCAGAAACATCATATTTAGGGAAATTTTCATCAAAAATATCTAATAGATAATCGTATAGATCATTGTTTAATTGGTCGGCTTTAATTATTTCATCCCACATAATTATTCTCTCCATATAAATGTGAATAAGTAATAATTCAGAAAATCATCGCCAAGGTTCCTGCCGTAATAAGTGCAAGACCTGCCCCGGAGCGCTTGTTAAGCCGTTCACCAAGTATAACACGGGAGAACAGAGCGGTGAAAAGAACACTCAGCTTGTCAACGGAAACAACAATGCTTGCAGGTCCGTTTTTCAGA
The DNA here is from genome assembly GCA_051881775.1 of Oscillospiraceae bacterium. Lineage (GTDB taxonomy): Bacteria > Bacillota > Clostridia > Oscillospirales > Ruminococcaceae > UMGS363. Next base: position 16,068 of record JBJEQN010000030.1, on the reverse strand, counting down.
GCGCTGTAATAGCAAAGCCACGAAGCCCCTGTTGCCGCTCCCGAAAGAAGCACGAACAGAAGCTCTCTGCCGCCTATTTTCTTTACCTCGGCGGCTTTGCCCCTTGCAAAAACTATTCCCCACGCCGCAGCAAGCACCACTGTCGTTCTTACCGCCGTTCCAAGGTTTGAATCAACGCCCTCTATGCCCACTTTTCCCAAAATAGAAGTAAGGCTTGCAAAAACTGCCGACAAAATAGCGTAAACGAGCCACATACGGCTGTCCTTGCCGCTTTCGCCGCCTTCCTTTTTGCCCGTCATAACATATGTACCTGCGGCTGCAGCGGCGGCTCCCACCGCCTTTAACGGGGTAAGGCTCTCGCCTAAAAATATCACCGCAAGGATTATGGTAAGCACCGTGCTTGACTTGTCAACGGAAACGACCTTGTTCACATCCCCAAGCTGCAGCGCTCTGAAATAGCATATCCACGAAGCCCCCGTTGCAAGTCCCGAAAGAACGAGAAATACCCAGGTTTTCACACTGACGTTTTCTATCCCTTGCCATGCGCCGGTGATAAGCACCATAAGCCACGCAAAAACAAGCACCGCCGCCGTTCTTAAAGCGGTAACAGCGTCAGGGTCGGCTTTTTTTATGCCGCATTTCGCCAGTACGGAGGTTATTCCTGCAAAAAGCGCCGAACCGAAGGCGGCCGCAAGCCACATAACAATCATCTCCTTAAGGCAACACCGCACACAATCTTTGTACGGTGTTGCCTTGATTTTTCACATGATTTTCTTATGTTTTACATTGTTTTTTCTGTTATATATGATATGATTTTTCCAAAATAGCTTAATGGAGGCTTTTATATGAAAAAAAGCACGAAATTTTTTGCAGCTGCGGCTTCGGTCGTTATTACTCTCATACTTTCGCCGCTTTTTATCACAAAACGCATAGAACACAAGCGCAATTCCGTTAAAGAATGACCGTAGTTTCCGCACAGACCGTTCCGCTGAGTTTGCGGCTCAGAGCGTCGGGCTGACAGGTGCCTGCGTAAAGAGTGAAGCTGCTGCCGAACAGCTTTCTTTCGCCGGTCTCATCAACGGCAGTAAAGTTGCTCATAGCAACGGGTATCTCAAATACTGCCTTTTCACCGGGAGCAAGGCTTATACGCTTAAAGCCGCATAAGCTGTGGTTGGGAACGGCTTGACGGCTGCTGTCCTTTACATAAAGCTGGATAACGTCCTCGGTGGGAATATCGCCCTTGTTTTCTGCGGTAACGTAAGCCGTGCCGCCGGAATATTTTACCTCGGTGCAGACTATCTTTGAATAGGTAAGTCCGTAGCCGAAGGGATAAAGCACGTTATTTTCGGCATATCGGTAGGTCCTGTTCTTCATGGAATAGTCCTCAAAATCCGGCAGCAGCTCCGCACTTTCGTAGAATGTTACGGGCAGCTTTCCCGAGGGAGAAATATCCCCGAATAAGATCTCCGCAAGAGCCGTTCCGCCCTCCGAACCTGGGTACCAGGCGTGAATGAGAGCGTCGGGCTGCGCTTCGATGTTTATGGCACTTCCTGCGGCGCAGACAACGGCAACAGGCTTACCCGTTTCAAGTATTTTTTTCAGAAGTATGCGCTGGCTTTCGGGAAGGCGCAGGTCTTTTTTGTCACCGGCGGAAAACTCGTTGCCCGTGTCGCCCTCTTCGCCCTCGATAGTTGCGTCAAGACCAAGGCAGAGTATAACTGCGTCGGCGTTTTCCGCACAGGCAACAGCCTCCGCATACCTGTCCCCGGCACGGGCAAGACCCGAGCTTCTGTCCTTGTAAAGGTGACAGCCCTCGGCGTAAAGCACCCGTCCGCCGAACCTGTCCTGTATTCCTTCAAGGAAGGTGACGTACCTGTCGGCAGTTCCGCAGTAGTTGCCCTCAAGAGCGGCCTTGCTGTCGCTGTTGGGACCTATTACGGCAAGAGTTTTTATTTTTCTTTTGTCAAGAGGCAGCATACCGCTGTTTTTCAGCAGCACCATTGAGCGCTCCGCACAGCGCAGGGAAACAGCCTTATGCTCGGGACAGGAAACAACGCTGTAGGGAATATTGTCAAACTCCGTTTCCTTGTCGAACATTCCAAGGCGTATTCTTGTTCTCATCAGATGAACGCAGGCAGTCCGTATGTCATTTTCCGTTATAAGTCCCTCGTCAAGAGCGGCGAGGAGATTTGCATAGGTGCAGCCGCAGTTAACGTCACAGCCTGCTTTGATAGCCATTGCAGCCGATTCAACGGCGTTTCGGGTTATACGGTGGTGCTTGTGGAAATCACTTATTGCCCAGCAGTCGGAAACGAAGTAGCCGTCAAAGCCCCATTCTCTAAGCTTTTCCATAAGGAACGGACTTGCACAGGCAGCTTCGCCGTTCACACGGTTGTAAGCACCCATTACGCCCTCAGCCTTTGCTTCGCTCACCAGCGCTTCAAAGGCAGGGAGATAGGTTTCTTCAAGGTCTTTGGGAGATACTTCTGCATTGAATTTATGGCGGAGAGCCTCGGGGCCGCTGTGAACGGCGAAATGCTTTGCACAGGCGGCGGTTTTGAGCCGTTTGCCCTCGCCCTGAAGTCCCTTTACATAAGCCTTGCCAAGCTCCGCAGTAAGGAACGGGTCCTCGCCGTAGGTCTCGTGACCTCTGCCCCAGCGTGGGTCACGGAAAATGTTTATATTGGGCGCCCACAGGGTAAGCCCCTTGTAAATATCGGTGTCGCCCTGCTTTTGGTAAGCGTTGTATTTGGCTCTTGCTTCGGTGGAGGTCACTTCCGCCGCTTTATGCACAAGCTCTCTGTCAAACATAGCCGCAAGACCGATAGTCTGAGGGAACAAGGTTGCTGTTCCCGAGCGTGCAAGACCGTGTATGCCCTCGTTCCACCAGTTGTAGGAGGGGATACCCAGCCGCTTTACCGCCGGTGCGTCATAGCTTAGCTGCGCCGCCTGTTCGGAAACGGTCATTTCGTCCGTCAGCAGCTCCGCACGTTCAAGGTCGGACAGGTTCTCATCAAGATAGCTTTTCATAGGCTTTACTCCTTTATTATTTGCTGCAACTATTATAACACTACGGTCGCACAGTTGCAATATTTTACGCTTTTTTATCCTTAACAAACCATTTAATTTATATTTTTTCAAATTTTTTCGTTAATATATACAACATTGTATGTATAAATTTAAAATATTCGTAAAAAATGACCTTACACCATTGCATAAAATAGCAAAATGATATATAATAATATTTGTAATCAACCTTTGTTTTGTTGATTTTAAACAATTTAGTAATTCAGATTGGAGAGTAGGACCCTATGAAACATTATGGAGCTGAAAATATTAAGAATATCGCCCTTACAGGACACGCAGGTTCGGGCAAGACGTCGCTGGCAGAGGCTCTGCTGTTCAAGGCAGGAGCAACAGACCGTCTTGGCAAAACTGCGGACGGAACCACTGTATGCGATTTCGACCCCGAGGAAGTGAAGCGCAAGGCTTCTCTCGGCACGGCTCTTGCTTCTTTTGAATATAATGATATAAAGGTAAATCTTCTTGATACACCCGGTCTTTTCGACTTTGCAGGAGGTATGTACGAAGGCACCGCCGCTGCAGGTACGGTAATGATAACCGTTTCCGCAAAATCCGGCGTAAAAGTCGGCACGGAAAAGGCTTACGAGCTTGCCGAGGAAAACGGAAAGCCCAGAATGTTCGTTATCACAAAGGTAGACGACCCCGACGCAAACTATTTCAACGTTCTGACCGAGCTTAAAACAAAGTTCGGACCTACCGTCTGCCCCGTTGTTTTCCCCGTTATCAAGGATCATCAGGTAGTTTCCTTCGTTAACCTTATTGAAATGAAGGCTTATACATACGACGCAAACGGAAACGCAGTTGAAACGGAAATGCCTACCGCAGACGTTTCCGAAAAGCTGGAATACCGTATGGACGGTCTTGTAGCCGCATTTTCCGAGGCTGTTGCCGAGACCGATGAAGCGCTTATGGAAAAGTTCTTCGAGGGTGAAGCGTTCACTCAGAAGGAGCTTGTTCACGGCATACACAAGGGCATGAACGAGGGTATCATCACTCCCGTTGTGTGCTGCTCGGCTGCAACTACCGCAGGCGTTGATATGCTTCTCAAGGAGATAGAGCTGCTTCTTCCTGCTCCCTGCGACAACAAGCCTGTTACCGCAGAGACCGCTTCGGAGGATCTTGTTGAGGTTGAATACAAGGAGTCAGACCCCCTTGCCGCTTACGTTTTCAAGACCGTTGCAGACCCCTTCGTTGGCAAAATGTCCTACATAAAGGTTATAAGCGGCGTGCTTAAGGCAAATACCGAGTATGTCAATGCAGTAACGGGCGCTCCCGAAAAGGTCGGCAAGCTGTATACAATGCTGGGCAAGAAGCAGACGGAAATAACCGAAGCTGCAGCAGGTGACATTGCCGTTGCGGTAAAGATCTCCGCAAACACCTCCGATACTATCTGCGACGCTTCAAGAATACTGAAAATTCCTGCAATAGAATTCCCCAAGCCCTGCTACGGAATGGCTGTACACGCCAAGTCACAGGGCGATGAAAGCAAGGTGGGCGCAGGCGTTCAGCGTCTTATTGAAGAGGATAAGACCCTGAGCTACGATATGGATCCCCTTACAAAAGAACAGATCCTTAAGGGTCTGGGCGAACAGCACCTTGAAAATGCAGTTGCAAAGCTCAAATCAAAGTTCGGCGCAGACGTTGTTCTTACCGAACCAAAGATAGCTTACAGAGAAACTATCCGCAAAAAGGTCAAGGCGGAAGGCAAATACAAGAAGCAGACAGGCGGTCACGGTCAGTACGGTCACGTTTGGATCGAATTTGAACCCTGCGTTTCCGACGGACTTGTTTTCGAGGAAAAGGTATTCGGCGGCGCAGTTCCCAAAAACTTCTTCCCCGCAGTTGAAAAGGGACTTCAGGACAGCGTGAAGAAGGGCGTTCTTGCAGGCTGCCCCGTTACTGGACTTAAGGCTATCCTTGTGGACGGCTCCTATCACCCCGTTGACAGCTCGGAAATGGCGTTCAAGACCGCTGCTTCCCTTGCTTACAAGGAGGGTCTGAAGCAGGCTGACCCCACTATCCTTGAACCTATCGGCAAGCTCTTTGTCAAGGTCCCCGACGAGAACACAGGCGACGTTATGGGCGATCTTAACAAGCGCAGAGGCAGAGTTATCGGAATGAACCCCGTTAAGAAGGGCGTTACCGAGATCGAAGCGGAAGTGCCTCTCAGAGAAATGCAGAGCTTTACCACTCAGCTTCGTCAGATCACAAGAGGCAAGGGCAGCTTTACACTTGATTTCCTCCGCTACGAGCAGCTCCCCGGCAATCTTGTCAGCGAAGTAATACTCAGCGTGGACAACGGTAACGAATAATTTTTATAAAATTTGTCAATATGTTCACACTTAAACATATTGACAAATTTTGCTCTTTATAATAAAATATAAATAGTATATAGGTACCAAACGACAGCTTTAAATAAAGGATGGATCATGAAGATGAAAATTAAAGGATTTGTATCGCTGCTTGCTTCGGCTGCTATGATTCTTTCCGCAGGTGCGGTTTCGGTATGTGCGGAAGAAGCCGGCAATGAAACGGCGACTTTCTGCTTCGATACCGAGGCTTCCCTTTCCTTGTGGGAGACCTACGGCTCGACCGCAGAAACAGGATTTAAACTCAGCATTGATGATTCCGTTAAGGAAACGGGAGACGGTTCTCTTCTTTTAAGCGAAAATGTTACGGAGAATATAGCTGCGGACGATCAGTTCGGCGGAGCATACATAAGCGCAAGCTCGTTGGGTCTTGAATCCTTCAAGGGCTGTACGGTGCAGATGTCGGTCTACTTTGACAAGAATGCGGCAAAGGCAGCGGACGCATTTACAGTATTCTCCGACGGTATAATCTGGCAGACCTCTGCGGTCTCTGCCGATAATGCAGGACGCTGGACAAAGGTCTCGCTTACCGTTCCCGAAAATGCGGATAATACAAAAATAGGCTTCACTATCCCTGTTTTCAGTCAGTACAGCGGAGCTGCCGCATATGTGGACAACATTATCATCTACAATGCGGACGGAACAGCTATTGCAAATGTGGGCGATGAAAAGATCTCGTCAAGCAGCATTGAGGTGTCTATCGGCACAGGCGCAAGAATAGCTTTGCTTGTGGTGCTTGTTGTGATAATTCTTGCGGTAGTCGGAGGAATAGGATATGTTGTTTCCTCCATGCTTAAGAAGTTCACCTGATAATTTGCAAATATTATAATAAGAACAACGCAGTTCGGCTTTCCGGGCTGCGTTTTTAATGGGGTAATGTAATATGACAAGGCGGATAAGTATTTTTCTGAGAGTTTTTACGGTAATAATTGCCGCTGCAATGATGTTTTCCTCCGTTCCTGCGGTATGGGCGGCGAAAAAGCTTACTGCCGGTGATTTTGTTCATGCGGAGGGAAGAAATATTATCGGCACGGACGGCGAAAAGCTGGAAATTCGGGGCATGGCTCTGGGAAACAGCGTGTGGAGCAGCCCTGTTGCGCCTAATCTTAAACACCATACGGAAAAAACCTATAAGGAGCTTTCCGAACTTGGGTTTAACTGCGTAAGATTTTATCTTAATTACGAAATGTTTGAAAGCGATGCAAAGCCTTACAGCTACAAAAAAGCAGGCTTTGACTGGATAGACAAGAACATAAAATGGGCGAAAAAGTATAATATGGGAATAATTCTCAATATGCACTGTCCCCAGGGAGGGTTTCAGTCTCAGGGCAACGGTATGGCTCTCTGGACGGATAAGACTAATCAGAAGCGGCTTGCGGCGCTTTGGAAGAAGATAGCCGAAAAATACGCCGACGAGCCGACCATATGGGGTTACGGGCTTATAAACGAACCGATAGCACCGATGCTTGAAACGAAAAAAGCAACTCTCGGACAGCATGAGCGGCTTGTGAAAACCTTGGTAAAGGAAATACGCAAGGTGTCGCCCTATCAGATGATATTTGTGGAAAGGCTGGGCGGTGCAAAGGATATTGAAGGGGGTTCGACCGAATGGTATGATCTTACCGGCGAAAGCTCTTTTCCTATAATAAATGACAGCAATGTCGTGTATGAATTTCATTGCTACGAACCCTTTGGCTTTACACACCAGAACACGGAATGGGCAGGAACGGCAGGCGTGACAATGACATATCCCTCCAATGATATAATTTCGGCTGATTACGAAAACGGCTGGGTGGGCTGTATCTCGGCTAAGGAAAAAAAGAGCAGCGGAAAATGGAGCTATTTTGAAAGCGCTCCGCTTACCCTTTCCGATAAACGGAATGTCGGCTTTGCGGCGGTCAATGCGTCTGCTTCGGGCAAGAACGGAGCGGTGTATTTTGACGACATAACCGTCACGGAAATTTCGGCAAACGGTAAGAAAAAGATAAAATACAGCTACACCTTTGACGGGGAAGGCAGCGGAGTTTTTTATCCCTGGAGCGCAGACGGCTCGGGAGAAATGACCGTTGCCCCGAACGAGGGAAGAAGCGGTGCAGCTCTGAAAATTTCGGGAACGCTGTCGGACTTTACCGCTTCGGCTTCAAACCGATTTGAACTGAAAAAAGGATGCAAATATATCATATCGGGATATATCCGCACGGAAAATACAAGCTGCAAGCCTGCTGTTCGCCTTGATTACGCCAAGGCTTCGGACATACGCACATTTAACAAGAAAAGCCTTGAAGCGGCGGTGAAGCCTTATGCCGATTTTTCAAAGAAATACAATGTACCCATATATCTTGGAGAGTTCGGTGTTGTAAGAGCAGGCTTTGAAGAAGGCAGAAACGGCGCAGGCTGGGTATCGGATATGATAGATATATGCAGGAAGTATAATATCGGTTTCAACTATCATACTTATCATGAAGGGTCATTCGGTTTTTATTTCAGCAATGACAACGTTCTTCCGAATAAAAAGGACAGAAATGAAGAACTGGCAGAGGTTTTCAGAAAAAAGCTCAAAAATGTATGATTTTAAGCGCAGTTTGGCTTCCAGACTGCGCTTTTTTGTCCCATTTTTGCCTGTAAAAGCCTTTGCAATATGATAAAAAGATGAAAATTAAAGTTTTTTTTGAAAAACCCTTGACAAATCATTCAAGGGGTGTATAATATAATTAGCACTCAGGGAGAATGAGTGCTAACAGAGTGCTGAATTAAGTGCTAACAAAGGGGCATATTAATTAAGGCACAGAAAAATTATAAAGTTGGGAGTGATTGTTCTGCTGGACGACAGAAAGCTTAAAATTCTTGCCGCCGTTATAAATGAATATATAATGACGGGCGAACCTGTCAGCTCCAAGACGATCGCCTCAATGCCCGACATCAGGGTCTCTCCGGCTACTATAAGAAACGATATGGCGCTTCTTGAACAGCTGGGCTATCTTGAACAGCCACACACTTCGGCAGGAAGGATCCCGACCTACAGCGGCTACCGTCTTTATATTGACAGGCTGATGCCGGAATATTCCCTCAGCGACGAGGATAAACAAATGCTTGACGACATTCTCGACGTTGATACGCCTACCGCAGATGTGCTTATAGAAAATGCTTCAAGGGCTCTTGCGGAGCTTACACAGTGTGCAGCGGTGGCAAAAAACATTGCGCCTAAGTTTTCGGTCATTACCAAGGTGGAGGTCATACCTACCGGACGGAGAATGTACGTCCTGCTTATGGTCACATCTTCGGGTGACATAAAAAACAAGGTCTGCAGGCTGGAGTTCGACCTTACAAACGAGCAGCTTGACTTTTTCTCAAGCTATATGGCTGAGAATCTCCAGGGCGTTTCCATTGACGAGCTTTCCGATGATACGATGGAAAAGCTGGCGGCGGCAATGGGTACCTATATGATAACCCTTACACCGCTTATCAAAGGAGTCTGCGAGCTTGCCGAGGGCTTCCGTGATAACGAGGTAGTCGTTACCGGAGAAAAGAACCTGCTGGCAAGAACAGATATTGACAACGATCAGATCGCTAATTTCTTTGAACACAAGAACGAGGTTGTGAAATTGCTTGACGACAGCTTCGGAGACTTGCAGGTCGTGTTCGGACAGAACGGCGACTTTGTTATAGAAAATTCCAGCATGATCGTGTCAAAGATAAAAAAAGGCGGCAAAACCGCCGGTTCATTGGGCGTTATAGGTCCTATGCGGCTTAACTACGCTAAGATCATTCCCTATGTTGAATATCTTACACAGCGAATCACGGAAATGATCTCGGACGACGAGCCGGCTGCATTTACGGAGGATTTCAAGGTTCTCCCGGATTTCGGAGGCGGAAACGCTTCCGGCGACAATAACGAAAGGAGTCCTGCCGAAGATGGATAATACACAGGAAAACAAAGAGCTTGAACAGGAGCTTGATGAAAAGGAGGAGACTGCGGAAAACCCGGAGAAGCTTCCTGCCGCAGAAGAGACCGCAGATGAAGAGTCTGCCGATAAAAAACGCATTGCAGAGCTTGAAAAACAGCTTTCCGATGAAAAGGATAAGTACCTCAGGGTCGTTGCAGAGTATGACAACTTCCGCAAGCGTTCCGTAAACGACAGGCTTAACGCCGTAACGGACGCTCAGGCGAGAGTTATTACAGAAATTCTTTCCGTAATAGATAATTTCGAGCGAGCAATGAACGCCGAATGTACAGATGAGAATTACAAGAAGGGCGTTGAAATGATCTTCAGCCAGTATAACACGATTCTCACAAAGCTGGGTGTTACGGAAATAGAGGCTCTCAATTGTCCCTTCGACCCCAACGTTCACCACGCCGTTAATCAGGTGGAGGACGAGAATTTCGGCGAAAATACGGTCTGTCAAGTCTTCCAGAAGGGCTACAGGCTTGGCGATAAGGTCATCCGCTGCGCAATGGTAGCGGTTGCAAACCCCTAAATATGCAAACTTCATTAACTACTTTATATATTTGAAAGGAAGATAATTATGTCAAAGATCATTGGTATTGACTTAGGTACAACAAACTCCTGCGTAGCAGTAATGGAAGGCGGCAACGCCGTTGTCATCGCAAACACAGAGGGTGCAAGAACAACTCCTTCCGTTGTAGGCTTCACCAAGACAGGCGAGCGTCTTGTTGGTCAGGTAGCAAAGCGTCAGGCTGTAACAAACGCCGACAGAACTATCTCTTCCATCAAGAGACACATGGGCTCCGACTACAAGGTAACTATCGACGGCAAGAGCTACACTCCTCAGGAAATTTCCGCAATGATACTCCAGAAGCTTAAGGCTGACGCTGAGGCTTACATCGGCGAACCCGTAACAGAAGCTGTTATCACCGTTCCTGCATACTTCACCGACGCTCAGAGACAGGCTACAAAGGACGCAGGTCAGATCGCAGGACTTAACGTAAAGAGGATCATCAACGAACCTACCGCAGCTGCTCTTTCCTACGGCATAGACAAGGAAGAGGATCAGAAGATAATGGTTTACGACCTTGGCGGCGGTACATTCGATGTATCTATCATTGAAATGGGCGACGGCGTTCAGCAGGTTCTTGCAACAGCCGGAAACAACCGTCTCGGCGGCGACGACTTCGACCAGAGAGTTATCAACTGGATGGTTGACGAGTTCAAGAAGGCTGAGGGCATCGACCTTACAGGCGACAAGATGGCTATGCAGCGTCTTAAGGAAGCTGCTGAAAAGGCTAAGATCGAGCTTTCTTCAACACCCAGCTCCACTATCAACCTTCCTTATATCACAGCTGACGCAACAGGTCCTAAGCACCTTGAGCTTACACTTACACAGGCTAAGTTCAACGAGCTTACTTCCGACCTTGTACAGTCCACAATGGGTCCTGTTAAGCAGGCTCTTTCCGACAGCGGCCTTAAGATCTCCGAGATCAACAAGGTGCTCATGGTCGGCGGTTCTTCAAGAATCCCTGCAGTTCAGGAAGCTGTTAAGAACTTTATCGGCAAGGATCCCTTCAAGGGCATTAACCCCGATGAGTGCGTAGCTCTCGGCGCTGCTCTCCAGGGCGGTGTTCTCGGCGGCGACGTTACGGGACTTCTTCTCCTTGACGTTACACCTCTTTCCCTCGGTATCGAGACCGCAGGCGGCGTTTGCACAAAGATGATCGAGAGAAATACCACCATTCCTACAAAGAAATCTCAGGTATTCTCCACCTTTGCCGACAATCAGACAGCCGTTGACATCAACGTTCTCCAGGGCGAGCGTGAATTTGCAAAGGACAACAAGCAGCTTGGTATGTTCCGTCTTGACGGTATCGCTCCCGCTCCCAGAGGAATCCCTCAGATCGAAGTTACATTCGATATTGACGCAAACGGCATCGTAAACGTATCTGCAAAGGACCTCGGCACAGGCAAGGAGCAGCACATTTCCATTACTTCTTCCACCAATATGTCCAAGGAGGACATACAGAAGGCTGTTGACGAGGCTGCTAAGTATGCAGAAGAGGACAAGAAGCGCAAGGAAGCTGTTGACGTTAAGAACAACGCCGACAACCTTGTGTTCCAGTGCGAAAAGGCTATGACAGAATTCGGCGACAAGGTAACTGCAGAGGACAAGGCAGCTGTTCAGCCTAAGATAGACGCTCTTAAGGAAGCTGCAAAGACCGATAACACAGAGGACATCAAGGCTAAGACCGAGGAACTCCAGAAGGCATTTTCCGAGGTAGCAACAAAGGTTTACCAGGCAGCAGGCGCTGCAGCTCAGGCTCAGCAGGACGCAGGCGCAGCTCAGAACGGCGGAAATGACAGCGGCAACGGCAGCGACTTTGTAGACGCTGATTTCAAGGACGCAGAATAAATAACCGATAAAATATCATACAACGCTGAAAGGTCAGACACTCTCTGACCTTAAGGCGTTTAATAAACCGGATACGCTTTGAGGAATTCCGGTATGGAGGCTCACCATGGCTGATAAAAGAGATTATTATGAAGTCCTCGGCGTTGACAAAAGCGCTTCTGCCGAGGATATAAAAAAGGCATACAGACAGCTTGCTAAAAAATATCACCCCGACCTTAATCCCGGCAACAAGGAAGCGGAGGAAAAGTTCAAGGAAGTCAACGAGGCTTACGAAGTGCTTTCCGACTCCGATAAAAAGGCAAGATATGACCAGTTCGGTCACGCAGGAGTGGATCCGTCCTACGGCGGAGGCGGCTATGGCGGAGGCTTCAGCGGCGGTTTCGGCGATATGGGGGACATAGGGGATATTTTCAACAGCTTTTTCGGCGGCGGTTTTTCTTCTTCAAGCCGTTCAAACGCCAACGCTCCAAGAAGAGGACAGGATATTTCTTCCAATATTACTATCAACTTTATGGACGCCTGCTTCGGCAAGGAAGTCGAGGTGTCTATTAACCGTATGGAAAAATGTCCCGACTGCGGCGGTACGGGTGCAGCTGCAGGCACAAGCGCCGAGACCTGTCCCGAATGTCACGGCTCCGGTCAGGTCAAGGTCACTCAGCGCACACCCTTCGGCATGATCTCCAGCGCCAAGCCTTGTACAAGGTGCGGCGGCAAGGGCAAGGTCATCAACAATCCCTGTTCCAAGTGTCACGGAAACGGAAGAATATCCGTTCCCAAGAAGATCAAGGTCACTGTTCCTGCAGGTATTGACGACGGTCAGACGCTCCAGGTCAGCGGTCAGGGTCATGCAGGCGTAAACGGCGGTCCCAGCGGCGACCTGCACGTTAACGTTACAGTACGTCCCGACCCCATATTTGAGCGTGACGGCTACGATATTCACACGGATATACCTATTACTTACACTCAGGCTGTTCTTGGCGATGAGATAACCGTTCCCACTATTGACGGAAAGGTAAAATATACCGTTCCCGAGGGCACTCAGAACGGCACGACCTTCCGTTTCAAGGGTAAGGGCGTTAAGAAGATAAACCGTTCTGACAGAGGCGACCAGTATGTTCACGTTACCATTGAGGTGCCGAAGAATCTTTCCAAGAAGCAGAAGGATCTTCTCCGTGAATTTGAGGGAAGCCTTACGGACGAAAACTACAATAAGCGCAAGAATTTCTTTGATAAGCTGAGGGAAATGTTTAAATAAAAATCAGGGCTGCTGCATCACACGGTGCAGCAGCCCTTTTTTATACTTCCGGAATACTGTCTATAATGCAGTCTCTTCCGTGGTTTTTGCCGTAATAAAGCTTCCTGTCGGCAAGGTTTATGACCTCTTCGGGGGTCATTTCCTTTTCCGAAGCTTGAACGCCGAAGGTCATTATTACGGATAATTTTTGTTCGCCGTGAACGACATATGTATTTTTGATCTCCGAGCGTATCCTGCGCACCTTATCCATATGGTCTTCGCCGTCTGAGCCTTTCAGAATTATAAGAAATTCCTCTCCGCCCCATCTTGCAGTAAATCCGCAGTTCTCGGTATTCTGTATCAGAATATCCGAAACGGCTTTAAGCACATCATCTCCGCAGGCGTGACCGTATTTGTCGTTGAAGATCTTAAAATGGTCTATATCACACATTACGGCGGTGTAGCTTTCACCGTTTTCATACATTTCATGGAGCATTATGTTGCAGGAACGGCGGTTCAGCAGACCTGTCAACGGGTCGGAGGATATAAGGTGCTTTAAGGACTGCTGGAGCTTTACAGCGGAGCGTCCCATTTCGCCTATTTCATCGCTGCGTTCTATCAGCTCGCTTTCGGGAGCGCAGCTTGTGTCGCCGTCTGCTATCCTGTTCATAAATTTTACCGCATGACCAAGGGTCCTGACCATTCCGCCGGACACCGCAAGGCTTATTGCGATAACAAGGAGCGTCGGTATAAGCGAAATGATAACGGTGTTCCGTATTGAAGCGGCAATGCTTTTTTCCACGTTTGCACGGCTTTTTCCTGCAAAGGTCATTCCCGATACGCTGTCCTCGCTGCCGTAGATAGGCATATAGTAGCCGAAATAGCGTGTGCCGTTGACTTCAACATTGTCGGAAAAATACTCGCTGCCGGAATTTATGACAGCCTCCACAACTTCGGGCGCAGCCCTTGTGCCTACGGCGTTTTCACCGTTTTCGCCCGAGATAGTTGTAATTGATCTTGTATCTCCGTCAAAAACCGTTATATCTATTCCCGTGCTGTTTTTTATGCCATTGAAAACTTCGCCTGTTTTGCCGGAATTGTAAAGGTTTGAGGGCGTAAAACTTTTATCTTCGTTTTCCGTTATAGTAAATTCATATATGCTGACGCACATACTGTGCAGTTCGTGATAGATCTCATCGTATGCGCTTTTGTAGGTTGAATATGCTGAGTAGGAGGATAGGATTATACTGAGAATAAGCAGAGGAACGACTGAAACCGACATTATTTTTGTTTTAAGGTTCAATTTCCATTTTGCCATATGTTTTCTCCCGGTAAATGATACACACTGCAGTATTATATTTATATTATATAACATAATCTGATAAAATGCAATAATATTTTAAGGGAATATACAAAAATGTACAATAAACGTAATAATATTTTTTAATGTTGAAAGTTGAAAGTTGAAAGTTGAAAGTGGAAATTATTTCAATTTGGAATGTGGAAAGTGGAATGTGGAATTTTTGCAAGTTTGAAGTGTGGAGAGTGAAGAGTGAAGTTACGCCGATCAACAACTCCACTCTTCACTCCTCACACTTCAAACTTCTTCAAATTCCATTTAGCGAAGCGCATATAATTCCACTTTCAACTTTCAACTTTCCACATTCATTTTTAAATTTTGCATTAAAAATAACGGAAACTGCAAAAAACACTTGATTTCAGACGAAAAATGATATATAATTAATTCGTATGCAAGCGGCGTCTGAAAATGCCGTTAATAATGAAAGGAGTCATAATATGAATTATACTCATGAAGTTGAAACGATGTGCAGCGTCAAGCAGGGCGTAGCACACGGCTGCGCTCCCATTCCCGAAGAAGCAAAATGGGTAAAAGCCAAGGATATCAAGGATATTTCCGGCTTTACTCACGGTATCGGCTGGTGCGCTCCCCAGCAGGGTACCTGCAAGCTCTCCCTTAACGTTAAGGAAGGCGTTATTCAGGAAGCTCTCGTTGAGACCATCGGCTGCTCCGGTATGACACATTCCGCAGCTATGGCAGCTGAGATCCTCCCCGGCAGAACAATTCTTGAAGCTCTTAACACAGACCTCGTTTGTGACGCTATCAACACAGCTATGAGAGAGCTTTTCCTCCAGATCGTTTACGGCCGTTCACAGTCCGCTTTCTCCGAAGACGGTCTTGCTATCGGCGCAGGCCTTGAAGACCTCGGTAAGGGTCTCCGTTCACAGGTCGGCACAATGTTCGGTACTCTTAAGAAGGGTCCTCGTTACCTCGAAATGACAGACGGCTACGTTACAGGTCTTGCTCTTGACGCTGACGACGAGATCATCGGCTACAAGTTTATCAACTTCGGCAAGATGATGGACTTCATCAAGAAGGGCGACGACGTTCAGACAGCTTATGAAAAGGCTCAGGGTCAGTACGGCAGAGTTGCCGACGCTGTTAAGATCATCGACCCGAGAAAGGAATAAGGAGGATTACAACGATGGCTTTATTTGAATCATATGAGAGAAGAGAAAAGCAGATTCTTGAGGTTCTCAATAAATACGGTATCAACTCCATTGAAGAATGTGCAGACATCTGCAAGGCTAAGGGCTTCGATCCTTATAAGATCACAGAGGGCATTCAGCCTATCTGCTTTGAAAATGCAAAGTGGGCTTACACAGTAGGCTGCGCTATCGCAATCAAGAAGGGCTGCACAAGAGCTGCCGACGCTGCTGCTGCTATCGGTGAAGGTCTCCAGTCTTTCTGTATCCCCGGTTCTGTTGCTGACCAGCGTAAGGTTGGTCTCGGTCACGGCAACCTTGGCAAAATGCTCCTTGAAGAAGATACAGAGTGCTTCGCATTCCTCGCAGGTCACGAATCCTTCGCAGCTGCAGAAGGCGCTATCGGTATCGCTGAAAAGGCTAACAAGGTTCGTAAAAAGCCCCTCCGTGTAATCCTTAACGGTCTCGGCAAGGACGCTGCTCAGATCATTGCCCGTATCAACGGCTTTACAT
>JBJEQN010000029.1:0-18979 GCA_051881775.1 Oscillospiraceae bacterium | reverse complement strand
CCCTTTTTGCAGTCGGCGTAAAGGGTAAACTGGGAAATAAGCAGCAGACCGCCTCCAACGTCAGCCAAGGAAAGGTTGGTCTTGCCGTTTTCGTCCTCAAAAATACGCAGTCCTACAAGTTTCCGTATCATTTTATCCGCAATTTCCGTTGTGTCGCTGTCCGAAATGCCTATAAGCACAAGAAAGCCTTTGTTTATTTCACCCGTGACAGTTCCGTCAACCGTGCAGGAGGCGTGAGTTACTCTCTGTATAACAAATTTCATTTTATTTTCCTCTTTTCCATAGTCTTTGCAAACATTATAGCACAAAACTCTCCCCTTGACTACAAAACCCCATAAAAAATTAACCAATTCATCAATAATTACCCTTGACAAATAAAAAAAACAGGAATATAATTATTTCATACGATTCAAATGCAATGACGGGGACGGAACGGTCGTGCTTCATTCAGAGAGCTGTTGGACGGTGCGAAACAGCTGAAAATCACCGAATTCACATCACCCCCGAGCAGCGCCGCTGAAGCTGTAAGGTTTAGGCTGCGACGTGTTCTCACGTTAAAGGGAATTATGTCTAATGGCAGATATGAGCGCCGCTGTGTGCGGAATAAGAGTGGTACCGTGGAAGGGTCTATTATGCTTTCACCTCTTGGATAAAGGGGCGAAGGCTTTTTTATTTACCGAAACAATTATAACAATTATTTTTTCAAGGAGAGATACTTATGCTTACACTTGACAGCGTTTACAAGGCTTCCCACAAGCTGAAGGAAGTCGTAAGAAGAACCGACCTTATCTATGCGCCCAAGATCAGGACCGACTGCAAGGTCTACCTTAAAACGGAAAACCTCCAGGTAACAGGCTCCTTTAAGGTAAGAGGCGCATACTATAAGATCTCTCAGCTTTCCGATGAGGAAAAGGCAAAGGGCGTTATCGCCTGCAGCGCAGGAAACCACGCTCAGGGCGTTGCTCTTGCTGCGGCTAAGAACGGCATCAAGTCCATTATCTGCCTGCCCGACGCCGCTCCTATCTCAAAGATAGAAGCTACACGTTCCTACGGTGCGGAGATCTGCCTTGTTGAGGGCGTTTATGACGACGCTTACGCAAAGGCTATCCAGCTTCGTGACGAAAAGGGCTACACCTTCATCCACCCCTTTGACGACGACAACGTAATTGCAGGTCAGGGTACCATTGCTCTTGAAATTCTTGAACAGCTTGACAAGATAGACGCAGTTGTTGTTCCCGTAGGCGGCGGCGGACTTATCTCAGGCATTGCCTTCACACTTAAGAGCCTCAGACCCGAAATAAAGGTCTACGGCGTTCAGGCTACAGGCGCTCCCAGCATGGAGGAATCCATCAAGCACGGAAAGATAGAGTGCCTTGACAACGTTTCTACCATTGCAGACGGCATAAAAGTAAAGGAGCCGGGCGTAAATACGTTTGAATATGTAAGCAAGTATGTTGACGGCATCGTTACCGTTACCGATGATGAAATTGCAGCGGCTATCCTTGCGCTTATCGAGCAGCAGAAGCTCATTGCCGAGGGCGCAGGCGCAGTTTCCGTAGCTGCCGTTCTCTTTGACAAGATACCCGATATTGCAGGCAAGAACGTTGTGTGCCTTGTTTCGGGCGGCAATATTGACGTAACTATCCTTTCAAGAGTTATCAAGAGAGGTCTGCTCACCTCGGGACGCACCGCACAGCTTTGCATCGAGCTTATCGACAAGCCG
Organism: Oscillospiraceae bacterium; assembly: GCA_051881775.1. Taxonomy (GTDB): domain Bacteria; phylum Bacillota; class Clostridia; order Oscillospirales; family Ruminococcaceae; genus UMGS363. The sequence goes on along the minus strand of JBJEQN010000029.1, from coordinate 17,256 downwards.
GGTCAGCTTAAAGGCGTTTCCGACATCATTGCAGACAAGGGCGGCAACGTTATTTCTATCCACCATGAACGTGCAAGCGAGGGTTCGGACATTAACGGCTGCTTCCTGAGAATAGTTCTTGAAACACGCAACTTTGAGCATATAAACGAAATAAAGTCGGCTCTTATCGAAAAAGGCTACAAGCTGACTAACAACTGATATACATAAGGAGGATTTTACTATGGAAAAAGTTTACACAAAAAATGCACCCGACGCTATCGGTCCTTACTCTCAGGCAGTAAAGGTGGGCAATCTTGTATTCACTTCCGGTCAGATAGCTATTGATCCTGCAACGGGCAATGTTGAAGCCGAGGGCATTGAGGCTCAGACCAAGCAGGTATGCGAAAACCTTAAAGCCGTTCTTGCAGAAGCAGGTACCTCTCTTGAAAAGGCTGTAAAGACCGTATGCTTCCTTGACGATATCAATGATTTTGCCGCATTCAACGCAGTTTACGGCGAATATTTCACAAACAAGCCTGCACGTTCCTGCGTGGAAGTTGCAAAGCTCCCCAAGGGCGTTAAGGTTGAAGTGGAAGTTATTGCAGAGCTTTGATGAAAAGCTATCAAAGCCATAACTATCTTATAAAAAACAGCGGAATTTCGGCACAGCCCGGGATTCCGCTTTGCTTTTATTACGACCATTTATATTGCAAAAACGACCGATCGTGTAAAAACGGTTGATTTATTTCTTGGCAGGGATATAATTTATACTAATCTTTGACCGTTCTATAGACAAAGTCGGCAGATAGAACACAGCCAATCAAGGAAAGCGACCGCAGCAATGCTTGGTGCCTTGCAAGGGAGCTTGACGAAGAGTGGCTGGGTTATAGCTGTCGGATTTGTCTATAGGTTGGTTAAAGATTAGTATTAATACAAGAAAGGAGGACGGAGCATGGACGTTGAAATAAAAATCGACTCCGCTTACATTGAACCGAAGGCAATAATAATTACAGACAAGGTAACGGAGAGGATAAACGCCGTTGTGTCAAGGCTGTCCGAGGAATCGCCGCAGATGATAGCAGGATTCCGTGATAACGTGCTGAAAATACTTGAACGGGACGAAATAATACGGGTCTATTCAAGCGGCGGAAAGGTCTTTGCAGCAGCAAACGGCGGTGAATATCAGCTTCGGCAGAGATTGTACGAAATGGAAGAACGTCTTGACGGCGGCAGCTTTGTGCGAATATCAAATTCGGAAATAATCAATCTGAAAAAGGTAAAAGAGTTTGACCTCAGCTTTGCAGGAACTATCTGTGTTTCCTTGTGCGATTCAACGGTCACTTACGTTTCAAGAAGATACGTTTCAAAAATCAAAAAGGTTTTAGGTATATGAGGTGTTTGTTATGAAAAGAAAGATAATTTCAAGAGCAGCGCTGGGATTTCCCATCGGAATTGCAATAGGTCATATTATAACGGTCATAATTTCGCTTATGTCGGGGGAGGGAGAATTTTTCCCCTGCGTTCCCGAGTTTGTTTCGGCGGTGGGAAATGAAGCTGCTGCGGTAGCTTTGCAGACGTTTTTGTGCGGTATTATGGGAACGGGCTTCGCTGCGGCTTCCGTAATATGGGAAATGGACAATATCAGCATTGCTGCACAAACGGGAATCTGCCTTGCAATATATGCAGTGTTCCTGCTTCCCATAGCATATTTTTCATACTGGATGGAACATTCTCCTGCAGGAATTTTAAGCTATATCGGCATATTCGCCGGTATTTTTGCAGTCGTTTGGCTGGCACAGTATGCCGTATGGAAAAAAAGAATAAAGTCCATAAATGAAAAGCTTAAAGGAAAAGTTTGAAGAGTGAAGAGTGGAGAGTGAAGTTTATTTTGAATGTGGAAAGTTGAAAGTTGAAAGTGGAATTATGGGCGCTGCGCTAAATGAATAGTGAATAATGAAAAATGAATAATGAATAATTAAGGTATCGCCTGCGGCGATATTTTAAAATTGACAAAAAGGTCGTTACAGCGATAAACCGTTGTAACGACCTTTTTGTTTATGCTTTTGATACATAATTTTTCCCATTTAGCAAAGCGCCCATAATTCCGAATTCCGCATTCCGAATTAAATATATTTCCACTTTCCACTTTCAACTTTCCACATTGAAATAAACTCCACTTTTCACTTTCCACATTGAAAAAACTTCACTCTTCACTCTCCACACTTCAAACTTCCTTTTAGTTCCACATTTTAAGTGAATCAAGCATATATTTTCTTACATCAAAGCCGTAGACCTCGGAAAGTGCGTCCGAGCGGCATATGTCCGCCGCCTTTCCGTCCGCTGCGGCTTTTCCGTTGTCCATAAGCATTATCCTGTCCGACAGAGCCGCCGCAAGATTAAGGTCGTGGAACACTCCCACAACCGTCCTGCCCTGAGCCGCCCAGCTTTTAAGGCTTTCAAGCAGCCGAAGCTGATATTTAAGGTCAAGGTGGTTGGCAGGCTCGTCAAGGAAAATGACCTCAGGCTCCTGAGCAAAGGCTCTTGCAAGAAAAACACGCTGCAGCTGACCGCCCGAAAGCTCCGTAATAAGCCTGTCCTTCAGCTCCGCCGTTCCCGTCTGTTCAAGGCAGCGCTCCGCTATCTCACGGTCGGCTTTTGATGTGCCTGAGCCGCTGTGTGCGTAACGCCCGAGCATTACCGTTTCCATTACCGTGAAATCGGCGTATTCTCCTCCTGCGCCTGTCTGGGAGAGAAGCGCCGCTTTTTTTGACAGTTCCGTGCGTTTAAGTGCGCTTATCTCGCAGCCGTTTATCTTTGCGCTGCCGCTGTGATAGGGGATTATGCCGCAAAGCGCACGGAGAAGGGTGGTCTTTCCGCAGCCGTTTGGCCCCGTTACGGCAAGTATCTCTCCCGTCTTAACGGTGAAGCTAAGTTCTTTTACAACGTCCCTTCCGCCGTAGCCGCAGGATATGTTTTTTACTTCAAGCATAACTTTACCTCCCCGTTCTGCGCTTAAAGAAAACGAATGCGAAAAAGGGCGCTCCGATAAGAGCAGTCACAACGCCCACGGGCAGTTCGTTGGGCACGATGACTATCCTTGCAGCAAGGTCGCAAAGCACCATAAAAACGCCTCCCGTTACCGCAGACATTGGAATAAGCGTCCTGTGGTCTGCGCCGAACAGCTTTCTTGCAATATGGGGCGCAATAAGGTCAACAAAGCCTATTACTCCCGCAAAGGACACGGCAGTTCCCGAAAGCACGGCGCTGAGAACAAGCAGCAAAGTTTTTGACCTGCCCGTGTCAAGCCCTATGGACTGCGCCTGTTCATCTCCGAAGGTGAGAATGTCAAGCTCCTTTGCTTTGAGCATAAAAACTGCCATACAAACGGCAAGAACCCCAAGCATTATCCCGTCATACTCCCAGCCCCGTCCTGCGAAGCTGCCGCTTTGCCATTTCATAAGCTGCTTGTACTTTTCATCGGCGGTGTTTGCAATAAGGGTGACCAACGCATTAATAAAAAGTGATAAGACCATACCCGTCAGAACAACGGTGCTGCTTTGCAGGCTTCGGTCAAGTTTTCTTGCAAAGGCTACCATAAGAAACATTGTTATGATAGCCGAGGAAAGTCCTGCAAAAGCAAGGGAGAACGTTCCCATAAAGGTCACCCCCGACACTATAACAAGGCTTGCCCCAAGAGAAGCGCCGCTTGAAGTGCCGAGAGTAAAGGGCGAAGCCAGCGGATTTTTAAGCACCGACTGCACAGCCGCTCCGCTTACCGAAAGAGCCGCTCCCACGATAAATGCAAGGAAAACTCTCGGCATTCTTACGGAAAAAATAATGCTTACGCTTGACTGCGGAACGCTCGGGGGCAGAGGTGCGCCAAACAGCTTGTTTCCCATAACAGCAAAAATATGGCTCGGCGGAACGAACACACTTCCTATACAGATACCAAGTACAAGCGTAACAAAAACCGCCGCAATGGATACGGCGGTAAGTGTCACGGCTTTTCTGCGGCTCATTCAGCGAATATCTCGGGATATACAGCCTTTGCAACGGCGTATATTCCGTCAACTACATACTGTGAGGGACGGCTTGTTGCGTTTGCGTCGACCTGATAAACAGCGCCGTTCTTAACAGCGGTGATAACGTCCCAGCCTGCACGGGTCTTTATTTCGTTGAAGTCGTAGCCGTCATACATAACGTTTGTGATGATAACATCGGGGTTGCCTGCGATAACGGTCTCGTCGGAGTTGGAGATCCAGCCCTCTTCGCCGCCATAGATGTTTTCTGCGCCGATAAGGGTGATTATCTCGTCAATAAATGTGTTCTTTCCGCAGGTGTAGAGGTAAGGCGCTGCGCCTATTTCAAAGTAAACGGACTTCTTTTCGGTAATTGCCGCAGCCTTTGCTGTAACGTCTGCAACTGCAGCGTCGATAGAAGCGATAAGCTCGTCGCCCTTGTCTGTTGTGCCTGTGTATTCTGCAAGGAACTTTATGTCTTCCTTGATGGCTTCAACGGAGGCAGAGGAGGGGATATAAACAACGTTCACGCCTGCGTCCTTGAGATCCTTGTAGGGGTCGCTGTCGCCTGTCTGGGAAATGCCGTTTATAACGATAACATCGGGGGCAAGAGCAATAAGCTCCTCTGTGTTAAGGTTGTAGAAATCAAGTGTGCAGATAGCAGGGTCGATCCCGGCAACGTCTGCGGAATACATATCTGCGGCGATTATCTTGTCGGTAACGCCGAGACCCGTAAGAATCTCTGTAACGGAAGGAGCGGCGGAAATAATTGTGTTAATTTCATCGGGAACAACTATCTCGTTGCCCTCTCTGTCAATAACGGAACGCACCTCTGCAACAGTTTCTTCTGTTTCTTCAAGAATTTCGGATACTTCTGCTGTTTCAACTGTGGTAGCTTCCGCTTCTGTTATTTCCGAGGTGGTGATAACGCCGCCGTCGGAGGTCTGGTTTGCGTTGTTGCAGGCGGTCAGTGCAAGAGCCATAACGCCGGCAAGTACGAGGGATAAGAGTTTTGTGTTTTTCATAAATAAACTTCCTTTCAAAACAAATGCTGCGGACTTCCGAAAAACGAAAATTCCGCAGCAAAGCAAAGCCCTTACCTGTGGTACCTACAGGCGGACTGTAAACTTTGCACAAGCAATATCAACCGTTCACTGCGGCGTAAAGCTCATCCTTTTGAGGAAAATCCGTTTTATCGGATAGCAGCATAAGCTGCCTGCGGCCGGGTATTCCGACTTTGACTTCACATTTTAGTGACAGGCGCAGCCTTCCCATGAAAAATATCACAGTGACATCATAGCGCCTGCGTTAAAGAAAGGTTTGTTTCTCTCTTTAACTCGTCATTACGGCGGCAGGACCGTGCTAACGCTTCCCCGAACCGCATCCGTGCAAAATATTGAATTTTATAGCAACAAGTATAGCACCCTTTTTTCTCTGTGTCAAGATAAATAACAAAACCGCCGTAAAAGTTTATGAATTTATGCTATTTTTTATTTGTAATTTGCAGATTAATATGTTATAATATCCTTACACGGCTGTTGAAAGCAGTTATGAAGCTGTTTTTCAGTTTATTAATAAAAATACCGCTCTAAAGAACCGGAGGTTTATATATGTCAAAAAATAATTTCGGCAATGGAAAGAAAGTATCGGCGTTTTCCGTTGCGGAGGTCATTGTTACCGTTATTCTTATTGTTGTTATCGCAGGTCTTGTTTTCTGCAACGTTGTGTTCCGCAGCGACAATAAGTCAACAAGCATTTTCGGCTACAGCTTCTATAAAACAAGGGCTGTCAATATGGTGCCGGAAATACCCGTTAACACCGTTATCATCGCCAAAAAGTCCGAGATACCGAATATTAAGGAAAAAAGCGTTATCCTCTGCAATATAGGGGAATATACCGCACTTACAAGAGTTGTGGAGATACAGCAGGAGGAGGGTCAGACCTATTACATAGTAAAGTTTGACACCGCTCCGGCAAACGAGACCTTCCGAGTAAGCGGAGAGGACGTTATCGCAAAAGCCGTATGGCAGCTTGAATCCTTCGGCAAGTTCCTTGACTTTGCCACCTCCGTTCCGGGAATAATCATTGCAGTTATAATTCCTCTTGCGGCGATAATAATTTTCCAGGCCGTGCGCATAAAGAATATAAGAGACCTTGAACGTGAGGCTTCTTCCCTTGACGATATTGACGAGGTCATTTTCTCACGGAAAAAGGAATCTCCCCCTGCAGTTACTTTTACCGAACCGAAATTCTCTGAGGACGTTACCGATAAGCTGCCTGTTGTAAGACCCGTTTCCGAGCGCAGAAGGAGCGAAGCCTTTGATTTCGATTCCGAGGACGCAAAGCCTAAGGCAAAGCTTACCGTTGACGACAAGGGCAGAGCCGATTACAAGGCCGCCGAAAAGCCTGTTGTCAGGGATGATCCTGCCGAAACGCCTCTTGAAAGATTTGAAAGGGTGAACAATACGCCAAAGCAGACCTCCGCCGTTGGAGCCTTTGCAAGAGCTTCTTCCGGCAGCGAGCCTGTTTACGCAAACCGTCCCACAAGAATAGAACCTCGCAATGGCGCAGATTACACAGCCAAAGCAAATGAGACCGTCAGCAGCGGCAGGGAAGAAAGAGTGGTGTTCACACCTCATCTGAGCAACATCATCCCCGACAGCCTTGCAAATATACAGGAAGAAGCTGTTGTTTCCGGTTCTGTCGGCAGAGAGGGCGGTTTCAGCGAAAGCGTGAAGTCCTATTTTGAAAAGGAAAGCGCAAAGCCTGCTGTGGAAGTACCCGTTGCAGCGGAAGAAAATCCGCCTGCGCCCACTATCCCCGAAAAAGCCGTTGTTCCCAAGGAAAATATCGCTCCCGTCAAAAAGAAGAAAAGCAGCAAGACCCTTGAAGAGCTTATGAACATTATTGACGCTGAGGAAACAAAGCTGAAAAAATAAAAAAATAATTTAAGGAGCTTTTCCAAAGTGGTTTTTTCCGATCTGTTTTTCATATATATATTTCTTCCCGTATGCCTTATCTTTTACTATGCGGTGAAGAGCAATAAGGGCAGAAACGCCGTGCTTGCCTTGTTTTCCCTTGTTTTTTACGCATGGGGAGAACCTGTGTGGGTGATTCTTCTTGTAATAAGCGCCGTTGTGGATTACTGCAACGGACGTTTTATTGAGTATTGCCGCAAAAAAAAGAACGGCAAAGAGGTGCTGGGCGTTGTAAGCTCACTTGTTATCAATCTGGGAATACTTGCGCTGTTCAAATACAGCGGCTTTGTTGTAGAAAATATAAATGCGCTGACGGGACTTTCGCTGAAGGTGCCGCAGTTTGCGCTGCCTATAGGAATTTCCTTCTATACGTTTCAGACTATTTCCTATACCGTGGACGTTTACAGGGGCAAGGTCAAGGTGCAGCGTTCCTTCCTTAGCTTCCTGCTTTACGTTTCAATGTTCTTTCAGCTTGTGGCAGGACCTATCGTGCGCTACGAAAGCGTTGCGGAGGAAATTGACTGCCGCAGAGTAAACTTAGGGGAAATAAACAGCGGATTCATACGCTTTGTGTACGGACTTGCAAAAAAAGTTATTATTTCCAACTGTATGGGAGAGCTTGCAGCTTCTTCCCTCGGCTTTGAAACAGCGCCTTCCTCGGTTGCGGCGGCTTGGTTCGGCGCTTTTATGTATGCGCTGCAGATATACTTCGATTTTTCCGGCTATTCCGATATGGCAATAGGACTTGGAATGATGTTCGGTTTTCACTTCCCCGAAAACTTCAACTATCCGTACATTTCACGCTCCGCAACGGAATTTTGGCGCAGGTGGCATATTTCCTTGGGTTCCTTCTTCCGTGATTACGTCTATATCCCAATGGGCGGCAACCGTAAGCATATGTATCTTAACCTTGCTGTGGTGTGGTTCCTTACGGGACTGTGGCACGGTGCAAGCTGGAACTTCATTATATGGGGCTGCGGCTTCGGTCTGCTGATAATGATAGAAAAGCTGTTCCTGCTTAAAATTCTGGAGAAAATACCTGCGTTGTTCTCACATATCTATGCGCTGTTCATAATTTTGATAGGCTGGACGGTGTTCTATTTCACCGATATGGGCAAGTTAGGTGTGTGCCTTAAAACAATGTTCGGCTTCGGCGGCGTTCCCCTCGGTGACGAGCTTACAAGGTCGGCGCTGCTGAATAATCTTTACCTTATAATTATAGCCGTTGTTATATCCGTTCCCGTTTACAGATTTATTTCGGGCAAGGCGGAAAAGCTGGAGCGCAGGTCTGCTGCAGGCTTTGCGGCGGTAAAAAGCGTACAGACCATAGTTACGGCGGCGCTGCTTCTGCTGTCGTCCGTTATGCTTGTTGGACAGACCTATAATCCGTTCCTTTATTTCAGATTTTAAGGAGGTGCAGCATGGGCGGCAATGAGGAAAAACAGCTTGACGAAAGCTATTACAATCCCGACTTGAAAAAACAGATAAAAAGAGCGCAGGCTTACAAGAAAGACCTGCGGCGTTACAATATAATAAGCCTTGTGATATTTGGGACGCTTGTGCTGACGGCTGCGGCTTGTATGATATTTATGAAGCGCCCCGATGTTTCGGAGATAGAGAAAAGAAGCCTTGCAGAAAAGCCGGAATTTTCCCTCAGCAGCTTTTTCAGCGGAGAATATACCGATAATTTTTCCCTGTATTTTTCCGATACCGTTCCTTTCAGAGAAAAGCTGGTGAGCCTTAGTTCCTACCTTAAAAAAGCAAGGGGTATAAGCTCGCCCTCCTTTTACGGCTCGGTGGAGATAGTTGCCGACGAGGACGGAAACTCCGTTGAAGAGGACTATACGGAAACAACAGCGCCTCCCGTTACATCGGTAGTTTCCTCCGTTGTTTCCGATGAGAATAACGAAACTTCCATCGTTACCGAAACGGTGACGGTCACTCAGGAAACCACAACAGCCGCAAGCAGCGGAGAGCTTAACATTGCCGATTTCTCCAACAACGGCATAGTTGTTGACGGAGTGAAAATGTACGGCGAGGACGCAGGCGTTATGCTTTTCGGCGGAAACAAGAAGCAGGGCAAGCGTTATGCGGATATTATAAATAAGTATCACGAAGCCTTGGGTGACAGCGTTAACGTGTGGAACATCGTAGTTCCCACATCGGCGGAATTTTACCTGCCCTCCCGTTTCAGCAAGTATTCCTCCTCCGAAAAGGACGCAATTGACAATATTTACGCTAATCTTGCGGAGGGAGTAACGGGTGTTGACGCTTATTCCGTGCTTGCGGAGCATACGGACGAGTACATTTACTTCCGCACCGACCACCATTGGACGCCCCTCGGTGCATATTACGCCTATACTGCCTTTATGGACGCTCTCGGAATGGAATATCACCCCATTGAGGACTACACCGAAAAGGTCAAAACAGGCTTTGTCGGCTCTCTTTACGGCTATACGGGCGATGTAACGCTGCTGAACGCTCCGGAGGAGTTCCATTATTTCCTGCCGCCTGATGTTAACTATACGACTTCCTATTACAGCTATGACACCCTTGCGCCAAAGGGCAGCGGAGCGCTTTTCCACGAGTATGTGGAGGGCGGAAACTGTTACGGAATGTTCCTCGGCGCAGATGCAATCCACACAAGGATCTCTACCGATGTAAGGAACGGCAGAAAGATAGCGGTCTTTAAGGAATCCTACGGCAATGCATTTGTTCCCTTCCTTGTGAACAATTTTGAGGAGATATACGTTATAGATATACGCTACTTCGGAACAAATGCGGTAGAGTATCTGAAAAAGATAGGCGTTACGGACGTTCTTTTCATTGACAACTGCTTTGCGGCGAATACCTCGTCACTTATTTCGGGAATAGAGAGAATGTTTGAATCGGATATGGGAACTGTCACCACTACTGTTCCGACAGAAACCTCCGAAACCACCGAAAAGACTTCTGCAAAAACTCAAAAGAATACGAAAAAAACAACGACCGGCAGCAAAAGCAAAAATGCGGAAACATCCGTACCCGAAACGGAGAAAAAGCCTGCTGTGACCTCTGTACCTCAGACGGAAGCATCTCAGGAACAGCAAACGGTAGTACCGTCACGGTAAAATTCGGAATTCGGAATTCGTAATGCGGAATTATTTTTAATTTGGAATTATTTTTAAGTTGGAATGTGGAAAGTGGAATTATGGTATCGCCTTCAGCGATGTTATTTTGATATTTCTCTGTAGGGGCGCACATTGTGCGCCCGATTTGCTTACACGGCATATTAGGGTAAAACGGACATAATTCCGAATTCCGCATTCCGAATTAAAATTGTTGTGTCGGATAAAAATACACTTCGCTGCGCTCAGTATATTTTTATCCGAGGGGTATTTTATCTTGATATATAAGAATAGGCGCAATTCACATTATTCTGTTTCGCAGGTTTAGTGTTATACCAAACATTGCTTGTTTCCGATTTTTTATGTGAATTGCGCCTTTGTTATTGTTACTTTGCTGTGCTTACTTTTACAATGCGTTGCACCATAGTTTAGGGGATTTCGCTCTCTGCGGAGAGCGATTTAAGGGCTCCTCGCCCTTAAAAATCCTCGCCAAAGGGACTAATCCCTTTGGAATCCCGTTATGCTTCGCAGTTCAATACCCGTTCTTATCTCCACCGTATATCTCCATAAGCTCCTTTGAATATCCGTCGCCGTCCTTGACTACAAGGGGCGGCAAGGCTTTCATAAAGGGCTTTCCTCCAAGCGTTCCCTCAATAAGAAACAGCCAGCTGGGGTCATTGACGGTCTTGCAGACAAAACGCAGAGACTTCGGTTCTATCTTATTTGCCCTCATTGCACATATAACGTCCGCAAGTCTTTCCGGACGGTTGCAAAGGCATAGTCTGCCGCCGAATTTAAGCAGCTTTGAAGCAGCCTTGCACACATCGTTTATGTTGCAGAGTATCTCGTGCCTTGCTATTTTCTGTGCCTCGCCCATGCTTTCTATACCTGCTTTTGCGGCTTTATAGGGGGGATTGCAGGTCACAAGGTCAAAGCTGCCTTTTGGACAGCCATCCCACAGCTCCCTCAAGTCCGCTTCAACGGGAACGAGCCGTTCAAGGTGATTTTTTTCAATGGTAGCCTTAAACTGGTCGATAGCCTGCTTCTGTATATCCACGCCGTAGATCATTTTCGGGTCGTATTTTATCTGCATAAGCAGGGGAATAATACCGCAGCCCGTGCCAAGGTCGCATACCTTGTCCTTTCTTCGCGGAGCGGCAAAGCCTGTGAGCAGGAATGCATCCGTGCCGAATTTATGCTCCTGCGAAACGCATATATCTATACCTTTTTGGAGCGGTTCAAATCTGAATTCAGACATAGCTTCTCCTTATCCCACCATTATTTTGCCAACGGGGCAGACTTCCTTATTGCTGCGGCGGTTCGTATTCATTGACAGCGCAAGTCCCAGCGATACAGGACCTACTCGCCCTACAAACATAATTATAATAAGTATTATTTTTGAAACAGCTCCGCACATTCCCGTAACGCCTACGCCAAGACCTGTTGTGGAAATAGCCGACGTTACCTCAAAGGTCGCATCAACGCCCGAAACACCGGGGTTAAGGTTATATATTGCAATGGAAGAAACAATGATAAGCAGAACGAAAATGAACATGATCGCAATTGACTTATAAACAACGTCCTTTTCGATCTTTCTGCCAAGCATAATGGTGTCTTCCTTGCCCGTAAGAACGCTTACGACAGTAAGAACGATTATTGCAAAGGTGGTTATTTTGATACCGCCGCCCGTTGAGCCTGAGGATGCGCCCACGAACATGAAGAACACGGAAAATATCTTCATCATAGGGGTCATTCCTGCGGTATCTATGGTGTTGAAGCCTGCCGTTCTCATTGTTACCGACTGGAAAAATCCGTTGCCAAGCTTATAGAAGAAGCCTTTTCCACCAAGTGTGGCAGGGTTGTTCCACTCTGTCATCATTGTAAGAACTGTTCCCAGCGCAATAAGCAGCAGCGTTGAAAACAGCACTACCTTTGACTGAAAAGCAAGGCGCTTTTTTTTGCGGTATTCAATAAGGTCTGTCCATACAACGAAGCCGAGACCGCCCGAAATGATTATAAGGGGCAGTACCACAAGCGTTATCGGGTCGGAAGAAAGGGAGGTCACGCTTGAAAAAGGCTCTGCGACCATTCCCATTATGTCAAAGCCTGCGTTGCAGAAGGCTGTTATGGAAAGGTACACGGCGATATAGATGCCCTTTGAGCCGAATTTCGGAACGTAAGAAAACATCAGCAGACAAGCGCCTATAAGCTCGGAAATAAAGGAAATGGCGATAATGCGCTTTACCATATGCTTTACATCATAAAAGCCCACGGTGTTGACCGATTCGGAGGCCACCTGAATTGAGTGCAGCTCAGGCTTTTTTCTTATGAGGAAGCCGAAAAACGAAGCAAAGGTAACCAGTCCAAGACCGCCTATCTGTATCATTATAAGTATAACGATCTGTCCGAAAATGCTCCAGTATGAGCCTGTGTCCACCACAACAAGTCCTGTCACGCAGGTCGCCGAAGTTGCGGTGAAAAACGCTGTAAGTGGGTCTGTAAAGTTCCTTTCCGCAGAAGAAAAGGGCATTGTAAGCAGAATAGTTCCTACAAGTATTACCGCAAGAAAGCTCAGTGAGATAACTGCGGCAGGAGACATCTGTTTGTTTTTGTTTTTTAGTGACGGCATAAAACTACCTCGGTTCAAAAAAATTTGCCGATAACATTATAGCACATTATTTTTAAATAAGCAACATTTATATTGCATTACCGGTGTAAAATGTATCAAAAGTCCTTGAAATCTGTAATTTTACGGACTGCCTTACAAAAAAATTTGCTTTACCCCCTTTTCAAACCTCTTTAAATATGGTATAATATCGTTTAAGAGTGCGCATTTATATCGAAAGGAGTTAATATATGCTTTTACTTGAAGAATTAAAGGTGGAGCTTGAGGGTTACCGCAAGGATATGAAAGAGCTTTACAATATTCTTAACATTGATAAGGCTAAAGCCGAAATTGCCGAGCTTCAGGAGCAGTCGGGCAAGGAGGGCTTCTGGGACGACCTTGAAAATTCCCAGAAGGTAATGCAGACCATAAAGCACCACGAAGCTACCATAGAAAGCTACAACAAGCTCAACGAAAAGCTTGAAGATACTATTACTATGATAGAGCTTACCATTGAAGAGGGTGCGGAGGAAGAGGACGACGTTGTTTACGAGATAAAGTCCGACGCTCACCATTTCAGAAACGAGCTTGAATCAATGAAGCTCACCACCCTGCTCACCGGCGAGTACGACAGCAAGAACGCTATCCTTACCTTCCACGCAGGAGCAGGCGGAACAGAGGCGCAGGACTGGGCGCAGATGCTGTTCAGAATGTACAATATGTGGGCTGAGAGCCACGGCTTCAAGGTAACTACCCTTGATTACCTTGACGGCGACGAAGCAGGTCTTAAATCCGCTTCTATCCTTATCGAGGGTCTTAACGCTTACGGCTTTATGAAGTCGGAATCGGGCGTTCACAGACTTGTCAGAGTATCCCCCTTCGACAGCTCGGGACGCCGCCACACTTCCTTTGCTTCACTTGAAGTTATGCCCGAAATGAGCGAAGCCGACACAAACATCGAGATACGTCCCGAAGACCTTGAAATAGACTTCTACCGTGCATCCGGCGCAGGCGGACAGAAGGTCAACAAGACCTCCTCTGCGGTACGTCTTACCCACATACCTACGGGCATCGTTGTTTCCTGCCAGACCCAGCGAAGCCAGTATCAGAACAAGGACTACGCAATGAAAATGCTTATGTCCAAGCTGGTTGAGATAAAGGAAAGAGAGCATCTTGAAAAGATAGAGGACATCAAGGGCGTTCAGAAGGAGATCGCCTGGGGCGCACAGATACGTTCCTATGTTTTCATGCCCTACACCCTTGTTAAGGATCACCGCACAAACTTTGAAAACGGCAACATTCAGGCTGTTATGGACGGCGAGCTTGACGGCTTCATCAATGCTTATCTTACCGAGCTTTCCCACGGCAACATTACAAAGTAAGCTATGCAGAAAATTCTCGGTCATATGCGCAGGGCTGTTACGGAATTCGGTATGCTCAAAGACGGCGACAAGATCGCTGTGGGCGTATCCGGAGGGAAGGACAGCCTTGTTCTGCTGAACGGACTTGCTATTCTGCGGCGTTTTATCGGGATAAGCTACGAGATAACGGCTGTTACCGTTGACCCTCATTTCGGCGGAAAAGCAGGGAATTACGGGGCAATATCGGAACTTTGCGCTTCTCTCGGAATACAATATAAGGTAGTCGATACTCAGATCGGCGAAATTGTTTTTGATGTGCGGAAGGAGCCTAACCCCTGCAGTCTTTGTTCAAGAATGAGAAGGGGCGCTCTGCTTGGTGCCGCAAAGGAGCTTGGCTGCAATAAGGTTGCTCTGGGGCATAACTTTGAGGACGTTGTGGAAACTTTTGTTATGAATCTCACTATCGAGGGCAGGCTTGGCTGTTTTCCGCCGATATGCACCCTTGACGACAGGGATATTACGCTTATAAGACCACTTGTTTTTGCTCCCGAAAAGGATATACGGGCTGCGGCAAGGCGCAATTCTCTGCCTGTTGCGAAGTCGGGCTGTCCTGCTGACGGTTCAACTGCAAGGCAAAGGATAAAAGACGAGCTTGCGGAGCGTGAAAAAACGGACAGAGGTCTTTCGGAAAGGCTGTTCGGTGCTTTGCGGCGTTCGGGACTGGACGGCTGGGGCTTTAAAGAGAAACGCTGAACGGTTTATACCGGAAAAATTACTTTTTTTGACACAAATTTGCACAATTTGCTGTTCAATTTCTTTGGTAGGATAGCTTATTTGTGCATATTGACAAAAGAAATATACCGGCATTGACATTATTGACGAAATGGTATAAAATATTGTATATTAGACGAAATAGATATATTATTTATTAAGGAGATATGCAAAAATGAAAGCACATAAGGTATTGGCAGGCTTTTTTGCCGCCGTTGTTGCTTCGGTATGCATGGCGTTTATGGCATACGCCGAGACCGAGGACGTTGAAATGTCCGTTGCAAGGGCAGTTCAGACAAGCGGTTCCTGGGGACAGTCTGTTACTTACAGTCAGTCCGATCTTAATGCAGCAAGATTCACTCCCGATACTACTATCAGGGTTGAATATGAGCTTGAAGGTGAGCCTCAGCTTGCAAATCAGTATCAGGTAGAGCTTATTCTTCAGAACTATGTTGCAGACCCTCAGATATGGGCGCAGGTCGTTCCTATTGAATATGACGATACATACGCTGTGTTCGATTACGACGGAATGGTGCTTGCTTACGGCAGCGAGGATCTGTCCACAGTAAACAACATCTGCGTTGGCGACAGAGGCATAAAGATGAAGGTCACAAAGGTAACTGTTACAAATCTTGAAATTCCCGAGGTTACCACAACGGAAGCTGCTACAGAAGCTGTTACAGAAGCCGTAACGGAAGCTGAAACAGAAGCTCCTGCGGAAACGGCAGCTCAGGCTGAGACCACAGCTGCAGCCGAAGAAGCATCCTCCGGCAGCGGTTCTTCTCTTACCGTTATTATTATTGTAATTGTTGCTGCTGTTGTTATTGCAGGCGTTGTAGTAACTATCATTGTTATTAACAAGAACAAAAAGAGATTCTATTGATACGTTAAATTTATAACAAAAATTCGGCTGTTGCATTGTATTTGCAGCAGCCGATTTTATTTGTATAATACAGTTTTTATGCGAGGGCAGATTGCACTTTTTGCTCTGCACTTTTTATCTGTAGTACATTGTAACCTCTAAAACTTTACATTTTAAACTAAATATGGTATACTAATAAAAAAGGAGTGTGCCATATGAAAAATAAGGAAATATATTTAAGCGTAGAGGAACAAGAGTACTTAAAATCAATAGTAAGGGCAGGTGTTCACAATGCACATGAAATAACAAGAGCAAGAGTTTTGCTTATGTTGGACAGAACCGGAAAAAGTGAGCATGTACGGTATAAGAGGACGGCGGAAAGAGCAGGGATCTCGGCACAAGCCGTGTATAATATGCGTGATGAATTTCTTGCAAATCATGATATAGAATCATATTTGAAGAGAAAAAAACGAGAAACACCGCCAATACAGCCAAAATTAGACGGAAAAGCCGAAGCACAGATAATTGCTCTTGCATGCAGCGAACCTCCCGAAGGTTGTTCACGGTGGACTGTCAGACTTTTAGCAGAAAAGGCAGTTGAATTGCATTATGTTGATGAATTATCACACATGACAGTTCAAAGACTTTTAAAAAAACGAAATATAAGCCTCACTTAAAAAAGATGTGGTGTATACCTCCAAAACAAAACGCTGAATTTGTAGCTCGCATGGAAGATGTTTTAGAGGTGTACTCCCGTGAGTTTAATGAGAAAATCCCCGTAATATGCATGGATGAAAAACCATTTCAGCTTTTAGATGAGTATTTAGAACCAATTAAAATGAGTGAAAACAATCACTCGTTGAAATATGACGTTGAATATGAAAGAAAAGGCTCATGCTCTATCTTTATGTTTACAGAACCTTTGGGACAATGGAGAGAAGCACATGCATTGTCCAATCGGACATCAGTTGATTGGGCAAATCAGATGAAATGGCTGATCGATGAGAAATATTCGGAAGCAGAAAAAATAGTTCTTGTTATGGATAATCTTAATACGCATAATATATCATCATTTTATAAAGCATTTCCGCCTGAAGAAGCCTTCAGACTTTCTCAAAAGTTAGAAATACATTATACTCCTAAACACGGTTCATGGCTGGATATTGCAGAGATAGAGTTATCTGCTCTTACAGTTCAATGTCTTTTAGGGGTTCGCATTCCATCGGTTGATGTGCTGAATGAAAAGCTGAAAGCATGGTCTCTTGCTCGTAATTCCAAACAAAAAGGAGTTTCGTGGCAATTTACTTCTGAAAATGCTCGTGTTAAACTTAAACATCTTTATCCAAATATAAAGTTTTAGAGGTTACAATGTAGTAGGGGCGCACAGTTTCCCGTCCCCTGCAAAAAAATGAATAATGAATAATGAAAAATGAATAGTGAATAATTAAGGTGTTCGCTTCGCTCACGGATTATAATTTTTGTTAAGCGGTTATCCGTGAAAAAATGGGGCTGTTGCACGTTGATAAAAAAATCATAAAATTGCGGGCGGATAATATCCGCCCCTACATTAAACT
>JBJEQN010000028.1:0-19022 GCA_051881775.1 Oscillospiraceae bacterium | reverse complement strand
TGGGGTGGGAGATGGGATTCGAACCCACGATCTTCGGGACCACAATCCGACGCTTTAACCAACTAAGCTACACCCACCATATGGCGCGTCTTACTGGATTCGAACCAGTGGCTTACTGCTTAGAAGGCAGTTACTCTATCCAGCTGAGTTAAAGACGCACATTTGATTTTTGCACAAGGGCAAAATTGGAGCGAGTGATGGGAATCGAACCCACGCAACCAGCTTGGAAGGCTAGTGTTCTACCATTGAACTACACTCGCATTTTCGTCTATTTCCTGACGACGAAATATATTATAACATACACAGAATATTTTGTCAATACCTTTTTTGAAAAAAATCAGACTTTTTTAAAATTATTTTGCGGCAAGCAGGGGAGCCGTGATTTTGCAGAAAATGCCCCGAAATTCACATTCACATTTCGGGGCATAAATTTATTATGATGATTATTCCGCAGTAACTTCAAGCTCGCCTTTCTTTTCGCCGATCTTGATAGTTTTGAAGGGATTTGCCGTGCTGTTGATAATAAGCTCTGCGACCTTGTCTTCAATATCCGTGCGGATGACCTTGCGTATATCTCTTGCGCCGAACTTCTGTCCGTATGCCTTTTCTGCGATCACCGACAGAGCCTTTTTGCCGTACTTGAGAGTGATTCCCTTTTCAAGCAGCGGTTCCTTCATTTCGTCAAGCATAAGCGCAGCGATACCCTCGTAATTTTCAAGGGTGAGGGGCGCGAAGGTAACTATCTCATCTATACGGCTGAGAAATTCGGGACGCAGGAAGTCGGAAAGTGCTTTCATTGCTCTTTCTTTGGAAACGTCCTCGGCAGTTCTGTTGAAGCCGATGCCTGTAGATTTGTCAGTTGAGCCTGCGTTGGAGGTCATAACGATGATCGTGTTCTCAAAGTTAACGGTTCTGCCCTGAGAATCGGTAACTCTGCCCTCGTCAAGTATCTGGAGAAGTATGTTCAGAACATCGGGGTGAGCCTTTTCTATCTCGTCAAAAAGCACTACCGAATAAGGCTTGCGGCGTACCTTTTCCGTAAGCTGTCCTGCTTCATCGTAGCCAACATATCCCGGAGGCGAGCCTATAAGACGGGAAACCGAGTATTTCTCCATATATTCCGTCATATCAAGTCTGATAAGTGGGTCTGTTCCGTCGAAAAGCTCCGAAGCAAGCACCTTTACAAGTTCCGTTTTTCCCACGCCCGTAGGACCCACAAAAATAAAGGAAGCAGGTCTGCGGCGCTTTGAAAGCTGAACTCTTGTACGCTTTATAGCTTTGCTTACAAGCTCAACGGCTTCGTCCTGACCGATTATCTTTTCTTTCAGCTTTGCTTCAAGGTTTTCCAGCTTCTTGTATTCGCTTTCAACCACCTTGCTTGCAGGTATACCCGTCCAAAGCTCAATTACCTTGGAAAGATCCTCTTCGGTAACGTAGACCTTGTTTATCGCTTCTTCGGCATCGGTCTTTTCCTTCTGAAGTCTGAGCACCTCTGCTTTTGCATTAGCCAGCTTTTCAAAATCAGGCTCAGCGCATTCTTCTATTTCAGCAACGTTTTCTTCTTCCTTTTCAAGAGCCTTTACAATATCATCGTAATCGCTCAGTTCCTTGCTGCGTATGCTGCGGCAGGCGCAGGCTTCATCAAGCAGGTCGATAGCCTTGTCGGGGAGAAAACGGTCGTTGATATATCTTTCCGAAAGAACTGCGCACATACGCAGCAGCTCGTCGGTTATCTTTACCTTGTGGTGCGCTTCGTAGTATTTTCTTATGCCGAAAAGTACGGCTTCCGTTTCTGTAAGAGTAGGCTCGTTAACGGTAACGGGCTGGAAACGGCGTTCAAGAGCGCTGTCCTTTTCAATGTATTTTCTGTATTCCTTGAATGTAGTTGCGCCGATGACCTGTACTTCGCCTCTTGAAAGAGCAGGCTTAAGGATATTTGCAGCGTTCATTGAACCTTCGCTGTCACCTGTGCCCACAAGGTTGTGTACTTCATCAATAAAAAGTATAACGTTTCCTGCAGCCTTAACCTCGTCAATAAGACCCTTTACACGGCTTTCAAACTGACCTCTGAACTGTGTTCCTGCAACAAGAGCGGTAAGGTCAAGCAGATAAACACGCTTGTCTTTAAGGTTAAAGGGAACATCGCCTGCGGATATCCTCTGTGCAATGCCCTCGGCAATAGCAGTTTTACCTACGCCCGGTTCGCCTATAAGACAGGGGTTGTTTTTCTGACGGCGTGAGAGTATCTGAATTGTTCTTGCAATTTCCTTATCTCTGCCGATAATGTTGTCCAGCTTGCCCTCATCGGCTTTTCTTGAAAGATTTTCGCAGTAAACATCAAGAAATTTCGTTTTCTTGTGCTTCATGGACTTATCCTTGCGGTTTTTCTGTTCGGGTTCTCCGTCTGCTTCGGAAATATCCTCGGAAATGCCGTCATCGTGATTTCCGGAGGCTTTTTCGGGGAATTTCGGCAGATGTCCGAGAATATTCTGGATAAATCCGGGGAAAGCTCCCGTGCCGCCTTTCTGAAAATAATCTCCGTCTATACCGTCGCTGAGTTCAGTCATCTGATCTGCAAAATCTTCAACGTCCTCGTCTGTGATACCCATCTGATCCATATATTCTTTGACCTGAGGAATGCCCAGCTCCTTAGCGCAGACAAGGCAAAGTCCTTCATTATGTTTTTCTTCGCCCTGCATTGCCGTAATAAATACGACGGCAGTTCTCTTTTTGCATCTTGTACAAAGCATTTATTGTCCTCCAATGAATTATTTAAGCAGAAGGGAAAGGGCAGCAAAGGTACCCGAGTAAGCATATTTAAAGAAATAAGTACCCGAAACAGCTTTGCTGCTGACAATAGGGTTAACATCTCCCGTCAGCTTTATAAAAATACTGCAAAGCAGCGATAATGCCATAATAGCAAGCAGCGCATAAATAAATCCGAGGATACCTCCTAAAAATGAATCGGGTACCCTTACGGCATTTATTTTGCGTATAAGTCCTGCAATGTGGATAAGAACCGATATAACGGCGCAGAAAACGGCAAAAGAAACTGCAAATATCACATTTTTTACTGTTTTCATCATGACAGGGCGGACAATTTCCTTTTCAATAAGCTCGGGAACGGAAGCGTTGCTTTTTTTCAGCTCTGCGACCTTTTCGCTGTCTGCAATATTGTTTTCTTCAAGGTAATTTTCCGCACTTTCGATAATTTCCTCCGGCAGAACTCCCGAAAGGGATTCCGTCAGCCTTGCGCAGTATTCGGTAAATATACTATTAAGTGTACCACGAAACTCGCTTTTCGTCAAGAGCGTACTTTCGCCGTTTATTTCATTTTCGTCAAACAGGCTGTAAATATCTTCCTCCGAGCCGGAATATTGTTCTCCAAGGATCTCTTTCAGCTTGTCGCCGGAAGCGTACTCTTCGGCAAGAATATCTGCTTTTTCCTCAATAAAAGCCGTTACGGAGGGCTGTACAGCGTGAATATACACATATTCGTAAGTTGAATTGCTTACAAACGCCGCCAGTGCCGCAGAAACCGCAAATCCGGCAAGGGAAAGAAGCATACGGATAATTCCTTTTTTTCGTCCCCAGAAAATAAATCCGAAAATAATAAGAAGTGCGGCAATATCAAGTATATGAGCGATAAACCAATCCATATTATACCTTTTATCTGAAATCTATCCTGTTTATTTCGTCGTAACCCATGAGGAAAATGTAATTGCCTATCCTACGGAATCCGTCATAATCACTGTCAAGGCTTACTGAGGAATAAAGCTCTCCTGCAGGTGTGTAGGCATAAATGCCGTTTCTTTCATGAACGAACACCATATCGTCCGAGATCTGTACGTTTTCTGCGGAATAATCAAGGGTCTTTTCGTATATTTCACCTGTTTCGCCGTTTATCGAAACAATATCTGTGCTTCTGCGCTCGGCGTTGCTGAAAATAAGAGCGGCAAGGTTTCCCTCGGAATCATATCCGCTTAAATTGTAGTCATATTTGTAAGCGTTTGTGAAATTTCCGTTTATATCATAATATGCGCACATACTGTCGCCGAACATTATAATGTGTTCGGAGCCAAAGAGCCTTACCGAAACAGCAAGGGTCTCCAGTTCTTCCGTTTCCCATACAGGCACGGGATTTCCCAGTGCGTCATAATCAATGCGGTCAAATCTGTAATAAAGTATCTTTGAAACGATAACTCCGTCCTTTGAGCCTACTGTGGTAATATAACATCCGCTATTGTCGGAATTGAAGGTTACATCAATGATACGCTCCACGGAACCGTAGTTGAATATATTTTTTCCGCTGCTGTCGTAGATCATAAGCATGGAAAGAAATTTATCGTTTTTGGTAACAACAGCCGTGCAGTCGTTGCTGCTGAGTCTTGCAATAAGAATAGCGGAATCGGTGCATTTGCTGTAGACTGTCTTATACTTGCTCATAAGGCTGAAGGAGGTTCCTCCAAGGTCGTAAATAAGCGCTTTTTTGGAAGATACCGTTAAAACTGGGTTGGCAAGGGTGTGCTGTGACATATAAAGCTCTTTTCCGTCACTGTCGTAAACAAAAAAGTGTGAATCGTCAAGAACAGCTACGGCATTATCCATAGTTTCAAGCTGATAATCAGCGCCTCCGTCTATGGCAATGGGGAATTTGCCTCCTGCCAGTTCAGATGTGTTTTCTGCGGCAGGGATCTTGTTGAGTATACCGTCCAACTTGGGATACCATAAATCCTTAGTGAGTATAATAGCGGCAGCCGCTGCGGCAATAAGAAGGATAACCGCAAATTTTTTCATAAACCGCAGGAATTTTTTATGCTGTCTTTTCTTTTTAAGGTCGGAAACATCGGTCACAGCCATTTTATCACCCCTTTAAGCTCAATAATAAACCCTGTTTAAGTACAAACCGTAAGGAACAGCAGTTTTTCCTGCCTTGTTCCTGTCTTTTGCTTCAAGTATATAGGGAACAGCGTCCGCAGGGATACGTCCCTCGTTGATATAGATAAGCGTTCCTGCCATTATCCTTACCATATTATACAGGAAGCCGTCGCCTTTTACAATAAATTTCACAATATTTTCATTTTCCGCAGCTGTCTCCACCTTGAAATATTCTATGGTACGCACGGAATTTTCCTTTTGATTTGCCGTTCCGCAGAATGAAGTAAAATCATGTGTGCCCACATACTCCTGAGCTGCCTTTCTAATAAGCGGTATATCAAGGCTGTAGGGATAATGAAAGGCCCTGTTTGCAAGAAAAGGGTCTTTAACAGGACTGTTAAGGATAAGATACACATATTCCTTGCCCTTGCAGGAGTAACGGGCGTGGAAATCAAGAGGAACGTCCTCGCAGGAACGTATGGCAATATCATCCGGCAGCAATGAATTAAGTCCCCGTACAATGTTATTGCAGGGGATAGGATGCTCCGTATTAAAAGAAAAGCAGTATTCGTTGGCGTGAACTCCTGTGTCCGTCCGTGAACAGCCGTTGACCTTTACATCTCCGTTTGTAAGATAAGACAGCTTTTCTTCAAGAATATTCTGTATACCGACAGCGTTTTCCTGCCGCTGAAAGCCGTGATAAGCCGTACCGTCATAGGACATTACAGCTTTGATATTGCGCATAGATACGACCGTCCTTTATCCAAAAATAATGTTCAGAAAGATAACCATATCGAGGAAAATAAACGAAATGCCCAAAGCAAAGTAGTCCGCAGCTCCCGATTTAAGCTGTTTGAGCCTTGTGCGTCCCTCTCCGCCGTGGTAGCAGCGGCATTCCATTGCAAGAGCAAGCTCCTCCGCACGTCTGAAAGCCGAAACAAAAAGGGGAATAAGTATCGGAGTAAGCGCCTTTGCACGCTGTAAAAGTCCTCCGCTTTCCATATCTGCGCCCCTTGCCTTCTGAGCGGACATTATCTTGTCCGTTTCCTCGATAAGCGTAGGGATAAAGCGCAGAGCTATAGTCATCATCATTGCAAGCTCGTGAACAGGCAGCTTTATTTTGCCCAAAGGAGCCAGCAGACGTTCAATTGCGTCCGTAAGAGTAATGGGGGAGGTGGTATAGGTCAGCAGCGAAGAACCCATGATAAGTGCGATTATCCTTATTATCATAAACGCCGAGGTTTCAAGTCCTTCGTAAGTGATTTTAATGAATCCCAGCTTGAAAAATGTTACTCCGTCAAGAAAAAACAGGTTCAGCACTGTTGTGAAAAGAATTATGGGCACAATAGGTTTAAGGCTTTTCATCATAAGCCGCAGAGGGATTTCCGAAATGAGAAAGGAGACCGTCAGAAAAACGCAGCTTACGGCAAGACCGAGAAAATTGTCCGCACAGAAAAGAGCAACGATAAAAACGGCGGTAATAATTATTTTAAATCTCGGGTCAAGCCTGTGAACAACGGATTTTCCCGGAAAATACTGACCTATGGTAATATCTTTAAGCATTTACGACTGTTCCTTTCAGTTTGTAGGGGATTTTTTTAGGTATTCGGCAACTGTCTTTACCGCAAATTCCGTGGTGTAAACATCGGTGCGTATATCCACGCCTTTTTCTTTAAGCGCCATAAAGACCTTTGTTATCTGCGGAACGGAAAGTCCGATCTTTGTAAGTTCGCCTGCACGCTTGAAGACCTCCGGCGGCGTGTCGTAGCAGAACACCTGAGCCTTGTTCATAACAAGTATCTTGGTAGCAAATTCGGCAACGTCCTCCATGCTGTGAGAAACCAGCAGAACTGTAGATTTTGTTTTCCTGTGATATTCCTTTATCTGGTTAAGAATAACATCCCGTCCCTTGGGGTCAAGACCTGCAGTAGGCTCGTCAAGGATAAGTACCTTCGGCTCCATAGCCATAACGCCTGCAATAGCAACTCTGCGCTTCTGACCGCCGGAAAGCTCAAAGGGGGATTTCTGCAGATTTTCCTTGCCAAGTCCGAGAAGCTCCGTTATTTCGTTGACACGCCTGTCTATCTCCTTTTCGTCAAGACCCATATTCTTAGGCCCGAAGGCAATGTCCTTGTAAACCGTTTCCTCAAATATCTGATATTCGGGGTACTGGAAAACAAGTCCGACCTTAAAGCGTATATCACGCAGCTTAACGCCTTTTTCCCAGATGTCCTGTCCGTCAATGATGACCTTTCCCGAAGTGGGCTTCAGCAATCCGTTAAGATGCTGGATAAGGGTGGACTTTCCCGAGCCTGTGTGACCGATAACGCCAACAAGCTCGCCCTCTTCAATTTCAAGATCAACGTTTTCAACAGCGTTTTTCTGAAATGGCGTTCCTATGCTGTATGTGTAAGTGAGATTTTCCGTTTTAATAATTGCCATAAGCAAACATTCCTTTTTATTTATACTAATAATCAATTAAAAACTGTACAAAAAATCGAGCATAATCTTAGCTTTATGGATTATGCGAAGATTTTTTGTCTACAGTTTTATTGGTTATTTGTATTAAGCAGCTTAAGAAGAGCCTCAGTGCATTCTTCTTCGTTTATAATGTGGGTATCCGTTTTAAAGCCTTTTTTGCCAAGCTCATACATAAGCTCCGTTACCTGCGGAACATCAAGCCCCAGACTTTTCATAAGTTCCACTTCGGAGAAAATGTCTTTTGGCACACCGTCCATAACCACCTTGCCGCCGTCCATAACGACAATTCTGTCAGCCTGTGCTGCTTCGTCCATGTAGTGTGTGATAAGAACTATGGTTATGCCGTAATCCTTGTTAAGCCTGCGTATGGTTTTCAGCACTTCACTGCGTCCTTTCGGGTCAAGCATAGCTGTGGGTTCATCAAGAACAATGCAGTCGGGGCGCATTGCAATTATTCCGGCAATTGCTATGCGCTGCTTCTGACCGCCGGAAAGCTGGTGGGGAGCGTGTTCTCTGTATTCGTACATACCGACAGAATTAAGTGCGTCATCCACTCTCTGCCGCATTTCTTTCGGTTCAACGCCCATATTTTCAAGAGCAAAAGCAACGTCCTCTTCAACGATAGTGGCTACAATCTGATTGTCGGGGTTCTGAAATACCATTCCCACATGACGGCGTATGTCAAATATCCTGTTTTCATCGGAGGTGTCTATGCCGTCAGCGTAGACCTTGCCCTTGTCCGGCACAAGAATTGCATTCATATGCTTTGCGGCGGTGGACTTTCCCGAGCCGTTATGTCCGAGGACAGCAACAAATTCGCCCTTTTTTATGTTAAGGGAAACGTCTTTCAGAATAAGCTTTGCAGGCTCATTGCTGTCGGGGTCGGCAGGGTAGCTGAACTCCACATTCTCTAAGGAAATAATATTTTCCATTGGTATCCTCCGTTTATTCCAAAAGCTGAACGGCGCTTACCGCAGCCACGATAAGCAGCAGAACGCCTACAGCTATATATGTGTATTTTACCGCTTTGAATTCTTTTCCTGTCAAGGGAGTACCCATTTTTGATGTAAAGGCTTTGCCCTTGCCAATGATTCCGGCAATAATAAAATAAATTCCTCCGAGCAGCGCAAGCGCAGCCATTGTACGACCTCCCTGTGAAGTTTAAAAGGGTTTATATTCGCTTTCCAGAATAGAATAATATAATCTGTCAACGTATTTTCCATCAAAAATAATAGCGTCTCTTAGAGTGCCGTCATAATGGAATCCACATTTTTCAATAACACGTCCCGATCGTGGATTGTTGGAGCGGCAGCATATCTGAACCTTGTGCAGCTTCATATGTTCAAATCCGAAAGAGATAACAGCCTTTGTCGCTTCGGTGGCATAGCCATTGTTCTGAAATTCCGTGCCTATGCAATACTCTATTTCGGCAAAGTTATGATGGGGAACTACCTCGAAATAAGCTATCTGTCCAATACATTGTCCGTTTTCTTTAAGTTCGATCGCCCATCTGAAAATGTTAGGCTGCTCATACTTGGAAATGTAGCCGTTTATAAGTCCGGCTGCCTTTTCAACGGTATCATAAACAGGTTCGCCGTATTCGAGCTGTACCTCGGGGTGTGAAGCCCAGTTTTTATATGCAGCTTCAATGTCGGAAGAAACAAATCTTCTTAGAATCAGCCGCTCAGTTTCAATAGGTAAAGTTGTGCAGTCGATCATAATATCACCTTGTCCATATTGCCGTAGAGCCGCAGGGAAGAGTAAAGCGGCTTTCCTTTACAGGCAATCCTATTTCATCGGCAGAAACATTTCCGCCGTATTTTGCTCCCACGGTCTCTCCGAGAATGTACGCCATTACCGAGGGAGAAAGTCCCGTTGTGTAGCTGTTGAGCAGGAAGAAAAGCGGTTCATCGCTGAGAACACCGGTACACAGCTTTACAAGGTCAAAAATGCAGTCCTCCAGCTTCCATACCTCCTGATTGGGACCTCTGCCGTAGGAGGGAGGATCCATAATAACAGCGTCGTATTTTCTTCCTCTTTTTATTTCTCTTGCAACGAATTTTTCGCAGTCATCAACTATCCAGCGTATAGGCTTATCGGCAAGTCCCGAAGAAGCGGCGTTGTCCCTTGCCCATTGTACCATGCCCTTTGAAGCGTCAACATGGCAAACGGAGGCTCCCGCATTTGCGCAGGCAAGAGTTGCTCCGCCTGTGTATGCGAAAAGGTTAAGAACGTTTATGGGGCGTCCCGATTCTCTTATGAGCTTGTCCATAAAGTCCCAGTTAACAGCCTGTTCGGGGAAAAGTCCCGTATGCTTAAAACCTGTTGGACGTATATTAAAGCGCAGATCTCCGTAAGAAATTATCCATGAATCGGGTATTTTCTTATGAAACGACCATTGACCGCCGCCCTTGTCAGAGCGGTGGTAATGACCGTGCGCCGAGTTCCAAAGAGGGGATTTGTGACCTGTTTTCCATATTATCTGCGGATCGGGACGTATCAAAACAATATCGCCCCATTTTTCAAGTTTTTCCGAATCGGAGCAGTCGATAAGGCAGTAATCCTTCCAGTTTTCTGCTGTTCTCATAAAATTTATCCTTTATTTTTATATTTTATACCGTATTAAGGGTGTTTTTGTCATTATTCAGCCGGGCAGCGTTCTCTAATTTTGTCTGCGATCTTGACCGCCATATCGTTTATAACGTCAAAATGTCTGCCCTCTATCATTACTCTTATCAGCGGTTCCGTTCCGCTTTCTCTTACAAGGATACGTCCGCTTGTGCCGAGCAATTTCTGATTGGTGGAGATTATCTCTTCTATTTCGCTGTCATTTTTCCACTTTTCTTTCCATGCTGCGGTTATTTTTACGTTTATCATTACCTGGGGATAACGCTCCATTACCTTGGAAAGCTCTGAGGCTTTACAGTCAGAACGCTTAAGCACGGAAAGAAGCTGAACAGCCGTAAGCTGACCGTCTCCCGTAGTTGAAAGGTCGTGGAAAATAATATGTCCTGATTGTTCGCCGCCAAGATTGTAATCTCCGGCAAGCATCTGTTCAATAATGTATCTGTCGCCAACCTTTGTAGTTACAACGTTAATGTTGTTTGCCTTTGCAAAGTGAGAAAAGCCAAGATTTGTCATTATAGTAACAACGGCAGTGTTCTTTTTCAGCGTACCCTTGTCACGCATATCCTTGGCAAAAACTGCTATCAGCTTGTCGCCGTCCATTATTGCGCCTGTTTCGTCAACTGCAAGGCATCTGTCTGCGTCTCCGTCAAATGCAACGCCGATGTGGCACTTGTTTTCGGTAACGAATCTTGATAATCCGTCAAGGCAGGTGGAACCGCATCTGTCGTTTATGTTCAATCCGTCGGGAGCGTTATTTATAAGCATTACGGAAGCGCCCAGACCGCTGAACAGCTTTTCTGCCGTAGAGCTTGCAGAACCGTTAGCGCAGTCTATCGCAACTCTTACGCCGCTGAGGTCGTGGTCAATGGTTTTCATAAGGCTTCTTATGTAATCCCATTCGGCATTTTTGTCATAGGAGATCCTGCCGGTGTTTGCGCCGCCGGTTATCTGCTCCTTTATTTTTTCGGGGTTATCAAGGATAAGAGCTTCTATTTCCTCCTCAATATCATCGGAAAGCTTGTAGCCCTTGCCGGAAAACAGCTTTATGCCGTTAAATTCCATGCTGTTGTGTGAAGCGGAGATCATAACTCCTGCGTCTGCGCCTCTCTTCTGAACAAGAAAAGCAACGGCAGGTGTGGGAACTACGCCCAGGATAACTGCGTCCGCACCTACGGAGCATATTCCTGCTGCAAGAGCGGCTTCAAGAACGTCGGAGGAAATTCTCGTGTCCTTGCCGATAAGTATTTTAGGCTTGTGCTTGGTTTTCTGGGTGAGCACCATTGCTGCGGCTCTGCCTATCTGCATTGCCGTTTCACAGGTAAGCTCTGTGATTGCGACGCCTCTTGCGCCGTCAGTACCGAATAATCTTCCCATAATATATTTCCTTTCTGAGTGCTGCGGTATAAACTGTTTTCAGCAGAGATCGATTTCACAGGTTGGTATTAATCAAAGGTAAGCTGACCCGGATCGGGAACATCGCCCTTGAATTCATATCCAAGGTGCTTGTAAGCAAGAGCGGTAGCGCATCTTCCTCTCGGAGTTCTTGAAATAAATCCCAGCTGCATAAGATAAGGCTCGCAAACGTCCTCCAGAGTGACCGCTTCTTCTCCGATGGCAGAAGCAAGGGTCTCAAGTCCCACAGGACCGCCGCCGTATCCCTTTATAATCATATTCAGCATACGCTTATCCATATTATCAAGACCAAGACTGTCTACTTCAAGACGGTCAAGGGCTATTTTTGCAATATCTTCGGTTATTCTTCCGTCACCGATGACCTCCGCAAAGTCTCTTACACGCTTTAAGAAGCGGTTTGCGATACGGGGAGTGCCTCTTGAACGCTTTGCAAGCTCAATTGCGCCGTCACGGTCGCAGGCAATCCCAAGAATGACCGCAGAACGCATAATAATGTCGGCAAGCTGCTCCGTTGTGTAAAGCTCAAGCCTCATCATAACGCCGAATCGGTCACGGAGCGGAGAAGTAAGCTGTCCTGCTCTTGTTGTTGCTCCGATAAGGGTAAATTTGGGCAGGTCGATACGCAGAGACCTTGCCGACGGACCCTTGCCGATGATAATATCCAGTGCATAATCCTCCAGCGCGGGGTAAAGCACCTCTTCAATAGAACGTGATAAGCGGTGTATCTCATCTATAAAAAGAACATCGTTTTCCGAAAGGTTGGTAAGCAGCGCCGCAAGGTCTCCCGGCTTCTCAATTGCCGGACCTGACGTTATTCTTATATTTACTCCCATTTCGTGGGCAATAATTGCCGAAAGGGTAGTCTTTCCAAGCCCCGGAGGTCCGTATAAGAGAACATGGTCAAGGGGTTCTCCTCTTTTTTTGGCGGCTTCTATAAAGATTGAAAGGTTTTCCTTTACCTTGTCCTGTCCGATATATTCCGAAAGTGTTTTAGGACGCAGAGTGACTTCAAAATCGTCCGTTTCGTTCTCCGTTTTCTTAGGCGAAACCATACGTTCTTCAAAGCTCATTTCACTTGATTCAAGCATCCTCTTCACTCCTTTACAGCAGTTTTTTCTGTTTGTAAGCCTTCGTCTGGGGCGTTGTAACTATAATAAGCGGAACGGTCATTTCCTGCTCGGTAAGACCGCCGTGGTTGGCTTTGTTCATATTTTTCGGCTTTGTATTAAGCGTCCTGTAACGCAGTCCTGCATCCGAAACAGCGCAGGCAAGATAATCGCCGATAAAATCATAGGTTTTCGGGTGAGTTCTGCCTGTTCCGAGAAGGTTTTTAGCAAAGACCTCACGCCTTGGGATAAGCAGAAAATCGTGTCCGAGAAGATTGGCAAAGCTGCGCTCAAAATCCGTTTTTCTGTCGGATTTAACAAAGAAGGACATAGCTCTGCTTTCAATAAACGGCGGCATTACAAGACATTCGTTAAGCTCGGGTATCCTGTCAATAAGTATTTCATCGGTTATATCTATCATTCCGTGGTCTGCGGAAATTATCAGAAGTGTGTCTTTAAGACTTCCTGCAAGTTTTTCAAGGTCATTGTTAAGTTCACGGAGCTTTTCTCTTGTTTCATCGGAATAACAGCCTGTTCTGTGAGCGGTATCGTCGGGACTGCACCATTGAACGTAGGTAAAAGTATTCTGCTCCGTTTCGCATATCTTTGCAACAAGGTCGCATACCCTGTCAAATTTTTCGGCGGTTTTGTGTATGTTGCCGTTTTCCGCAATGCGTACCTTGGATTGGGAAACAGTAAAGGGCTGAACATCGCCTATGATCGACTTTGCAATATCGTGATATATGGTCTCATAGGGCATAACAAACTCTGCGGCGTTGGAAATTGCGGCAGGCTGTTTGGTATATGAATCAAGATTTGTGTAAACGTCTATACAGCGGCAGAATTCCTTGAAGAACAGCGACCAACCCAGCCAGCCGTGTTCGTTGGGGGAAACTCCCGTGTAATAGCTTGTCATTGCAGAGGCGGTTGTGGAAGGATAAACGGAGGTAAGATTCTGCACAAAATTTCTTCGCAGAAAATCTCCCGGCGCAAGATTTCTTTCAAGCATATCCGTTCCCATTCCGTCAAGAACGATGAGAACAACATTCTTGTAGAATTTGCTCAGATGTCCGTCCAGAACGGGCAGAGTAGGGTACTCGTAAGGCGCCCTGTAATAGTTCATTACCGAGGAAATTATATTTATGATAGAGCGCTTGTAGTCGGGATAGCAAAGCATACGTCACATTCCTTTACATAGAAGCTGCAATTTTTTTCAGAGCGTTTTTGATAAGCTCTTCAACGGACAGAGACGGGTCAAGCTTGGCAATGACCGAAGCCGCCTCCACCTGGGAATAACCAAGCACCACAAGAGCGGATATAGCTTCCGAAGTATTTCCGCCCTCCGTAACGGCTTTGAAATCGGTATCTCCCGTTACCGATGAGGTAAGCTGTTCATTCGTTATTTTGTCTTTAAGCTCAAGAACAACTCTCTGCGCCAGCTTCGGACCGATGCCTTTGGTTTTGGTGAAAGCCTTGTAGTCGCCTGTTGCAACGTTAAGAGCAAATTTTTCGGGAGAGGTGTCGGACAATATCGCCAGACCTGCCTTCGGACCAACACCCGAAACGGAAATGAGCATTTTGAAGCAGTTAAGCTCCTGTTCCGAAGCAAAGCCGAAAAGCTCAACAGCGTCCTCTCTTATATATAAATACGTCAGCAAAAACGCCTCCGAACCGATGCTGCCAAGCCGTGAAAGAGTATTGAGCGTAGTGCGGCAGGCGTAACCCACACCTGCACATTCAATAACCGCAAGATTGGGTTCTTTTCTGATAAGTTTTCCTCTTACGCTGTATATCATAAGGTTTTCTCCTTTAACATTTGGGGATCTTGATACCGCCGCTGCTGTGACCGTGACAAATGGCAATTGCAAGAGCGTCTGCGGTATCGTCAGGTTTTGGAACGGTAGCAAGACCGAGAATACGCCTTGTCATTTCCATTACCTGCGGTTTTTCCGCCCGTCCGTAGCCAACAACGGATTGTTTTACCTGTAACGGCGTGTATTCGTAAATCGGCACTCCTGCGTTGGTCGCAGCAAGAATGGTAACGCCCCTTGCCTGTGCAACGTCAATGCCTGTTTTTTGGTTAGTGTTGAAAAACAGTTTTTCTATCGCCATAGCCTCGGGCTTGAACATATCAAGAACGGTGTTCATATCATCAAAAATGGTTTTGAGCCGCAGGCTGAAATCGGTTCCTGCTTCGGTAGTGATCGCTCCAAAGTGAACGGGCGTAAATTTGTAGCCGTCATATTCCAGAACACCGAACCCCACAATTGCATAACCGGGGTCGATACCAAGTATTCTCAAAACGCATTTCACCTCTCAACAATAGATGTAACAATTTATTATATCACATAAACGTCCGTTCTGCAACATTTTTTGGATATTTTTCATATCAAATCAAAATCGGCGCTGTTTTCCGTCAGACTGCTTCCGCCTATCCAAAGGGTGAATTTTCCCTTTTCGGGCTTAAATTCCATATTAATATCGTAAAAACTCAGCATTTCCCCGGAAATCTCAAAGGAAACCACCTTTTCTTCATTCGGCGCAAGAGAAATTTTCTGCAGCCCTTTAAGCTGTTTCATAGGACGGACAACGCTTGCTTTTATATCCCTTATGTAAAGCTGTACAGCTTCTCTTGCAGCCATTGAGCCGTTGTTTTTAACCGTAACGGAAGCTGTTATCTTATCGTCAGCAGTCATTTCCGCCTTGTCAAGCCGTACTGCCGAGTATTCTATATCGCTGTAGGATAAACCGTGACCGAAAGGATAAAGAGGAACGTTTGGAACGTCCATATAGTTTGAAAGGAAGGGGATAAACTCCTTTACGCCGTCGGGCTTTGGTCTGCCTGTGGAATATGCGCTGTAGCATATAGGCAGCTGACCCGAACAGTAAGGCATACTCATTGACAGCCTGCCCGAGGGATTGACTTTTCCGAAAAGAATATCCGCAACCGCATAACAGCCGCAGGAGCCTGGCAGCCACGCTTCAAGCATAGCCGCAGACTTTTCCGCTTCCTCGGGAACTGCAAGAGGTCTGCCGCCGAAAAGTAACGTTACAATGTTTTTGTTTGCTTCATAAACCTTGCCGAAAAGCTCCTTCTGCTCCTTGAAAAGGGAAATATCCGCACGGCTTCTCGATTCTCCTGTGTAATTTTCATTTTCACCAAGGGCAAGGATAACGACATCTGCTGCTTTTGCGGCAGAAACCGCACTTTCCGTATCATTGTCGGAAATAACATATGTAATATCCGCTTCGGGATAAAGCTGCTCAAAGGCTTCTTTAAGTGTAACGGTCTTTTCCTTGCAGGCGAACAGCGCCCATGTTCCCGTTATTTCCTTATCATCGGCAAGAGCGCCTATTACTGCAATTTTTTCCCTGCCCGACAAGGGAAGAACGCCGTTATTTTTCAGCAGAACGGTACACTCCTCCGCAGCCTTTCTTGAAAGCTCCCTGTGTTCCTTGCAGAAGCAGTATTTTTTCTCGTTTTCGGGGGAACCGTCCTTGTATGGATTTTCAAAAAGTCCAAGCCTGTTTTTTAGTTCAAGCAAACGCATAACAGCTTCGTCCACAAGGCTTTCGGGAACCGTTCCCTCGTTCACAAGCTCTTCAAGATAACGGGCATAGCAGTCCGTTACCATGTCAACGTCACAGCCTGCTTCAATTGCTTTCCGTGCAGCGTCCTTTTTGTCCTCGGAAGCGCCGTGTATAATTGATTCGTTTATTGCGCCGTAATCGGTTATAAGCACACCGTCAAAACCCCATTTTTCACGGAGAATATCACGCATAAGCCGCTTGTTTATTGTACAAGGCACACGGTCAATAGTGTTGAAAGCCGTCATTACCATGCTTACTCCTGCGTCCACAGCCGCTTTGTATGGAGGAAGATAATCCTCAAACAGCGTTCTTTCGGAAATTTCGGTAACGTTGTAATCACGCCCCGATTGAACTGCTCCGTAAGCGGCAAAATGCTTTACGCAGGAAGCCACCTTGCCCTTATTGCCGTAATCATCTCCCTGAAAGCCTTTTACCATAGCTGCCGCAAACTGTCCGTTGAGCCAAGGATCCTCTCCCGTGGATTCCATGCAGCGCCCCCAGCGGCTGTCCCTTGCAACGTCCACCATAGGTGAGAAGGTAACGTGTATTCCTGCCGCCGAAGCCTCCAGAGCCGCAGCGGAAGCAAGCTCCTTCGCAAGTTCAAGGCTAAAACTTGAACCTATAGCAATGGGAACGGGAAAAGCCGTTTCATAGCCGTGTATAACGTCCGTCATAAATACCGCAGGAATATGGTGGGGCTGCTTTGCCATGATCTCGTCCTGTAATTTGCGCAGCTTTTCCGCACCCCTTTCGCCGAGAACGCTTCCCGTGCGGTAGGGGAATTCATCGGGAAGGTCAAATTCCGCTTCGGGACCTGTCAGCTTTTCTCCGCCGCCGAAAAAATTTCCGTGAAGCTGAACAAGCTGTTCGATCTTTTCCGTTAAAGACATATCCTTAAGCAATGCTTCAAGTTTTGATTTCTCCATAATATCCTCCCTTTTAGAGTTCAGCGCTGCAATATGCAAAAATCTATCCTCTATCTTCTAACTTCTATCATCTATAAGCAGACAAACAGCATGAGCGGCAATGCCTTCGCCGTTTCCCGTAAAACCGAGCCGTTCTTCCGTGGTAGCCTTAACGCTTACCTGAGAAATATCGCATTTGCAGGCAGCGGCAATGTTCTCACGCATTTTATCAATAAAAGGCGCCAACTTCGGAGCCTGACAGAGTATAGTTGAATCAATATTGCCGATCTTGTAACCTTTGCCGTTAATAATTTCATTGACACGTTCAAGCAGCTTGATGCTGTCCGCACCCTCATAATCGGGGTCATTGTCGGGAAAGAGTTTTCCAATGTCGCCCAGAGCAAGGGCACCCAGCATGGAATCCATTACCGCATGAACAAGAACATCGGCGTCGGAATGTCCAAGCAAGCCCTTTTCGTAAGGTATGTTTGCACCGCCGAGAATTAGCTTGCGCCCGCTAACAAGCCTGTGAACGTCGTAGCCGTGACCTATCCTTATCATAAATTGTTCCTCCTTAACCCGGCAGGGGACCGGCGCTTGTCAGTAATATAAACAAAGAAACTGCAAATCCTAAAAAACCGATAATAATTCCAAGTACAATACTTATCACCACTTGTTTTATTTCACACAAGGGATAATTACCAAAGGAAGCGGCTTCTTTTCTGTATATTATTACATTGATAAAAATAATAACAGCCGCTAAGACAAGAAAAATGAAAATGGTTGACAGCCAAAAGAGTAATGGAGATAAAACTCCAAAAAAGAATGCGCTTAAAAAGAATATCCATATCGGTACGCAGGAAAAATATTTTCGCATAATGTCCTGACTCCTCTTAATAAAATTTTATGCCATTTTCTTCAAGTTCTGTCTTTATTTCTTCGGGAATATTGTTTCCTTTTACATATTGGATCGACGGCAGCTCCGTTAGGACGGAAAAATCCTCCGTTTCAATACCGTCAATGTACAGATATTCCAGTTTATCCAATGATCTTAACGGGTTTAAATCGGTTACGTCTGTATAGCTTATATTAAGCAGTTCAAGATCTTGAAAATTGTCCGCAAAATCTATATCAGTAATATTTGTCCTTGATAAACACAGCATTTTAAGATTTTTACAGCCTGACAATTTTTCATAATTTTCAATGGTGCATTTGTACAAGTTTAACTTTTCAAGTCCGTTTCTGCTGCATATAATTTCTGTTCCTTCGGATGAAACCTCAGCACAAGACAGTTCTAAGTGCTTAAGATCATCCATATTTTCAAAAACACTGTAATCGTTAAAATTTTCAAGACCCAAGCCTGCAAAAACCTTCAGATTAACAAGGTTTTTCAGCGGAGAGTAATCATCGGGGTCTGAAAATTCGCCGTCATTACCGAAACATAAGGTCTCGAGCTGCGTAAGCTTCCCGATTTCGGATAGATCGTCTATATCGTTCCCGTAGAGGGAAATATGTTTCAGATTAGGCATATACTTAAATTTTTTTGTATCCTTTGAGTCGATATATGTACTGCTGTCTTCTGTACGATAAGCCTTTGAGGGCAAATCAAAAGACCATATTTGAGAAGAAACAGACCCGTAAATATTGAACAGCGCATATTCCGAATTTGTTTTAATGATCCTGTCCCCGATAAAAACAAAAGGCATGGCAATTACATAGTATAAAACCACCGCCGCCGCTATTACAGCAGCCACAGCTACGCTTCGCAGGAAACGTACACGGTAGCTGCTCACAGGCTTGCATACGGGCTTAAAATCCGTATAAACCAAGTGAAATCTGTCTGCATAGCCGCTTAAAATTTCTTCTGTTTGCGGTCTGTTTTTTTCTGAATATATATATGAATCCATTACATTACTGTGAACACCGCTACAGCCGTCGTAAAGTTTAAGAAATATGTCTTTTCCCTGTGTTTGTATATCGTAGGAAAAACTGCCGCAGGGATAAAATTTGTATGCACTTA
>JBJEQN010000027.1:0-3415 GCA_051881775.1 Oscillospiraceae bacterium | reverse complement strand
CAGCTGGATAGAGCGTCAGACTCCGACTCTGAAGGCCGTGGGTTCGAATCCCGTCAGATGCACCAAAAAAGCCGTTTGCAGGTGATGCAGGCGGCTATTTATGTATAATGATAAGGAGGACAGAAATGAAGATCATAAAATATCCCAATGAGCAGGAATTTGACAGCGCCGCAGCGGCAGACGAGCCAATTCTTGTGCTTATTTCATATGACGGAGAAACGCTGATAGCAAGTCAGATAGACGAAGCTGTTGAACATTACATACTGCTTAGAAAAGTGGGTATTCCCGGTTCGGATATTGACAAGTATTTTCGCTTGGTGGTAAACCGTGAAGGTGCAGACTGGACTTTTATTTGTCTGTCCGATCACAGCAGCATTACACGGAAAGAAAAGCGCATAGAGGAATTTTTTAAGGATGGTATGAGGATAATTCCCGATGCGCTTAAAGCTATCGGATATGATGTGC
The DNA here is from genome assembly GCA_051881775.1 of Oscillospiraceae bacterium. GTDB lineage: Bacteria > Bacillota > Clostridia > Oscillospirales > Ruminococcaceae > UMGS363. The sequence goes on along the minus strand of JBJEQN010000027.1, from coordinate 2,950 downwards.
CGGTTGATATACCCAAAAGATACCGCAGGCATTTTGATATAATGAATGGAGAATATTTTAACAAGTAGTCAGAAGAGTAATAAAAGGAGGTCGCTTGTATGTCACCGAGAACACAACAGATGGTAAAAATGTATGAAATGCTGCCCGAACAAGAGCAGGAACTTGCTTACGAAACTATCAAGCGTTTTGTGCTTGCTTGGGATCCTGATTTTACAAAAGTTACTTCCGAGGAGCGCAAGCAGATAGAAGAAGCAGAAAAGAGCGGTTTTATTTCCGATGAAGACATAGACTGGGATAACCTTGAACAGTATGCAGAATAAAAAGTGCGGGCAGGTTGCTGTGGTCGGTCTGCTCGTTTTGTTTTGCGCAGATTTTTCCCACTTTTTAATTGATGTTTGGTATTATTAGAAAAACTGCTATCTGATACAGTATGACTTCGATCAAATATAACAAACAGGTCTGACCCAAAAATCAGACCTGTTTTTACTTTGCGCAGACAAACCTCAGACAATGCCCATAAAATATTCAACGGCAATTGCAACGATAACTACAAGCGCAGAGATAATAAAGCCGTGCAGCATAGGCGCAGCGCCGGACTTTTTCATATCCTTGAAGCCTGTGTTAAGTCCTATGGCGGCAAGGGCGGCTATCATAAGGAACTTGCTTATTTCCTTCATTGCCGAGGACATTGCCCCGGGGATAAGACCAACGCTGTTGATTATTGCAAGGGCGATAAATCCGAGAATGAACCAGGGGAAAATCCTTGTTATGCCGAAGCTGCTCTTTTCACTTACGGAAACGCCGTTTGCTGCGGCTTCTTTGCGCTTAATCCTTGCGTTGATAAGGGCGAAAACAATAACGGTGGGGATAATGGAAAGGGTACGGGTCAGCTTTACCATAGTTGCAAAGTCGCCTGCCGCTTCGGAGAAAGCGTATCCTGCGGCAACAACGCTGGAGGTGTCGTTTACCGCCGTACCTGCCCACAAACCGTATGCCATATCGGAAAGACCCATTGCCTGTCCCATTATGGGGAAAAGCACTATCATTACCATATCAAACAGAAAGGTTGCAGACATAGCGTAGGCAATATCCGTGTCGTCTGCGTCGATAACAGGAGCGATAGCCGCAATTGCAGAGCCGCCGCAGATGCCTGTTCCTGCGGAAATAAGGTTGGAGAGCTTCCAGTTTATTTTCAGCGCTTTTCCAACAAAATGTCCTATGCCGAAGCAGGTGAAAAGGGTGAACACCATAACGCAGAGGGACATTTTTCCCACTTCAAGTATGATCTTGATATTGAGGCTTGCGCCAAGCAGGATAATTGCAAATTTCAGTATGCTTTTGGACGTAAATTTCAGACCTGACGCAAAGACCTCGCCGGGCTTGCGGAAGTGGTTGATTATCATTCCTATAAAAAGCGCAATTACCGAAGCGCCGATAAGGTGTATAGGCAGCAGACCTTCAAGAAATTTTGCCACAGCTGCGATCACAAGCGCCAGAGCAAATCCGGGTACAAGCGCCCCGATCTTTTTGATTTTTTCCATATTTCTTCTCCTCTTTTGATTTTATGTATTGATTTTAACACAGTTTTATGATAAAATCAAATTATCGTTTTATATCAGATGATAAGTAAAACTTATTGAAGGAGAAAATATGACAGATACAAGGATAGAGACCTTTTTAACGCTGTGCAGGCTTATGAATTACCGCAGAACGGCGGAGGAACTGCATATGACACAGCCTGCGGTGACCCAGCACATACATTATCTTGAGAATTATTATGGCTGCAGGCTGTTCGTTTATGACAGAAAAAGCCTGAAAATGACCCCCGAAGCGGAGCTGCTGAAAAAATACGCCGAAAACATACTTTATCAGGAGAAAAAGCTGAAAGAGCAGCTGTGCGAAAAGAAGGGAACAACGCTGTCCGTCGGTGCAACAAAGACCATAGGCGAATATGTTATTGCAGACCACATTTCCGCCTATCTGAAAGACCCGTCCAACCGTATTTCGGTGTATGTGGACAACACGGAGCGTTTGCTGGATTCTCTTTCAAAGGGGGAGATAGATTTTGCGCTTGTGGAAGGATTTTTTGACCGCAGCCGCTACGCTTCAAGGCTGTACCGCAGAGAGCCTTTCATCGGCATATGCGGCAAGGCGCACCCTTTTGCAGGCAGGACAGTTTCCCCCGACGAACTTTGGGGCAGCAACATAATAATCAGAGAGGAAGGCAGCGGAACAAGGAACATTCTGGAGCAGCTTCTGAAAGGGTATAACCGCTCCTTTGCGGATTTCGGCAGGGTAACCACCATAAGCGATTTCAGCCTTATAATGCAGCTGCTTGAAAAGACCTCGGCGGTGACCTTTGCCTACCGTGCGGTAAAGGAGCGGCATTCGGAGCTTGCGGAATTCGGAATTGAGGGCTGGAACGCCGTACACGAGTTCAACTATGTTTACCTTGACGCACCCTTTTCGGAGCAGGCGGTGGAGCTTTTTGATTCGTTTCGCAGAAAAGAGGAATAAATCTTGATATTGATTTTTCGGGCAAACTGTTATATAATAAAGGCAAAGGAGCTGATATTATGAGTACAAAGGAAATGGCTTACAACGTTATCGACCATCTTTCGGAAGAAAAGATAAAAGCATTTCTGACGCTTTTTGCCGATGATAATACTCTTGCCAGAATGGAAACGGAAACAATGGCAGACGACAAGAGCAGAAAGCATTACAACAGCTTTGACGAAATATTGGAGGAGCTGTAAGCGTATGCCATATTCAGCCGGATTGGCTTTTAGTTTATAAATATTTTGAAAATCAGCTTATCCTGTCGCTTACCCGAACAGGAAGTCACAGCTATCTTGAACTTGATTAACAACTATATTTTTATTGTCATTTGATCGCAAAATCGAGTAGGAGGCTGCCCATTAATTGAGCAGCCGACCTCTCACACCACCGT
>JBJEQN010000026.1:0-68652 GCA_051881775.1 Oscillospiraceae bacterium | reverse complement strand
TAATACTGTTTGAAAAAATGAAGAAAAACGGTGGTCAATATGGAAAATACACGGGATTTTTACGCAAAGCTGCGCAGACTTGTGCTGCCTATCGCATTTCAGCAGTTTATGATAGCTGCGGTAAGCGCTTCGGACGCAGTAATGCTGGGATTTTTGAATCAGGATTCCCTTTCGGCGGTATCTCTTGCCGGACAGGTGCAGTTCGTTTATACTCTGTTCCTTTTTGCGCTGACGGCAGGAACCTCCATTTTTACGGCGCAGTATTGGGGCAAGGGGGACAGGGCTTCCGTTGAAAAGGTGCTGGGGATTTCCCTTAAAGCCTCGGTGTTCATTTCGCTGCTTTTCACCCTTGCCGCAATCTTCCTGCCGGAGCTGCTGATGAAGGCTTTTACCCCCGAAAAGCGGCTCATTGAGCTTGGAGCAGAGTATCTGAGAATAGTGGGCATTTCCTATTTTATGCTGGGGATTTCGCAGATATATCTGTGTATAATGAAAAATTGCGGTCAGGCGATGAAAAGTGCGGTGATAAGTGCAGTTTCAATGGCTGTCAACATCGGACTCAACGCTCTGCTTATTTTCGGCATAGGAATATTCCCTTCAATGGGAGTAGCCGGAGCAGCGGTGGCAACGACCGTATCAAAGGCTGTGGAGCTTGTCTGGACCCTTGCCGAAATGCTGCGTAAGGACAGGATAAAAATACGCCTGAGCCTTATTATCCATAACGACAGGACGCTGCTTAAGGACTTCTGGAAATACACTCTCCCCGTGCTTGGAAATCAGATAGGCTGGGGCGGCGGCTTTACGATGTACACCGTTATAATGGGTCACCTTAACGACAACGCCGTTGCCGCAAATTCAATTGCAAACATAGTGAAGAACCTTGCCGTCTGTGTTTGTACGGGTATTGCGAGCGGCGGCGGTATCATCGTTGGCAACGAGCTTGGACGGGGGAATCTTGACCGTGCAAAGGAATACGGCGCAAGGGTATGCCGCATTGCCGTTATCGGCGGAATAATATCGGGCGCAGTGCTTCTTGCGTTAAGTCCTCTTGTGGTCAAGGCTGCGAACCTCACTCCCGAAGCAAAGGGCTACCTGAAAGTGATGCTGATAGTGTGCAGCTACTATATCGCAGGAAAATCCGTGAATATGACAACAATTTCGGGCATATTCTGCGCAGGAGGGGATTCACGTTTCGGGCTTGTCTGCGACACGGTGACAATGTGGGCGGTAACGGTGCCCCTGGGACTTATTTCGGCGTTCGTTCTTAAGCTGCCTGTTCTTGCGGTTTATATCATAATAAACATTGACGAGATAATCAAGCTGCCTGCGGTGTACAGGCACTATAAAAAGTACCTTTGGGTCAAGGATCTGACAAGAGAGATGTGATGAAATAAATTCACAGTTAAGCTATTGATTTCGGACGTTTTTTGGTGTACAATTTATATGTTTTATTTTGCTGACCGAAAGGATGTTTTATATATGGGTATTTTATCCTGCGCAGCTGTGTTTTCCGACCATATGGTGCTCCAGAGAGAAAAGAACATAAACGTCTGGGGCATGGCATATGACGGCTGGGAAGTTGAAGTTTCAATAGGCGGAAAAACCGTTAAAGCAGTTACCGAAAAGCATAAGTGGGCAGCTGTTCTTCCTCCCATGGAAGCAGGAGGACCTTACGAAATGACCGTTTCCTCAAACGGCGAGACCATAACCTTTACCGATGTAATGATAGGCGAGGTTTGGCTTGCGGGCGGTCAGTCCAATATGGAGCTGGAGCTGCAGAATTCTCTTAACGCAGAAGAGGTAATGAAGAGCATAAAGGACGTTAACGTGCGCTTTTATTACACCAAGAAAAACGCTTACATAGACGAGTTTTTCTATGCCGACGAGCGCAACGGCGGCTGGGCAAAGGCTGCTCCCGATACCGTAAGGGCATGGTCTGCGGTGGGATATTATTTTGCAAAGAAGCTGTCGGAGGACCTGGGCGTGACCGTAGGCGTTATCGGCTGCAACTGGGGCGGCACCTCCGCTTCCGCATGGATGTCGAAGGAGCTGCTCTGCTCCGATTCCGATACGAAGTCCTACGTTGACGAGTATGACGAAGCTATGGCAGGCAAGACCTTTGAGGAATACTGCGCCGAGCTTGACGATTACAACGCTTATGTAGCACAGTGGCAGCCTAAGATAAACGAATTTTACGAGAAAAATCCCACCGGCGAGTGGGGTGACGCTCTTGCCTATGCAGGTCCCTGCCGTTACCCCGAGCCCCTGGGTCCCAAGTCTCCTTTCAGAGCAGGCGGTGTGTACGAAACTATGCTGAAAAGAGTTATGCCCTATACTCTTGCAGGCTTCATCTATTATCAGGGTGAAAGCGACGACCACAAGCCGCAGATGTACTACAAGCTGCTGAAAATGCTTATTGAGCAGTGGAGAAGCGATTGGAAGGACGATACTCTGCCCTTTATTTTCGTTCAGCTGCCCATGCACATCAACAGGGGAGAAGAGGACAGAAAGCATTGGTGCCTTATAAGAGAAGCGCAGATGCGTGTTCACCGGACTACGGCAAATACGGGTCTTGCTGTGGCTCTTGACTGCGGTGAGTACGGCAATATCCACCCCCTTGACAAGCAGCCCGTGGGCGAACGTCTTGAGCTGCAGGCGCTTTATCACGTTTATCACAAAATTTCCGCAGACAAGGCTTACGGAGCAGTATACAAGGCTGCGGAATACACGGATAACGGTATGCTGCTTTCCTTTGACTATGCGGAGGACGGCTTTGAGGTAAAGGGAGAAAAGCCCCTCGGTTTTGAAATAGCAGGAGTGGATAAAAAATACTTCCCTGCTGAGGTTGAAATAAAGGGGAACAAGCTGCTTGTTTCTTCAAAAGAGGTAAAAACGCCCGTTTATGCCCGTTATAACTGGGTGAATTACGGAGAAGTAACGGTGTTCTCAAAGAATGGACTTCCCCTTGCGCCGTTCAGAACAGACAGAAACGCATAAGAAAGGACTTGAACAATGAAAATATCATCTCTTTTCGGAAAGGGAAAAACAGTTTTTTCCTTTGAGGTATTTCCCCCGAAAAATACGACACCTATCGAAACAATATACAGCACTCTTGATGAGCTGAAAGAGCTTTCTCCCGATTTTATCAGCGTTACTTACGGCGCAAGGGGAACCTCCGCAGATACGACCACCTGCGACATTGCCTCCTATATACAGAACAAGCTGGGCATAACCTCGGCGGCGCACCTTACCTGCGTTTACAGCACAAAGGAGCTTGTTCTCACACGCCTTGCGCAGCTTAAAGAAAGAAACGTGGAGAATATACTTGCGCTGAGAGGAGATATAAATCCCGAAATACCGAGGCTCCACGATTTTGAATATGCAAGCGACCTTACAAGATTCATAAAGGAAAACGGAGACTTCCACGTTTCCGGTGCCTGCTATCCCGAGTGCCACATTGAAGCTGCCGATATGGTTGAGGATATACATAACTTAAAGCTCAAAGTGGAAGCCGGAGCGGAGCATCTTATGTCACAGCTTTTCTTTGACAACGACGCTTTCTACAGCTTTTACGAAAAGGCAAGGATAGCAGGGATAAACGTGCCTATAGAAGCAGGTATAATGCCTGTTGTCAACGCAAAGCAGATACAGCGTATGGTATCAATGTGCGGAGCGAGCCTGCCTGCAAAGTTTGCAAAGACTATGCAGAGATATGAGAACAACCCCGAAGCGCTCCGTGACGCAGGAATAGCCTATGCCGTTGACCAGATAGTTGACCTTATCTCAAACGGCGTTGAGGGCATACATCTTTATACAATGAATAATCCTTATGTTGCAAGGAAGATAAGCGACAGCATAAAGTCAATGCTGTGAGTAAAGCTGACAGCGGCAAGCATAATGTGATTGACCCCCACCGCGAAGCGTCTAAAGTTTACGTCCACGCTTTTCAAAGGGTGGCAGGGGTCAAGGGGACAGCGTCCCTTGTCGCTCTCCGCAGAGAGCGAAACACCCCTAAAGTAAGGCGAAACACAAAGCAGCAATAAAACAAGCAAAGCAAAAAATCCAAAGGCGCAATTCACATCAAAAATCGGAACCAAGGAATGTGTCATATGACACAAAACTCGTGGAACCGACCATGTGAATTGCGCCTATTTCTATCCCATACAAACAAAGTCACCCTCGCAGGAAAATGTAAGGAGCGCAGCGACGAGCATTTTCCTGCGACACAGCAAACAAAGGCGGTATTTTTCCGCACATTTACTGTAATTTAATCACAATTTATGTAGGGGCGGATTCCATATCCGCCCGTTCTTTACCCTGATTATTTTTTACAGGCATTGTCGGATATAATTGCTTTGTCGGAGATAACGGTGTCATAGTTTGCTGTGTCGCAACAAATACACGTCGTTTCACTCCGTATATTTGTTGCGAGGGGAATTTATCCTGATATGTAAGAAATGGGCGCAATTCACACAGTCGGTTCCGCAAGTTTTGTGTTATATGACACATTACTTGGTTCTTCTTCTTGATGTGAATTGCGCCTTTGTTATCGTTACTTTGCTTGTTTTAACACTGCTTTGCGTTATGCCTTACTTTAGGGGTGTTTCGCTCTCTGCGGAGAGCGACCAAAGGGCTTTGCCCTCTGGACACCCACCACCCTTTGAAAAGCGTGGACGTAAACTTTATTCCGCTTCGCAGTGTGGAATTACCTTGTCTTAAACTCAAAAACATCCGATAAAAATCCCGGAATATCCGTTCCGCTTATGGTATCTACTGCAGCTATCTTGAAGCGGTATTTCGTCTGTCTGTGCAGTCCCGTTATGGTGCAGCTTTCGCCTTTTACCTTTTCATATTCCTCATACTTGCCCAGCAGAGGGTTATAAAGATAAACGATATAATAATCCGCTCCGTTTATCCAGTTCCATGTAAGGTCTATCTGATCCTTTCCTCTTGAAGCAAGTACGCTTTCCGGGGCGTTAAGACGGTATTTATACTTTACACGGTTCCTTTTGGCGTAGCGCTCTGCGTCTGTGCCTTTTTCAACCACCATTGTCATCTTTTTCGGCGTTATTTTCTTGTAATGCTTCACAAGAGTATTTTTTGAGGAGTCATAGGTGTAATATACCGCATTTGCCGAGGAAGAACCTGTCACACGGGTAAAGCTCAGCTCGTCCGAGGTGAAGTTGACCATATATCCGAAAGCGTATCTGTCAACGGTACATCTCCAGGGCACGGAAACCGCCAGCAGCTTGGGGCAGTTGTAGAAAGCGTCATAAATGTTTGACACCTTATGTGGCAGCGTTACTTTTGAAAGGGAAAGACAGTTTCCGAAAGCGCCGCTTCCTATGCAGGAAAGTGTGGCGGAATTCTTTGTGAATATCACCGATTCAAGTGCGGAGCAGCAGTAAAACGCCTTGTCGAAAATTCCTCCGCCGTAATAGCTGCCGTATATCTCGCTTTCGCACACATCTCCTCTGAATATCACGGTTTTAAGGCTTATGCAGCCGAAAAACGCATTTTCTCCCACACATTCGATGTCACCCTTTACGTCCACCGATCTAAGGTTGACGCAGCCGGAAAAAGCACCGTTTCCGATGCCGCCCCAGCAGGTTTTCGGTATGGTAACGCTTGTTATGCTTTTCTTGCCGGAAAATGCGCCGTCGGCAATGTATACGGCGTCCTCGGGAATAGTTATTGCGCCGCCCTTGCCGTTATAGCTCTTGACAAAAATGTCGCCCTCCTTGTCCTTTGCCATAATGAAGCCGCCCTTGACCGTATATTCCGAGTTTGATATGACCTTTGCGCCGTTAAGGGCAGATGAAGTGACGGCGGAAGCTCCCATTGCCCCGAAAGCCATTACAGCGGCAAGCGCTGCGCCTATTATCTTTGTCATTTTCATTGAATGGTTCCCCTTTTCAGATAGCCTGTCATGCTTTATCCGTACTGCCGAAGCCGCCTTTGCGCTCTCCTGCGGCTTCATCGTCGTCGGTTATGCCGAAGGGAAGGAAAATACCCTGTGCAAAGCCCTTTCCCTCGTCAACGTCGGCAATGCTGAAATCCTTGCTGTCGTTGGTTATCTTTATTTTTATGTGACCCTCGTTGTCAGCGTAAAAATAATCGCTGTCAATGATGCCAACGGTATTGTCAAGCTGTATGCGGTGCTTGAAGCCAAGGCTGCTTCTGGGGAATATCTGGAGTACCCAGCCTTCCGCTATTTCCGCCCTGATTCCCGTTGGGATAAGCAAGGTATCGTCGGGGTTAAGGGTAATTGCCACGGGCAGGAAAAAGTCATAGCCTGCGGAACCTGTTGTGGCACGTTTTGGCAGCTTTATATGGCTGTAAATTTCTTCAATAACAACATCATCGTCCTCGGGGAAAACAGCTTTCCAGTCTGCTGTGAACTGCTCCAATGAGACCTTTGAAAAACGGGCTATTCTGTTTATTGCCATAAACATACGCTCCTTTTTTGAAATAATTAACTATTTTATATTATACAATACCCGAAGTGTTTTTGTCAATCATAAAAATTGACCTGTCGCTTTGGCAGCAGGTCAATAAAAGTTCCGTTATTTTTCTTCGTTCGTTTCTTCATCGTCGGGTTCGGGGTCGCTGTCTTCAAATTCAGCCGCATTATTGGAGGTGGTTCCGGGTATCTTCTCCATATCTCTGAAAATATACATTGCAACGCCGCTTATTGTGAAAATAATGCAGGCAGGACCCATAATAAGTCCTACAAACATTGTCGTAGGGTTCCAGAGTATGATAACTACTTCCAGAGCAACGATAACGACCAGCATAAGCGTCCTTCCAAAGTATCTCATACCCAGGCGGAAGGAGTTTTTAAGGCAGTTCAGCACCGTGTTTTTATATCTTGCAAGCAGAGGAAAAGCGTAAATAAGGCTGAGAGTGAAGATATACGCTGCAAAAACGCCGATAAGGAGAAAAGGAAGAGCGTTTTCTGTCATTGCATTGTAAAGCTGGAAATCGTAATACACCGAAAGAAAGCATATTATACTGATAAAACTCATGGGAATGCCCTGTTTCCAGTTATCCGCAAAAGCCTTTAAAAAATCTCTGCCGATGTTTCCTTCTCTGTCCTCCGTCATTTTAAGGGTAACGGAAAAGGCGGCTATGGTACTGCATCCTACCGTCACGATCGGCAGGCTGAACAGAAGCCACAGCAGATTGAGCTTTACAACGTCCCACAGCCTTTGCATAAAGCGGTAAACGGGACTGTCTATACTAAAAAATTTCATTAACGGCAAAACCTCCGCAGAAAAATGTCAAACGGGACTCCCTGCAGGGTGAACTTGTCTGCTCAAACCCTGCATTGAGACCCCGTTTAGTAGATGATAAGTGAAATTAACCCTTTACAGCGCCGAGCATAATGCCCTTTTCAAAGTAACGCTGCATGAACGGATATACAAGCATAATAGGAATGATAGTTATCATTGAAATTGTATACTGGATAACCTTTGTATTCAGCGAATTTGCAAGAGCCGTGCTGTCCGAGCTGCTGGTAGCGCCGTTCATCATTGCGCTGAGGTTTGACGACTGGTTGAGGTAAACGTACAGTCTGTGCTGGAGGGTGTACAGTTCGGGGGAGTTGGAGTTGTAAATAAGTGAATCCTGGAAGGAGTTCCAGTGACCAACTGCACCGAAGATAGCGATGGTTGCAAGTATAGGCTTGCTCAGAGGCCAGATTATCTTATAGAAGATCGTCCAGTAGCCTGCGCCGTCGATAAATGCGCTTTCCTCAATTTCTCCCGGTATTGACTCAACGTAGGTCTTTACAAGGATGATGTTATAAGGTGAAACGATAGCCGGAATGATATAAACAAGGAATGTGTTTGTAAGACCCAGCATGGAAAGGTTCAGGTAGGTAGGGATAAGTCCTGCGTTGAAGTACATTGTGATAACAAGGAAGCGGTACCAGAACTTTCTGTGCCACATTTCCTGCTTTGTCATAAGGTAGCCTGCAAGTGCGGAGGCAAATACCATAAGTACCGTACCGAGGATAGTTCTGAGTATCGTAACGAAAAACGAATTCCACAGGTCGTTAACGTTGCTCATGGCAATGTAGTTGGAAATTGTGAGCTGATGGGGGATAAATGTGATAGCGCCCTTTCTTACAAGGTCGTTGGACGAGATAGTGTTGATGAAAATGTAGTAAAACGGGAAAATACAGCTTAATGTAAAGAGGGTGAAGAACAGGTAGTTAAGGATATTGAAAATAATATCGCCTGTCGTAAGCTTTATCTTTATGCCGTTTTCCTTAAGATCCTTGGAGTTGCCTTTCTTGAACTCACGCTCTGTTTTAGATGCCATTCCGAACGCCCCCTTATACAATGCTCTCGCCGCGGACGAGCTTGGAAATGCCGTTTGCGGAGAAGAGAAGAATTACGCTTATGATGGATTTTACCATACCGATAACGGTAGACATTGGGATAAGTCCCTTGCCGATACCGAGGTTATATACATAAAGGTCGAGAACTTCGATCTTTTCTGCATTTACGGCATTGGAGAATACAAGGTACTGGTCCATACCGTTTGAAAGGATGTTTGCGATGGACATAAGGAGAAGGACCATGTATGTAGGTATAAGCTCGGGGATGGTGATGTACCACATCTTCTGGAAACGTCCTGCGCCGTCAACAGTCGCAGCCTCATAAAGCTGCTGGTCGATACCCGTAATGGAAGCGATGTAAATGATAGCGCTCCAGCCGAGACCCTTCCACAGACCCCATGCAAGCATCTTTATCCACATATGTGAGGTGCTGAGCAGGTAGTTTGTTGTTGTGGGGTGACCCATAGAAGTGAGAAGGGTGTTAACGAAGCCGTCTGTTGAGAAGATAGCAAGGGCGATAGCGTAAACAAGTACCCAGCTTATGAAGTTCGGGATAGTTGTAAAGGTCTGAACGATACGTCTGAAGTGAGTGTTCTTTATCTCGGCAAGGAATATAGCGAATACCATAGGCACCCAGCTTGTCAGAATACCGAGAGCACTCATTGCAAGAGTGTTCTTGATAACTCTGAGAATGTCGTTTCTTGTTGCGGAGTTCTGGAAAAGCTGTGTGAACCACTTGAAGCCGACGAATTTGTCCATTGTAAGGGTCTCACCGGACTTGTAATCGAAGAAAGCGTATCTCCAGCCGAACAGAGGCAGGTAGCAGAACACGAATGCAAGCACAAGTATAGGCAGCATCATAAGGAACAGCCTGTACTTAGGCGCCATCTCCATTACCTCGCCCGTTTCTACCTTTGGCAGCATAAATATGAGCAGAACGGAAAGGAGAAGAACCACAGCGGCAATTACCACATACGCCCAGATCATACCGGGAAGTACGGGATTTACCTTTTCTGCCTTAACCTCGGGAGCGGTAAGCATCTTGTATGAACGGTAGATGCCGAAAAGTGAGCAAAGCTCAATAACTGCGCCTACAGCAGCAACAAGGGAACCAGTCTTTTTCATCTTGTTGTTGCCAAGTGACATACATCCGCCTACAATAAGAACTACCATCGCAGCGATTATGATAAGGCAGGAAGCATTAAGCAGCTTGAATGCAGCTTCAGGCACCCAGCCTCTTGTAAATGAACGTCCCAGATTGGTGACCAGTGAAGAATATGAAACGCCGCAGGTGAAAAGTGAAAGATTCTTGTTTATCTGGTCGCTTATCTTCGCCGGGTTGAATGTGGGGAAGAACATCATGATAACGTTTACAATTGTAAAAAAACGCACCACCCAGTAAACTTTGTCAGCCGCCTTTTCACGAGGCGATTTGATCACTGTCGGTTTTTTCTTTGCACCGTGAATGCTCTTAGAAGACGGCGCAAACTCTGTTGGGTTGGCAATATCAGCCATTTCCGTACACCTCCGAAAAAAATTACAAATAAAATAACCCTGCGGAACAAGGAACAGATGCTCTTTATTCCTTGATTATTCTGTTAATATGTGCTATAATGTGTTATGTAAGTGATAACATTTTTAGCACTATATTGATTTTAACAAAAAAATTTCTGTTTGTCAAGATGTTTTTTATGCATATTTATATATTTGTTGAAAAAATGATTTTTTGTGCCGCAGAAAAAGGAAAAAGACGTCCTTTGAAGCCTATGCAGATACTGTTATAAGGAGATCGTTATGACCAAAAAAGAAAAAGCCCTCCTTGCCGTGGAGGGACTGGAAAAAATATACCCCGAAGCCAAGTGTTCTCTTGTGTACAGCCACCCCTATGAGCTTATGATAGCAGGACGGCTTTCCGCACAATGCACCGACGCAAGGGTGAACATCGTTACAAAGGAGCTTTTTGCCAAATATCCCACCCTGCAGTCCTTTGCCGACGCTGACGTTAACGACATTGCGGAGATAGTGAAGCCCTGCGGTCTGTACAAAACAAAGGCGAAAAGCATAGTTGAAATGGCACACAGGCTCTATTACGAGCTTGGTGGAGTTATCCCGAAAACGGTGGAGGAGCTTACCACTTTGTCAGGCATCGGAAGAAAGACCGCAAACCTTATTATGGGTGACGTTCATCATCTTCCTGCCATTGTCACCGATACACACTGCATAAGGATATGCGGCAGGCTCAGTCTTACAAAGGAGACCGCTCCCGAAAAGGTTGAGCAGGATCTGCTGAAGATAATACCTCCGGAAAAAGGCTCGGATTTTTGCCACAGGCTGGTGATCTTCGGCAGGGAATACTGCACGGCAAGAAGTCCCCGCTGCGAAGAATGTCCTCTCCGAGAGTTCCTTAACGCCGACGGCAGGAAGTACCAGTGTCATATAAAGAAGTAAAGATAGGTTCGTTGTTTTAATGGATAAAATTGAAGTTCTGAAGCAATATTTCGGACACACCGAGTTCCGCAGCGGTCAGTCCGAGATAATCGACAATATTTTAAGCGGAAGAGATGTTTTAGGCATAATGCCCACAGGCGCAGGAAAATCTGTCTGCTATCAGGTGCCTGCAATGCTTCTTGACGGCATAACCATAGTTATATCACCCCTTATTTCCCTTATGAAAGACCAGGTGGAGGCGCTTGTGCAGTCGGGAGTGCCTGCGGCGTTCATAAACAGCTCTCTTACATACAGCCAGTATCTTGAAGTGTTCCGCCGTGCTTCAAACGGGGCGTACAAGATAATTTACGTTGCCCCCGAGCGGCTCGTTACCGACGAATTCATAGCCTTTGCGGAAAGAAGCAGGATAGCTATGGTAACGGTGGACGAGGCGCACTGCGTTTCACAGTGGGGACAGGATTTCCGACCCAGCTACCTTAAAATAACCGAGTTTATAAGCCGTCTTTCCTACCGCCCCATTGTAAGCGCCTTTACGGCAACGGCTACGGCGGAGGTAAGGGCGGATATTGCGGCTATTCTGCGGCTTAACGACCCCTTTGTCATAACAACCGGCTTTGACCGTCAGAATCTTTACTTTGAAGTGCGCCGTCCTGCGAAAAAGCTGGAGGCTCTTATCAATATACTTAACGAAAACAAGGACAAGTGCTGCATTGTGTACTGTCTTACAAGGAAAAACGTTGAAGCAGTGTGTCAGGAGCTTGAGGACAGGGGCTTTGCCGCAACGAGATACCACGCAGGTCTTTCCGACGCCGAGCGCCACACGAACCAGGACGATTTTATCTACGACCGCAAAAATATAATGGTGGCAACAAACGCCTTCGGAATGGGTATCGACAAATCCAACGTTTCCCTTGTGGTGCATTACAATATGCCAAAGAACCTTGAAGGCTACTATCAGGAGGCAGGACGTGCAGGACGTGACGGCGAACCTGCTTCCTGCATACTTCTTTACAGCGGACAGGACGTTGTTACAAATAAGTTCCTTATAGAAAATTCCGGCGAGGAAAACGAGGAGCTTGACCCGAAGCTGCGTTCCGAACTGAAAAAGCGTGACCTTGACAGGCTTTCACAGATGACCTTCTATAGCACCACCACCGATTGCCTGCGAGGCTTTATCCTTAAATACTTCGGTGAAAAGCCTCAGCATTTCTGCGGACACTGCTCCAACTGCTGCACCAGCTTTGAAACAGCGGATATAACCGTTGAAGCGCAGAAAATAATATCCTGCGTTTACAGGGTCTACAATATGAACGGCAGAAGCGTGGGCAAATCTACCATTGCGGACATTCTTCACGGCTCAAAGTCGGAAAAGCTGACCCGTATGGGGTATGACAGGCTGACTACCTACGGCATAATGGCGGACGTACCCATGCACCGCATAAGAGCCGTTATAGATTTTCTTGTGGAGAAGAATTATCTCGGGGTAACAAGCGGAGATTACCCCGTTCTGACCGTTACCGAAAACACGGCGGCGGTAATAAAGGAAAAGCTGAAAATAGAAATGAAGCTGCCAAAGGAGCGGAAGGCTGCCGTTCCAAAGGAAAAAGAAGCCCTTGCACCTGTGGATGCAGAGCTGCTTGACAGCCTTAAAGCGCTGCGGAAGAAGCTTGCCGACAGGGAGGGCGTTCCTGCATACATTATCTTTACGGACGCTTCACTCCGTGATATGTGCAGGAAGCTGCCGGAGGACGAAGCTGAATTTCTCGGTATTTCCGGCGTGGGACGGAAAAAATGCGAGCTTTACGGCAAGGCTTTCCTTGAAGTCATAAACGATTATGCCCAAAAAGCCAAGGAAGACCACCGCTGGACAGAAAAAGAAGACGAAAAGCTGCGCCACGACTACAAGATCGGTCTTTCCATTATGTCCATGAGCGAAGCCCACGGCAGAAGCCCCGACGATATCCGTGTGCGGCTTAACAAACTGGGACTTATAAAAATTCGGAATTAGGAATTCGGAATGCGGAATTATGGGCGATCCATTAAAATTATGTAGGGGACGGGTCTCCCGTCCCGTTTTATCCAAATCCGGCGCAAACGGGACGGGAAACCCGTTCCCTACATAAATTATATCCTGCATAAGCTATAATTCCGAATTACGCATTCCGAATTAAAATAATCTCTGTACAAATAAAGGAAAATGTGATATAATATTTCTGTCATTTATTTTAGAAGAAAAGAGGTGCTTTTGCTTGAACGGGTTAATGGAAAGACTTGGCGGAGTGTTTAACAAGGATAAATTTGACGCCGACCTGAGGAACGCCCTGAAACGCCGCAATTTTACCGTTGCAGGAAGAAACGGCAGCGTTTACGACATTACCGACGGAAGCACTGCTATAAAAATGGATCTTACGGAGCTTCGCAGGGAATATGAAAGTGGAAACGCTTCCGAAGAAAAGCTGGAGGAACTGGTGCGGCACGTTGAAAAGCGCTGCGATATGAACAGCCGCATGGGTTCGTTTACAAACTGCCAATCCTTTCTGCGCTGCGTTGTAATGAGAGAGCGTGACGTTAAGGGCGATATGATAACCGCAGACTTTGTGGACGGGCTGAAAAAGGTAATGGTCTGCACAGCCGACGACGAGGAGCTTGATATTCTCCCCGAAAGTGCCATGAAGCAGTGGGCTGTTCCGAGAGAGGTGCTTTTCTCCGTTGCGGACAGGAATATGTGCCGCCTTTTAAGCAAGGCTGAGATAAAGGAATCGGAAATATCGGACGGCATAAAGGTAATGGAGTTTGAACTGCCCTGCAAGCATCTGGCGGTGTCGCTCATGATGTGCAGCGATTTCCGCAGAGTTGTGGGTAAGACTATGGGACCCAAGTTCCTTGTAGTTGCCCCTTCAAGAGAAAGCCTGCTCATACTTGGAAATATAACCAACAACGTGCTTGAAAGGCTTGGAAAGGTCATAATAAAGGAATATAAAAAGTCGGCATATCCACTTACTACAGACGTTATGCTCTTTACCCCCGACAACATACAGATAGCAGGACGTTTTGCGGTAAGGGATAAGCCCGAGCCCTCGGAAGCAGGAAGAAGCATTACATAACATACAAAGGAGACTGAATAACTATGCCAAAAAACAACAAAAAACCATCTGCACAAACGGAAAACCGTCAGAAAAAGCGCAATCTCGGCATGAGGATAACAATGCTGGTGCTGGCTGCTGCACTTGCAATAGGAATACTTACCCTGCCCATAAGCTCGGCGCTGAGAGCCTATGCAGAGGAGGATAACTCCGCCCTTACGGTAGCCGAGTTTGAAACGGGCAAGCTGGACAAAGCCATAAGCGAAGCTGCTGACGGCACGGACTATAATTTTATAACAAAAATAGCCGTTCTCAGCGGAACAATGGCGGCGGAGGACTGGAACGCTCTTACAGCAATACCTAACCTTGAATTCATCGAGCTTGCAGGCACGGAAACAAAGGACGGAAAGATACCAGACAGCGCTTTGCCTTCAAGAAATCAGCTCACATACATAAGCCTGCCCAAGAACACGACCGAAATCGGCAAAAGTGCTTTTTCAGGCAACAGAAAGCTTGAAAAGATAAATATGCCCACCTCCGTAAACAGCATCGGAGACTACGCATTTGAAGCCTGCGAGGCTCTTGCGGAGATACCAGTTACCGAAAACGTTACTTACATCGGCGAGGGCGCTTTCAGAGACTGCAAGTCTATAACTTCCTTCACCATTCCCTCAAAGGTTACGGAAATTCTGCCTTATACATTCAGCAAGTGCGGATTTTCCGAGATCATTATCGGACCTGCTGTAACATCGGTAGGGGACGGCGCATTTGCCGACTGCGGAAACCTTAAGGATATTTATGTTTACTCGGAAAATGCGCCTGCACTGGGCGGCTCGGGAGCATTTCTCAACCTTGGAGCAACTATACACGTTTATGACGGCTGTGCAGACAGCTTTTCTTCCTGGGAGATAAACAATGTCAAGGTGGCAGAGGACCTTACGGGTGAATATCCTGCTCCCGAGGAAGTTCCTGCCGAAACGGAAGAAACGGCTGCGACCGACGGCGCTGCTCCCGTTTCTGAGGACGAACAGGAAACAAAAGCTGCAAATGAAAGCGCCGAAGAAGCGTCCGAAGAAACAACAGCTGCCGAAACAACTGCTGTAACGGAAGAAGCTGCGCCTGCCTCGGCATCCGGCGGTCTGAGCGTTGGAGTTACCGTTGCAATTGCAGTAATGGCGGCGATAATTGCTGTTCTTGCGACTATACTTGTTATGAGTAGGAAAAAATCGGATAAGTAAGCTGTGCCGCCGGAAAATTTGGCTATTACCGGCGGCATAATTTGAACAGCAAGGTTTAGTACGTTCTTATCGGGATATAATTATAATAAAAACATCAAGGAGAAAAGCTATGGACAAGCGTATATCCGCACTTATCGACAATATTGAAAAGGTCATTATAGGAAAACGGGAGGTCATAATACAGACCGTCACCGCTTTGCTTATGGAGGGACACGTTCTTATCGAGGACGTTCCCGGCGTGGGCAAAACACAGCTTGCGGCGGCACTTTCACGCTCCGTTGACGGTGTGTTCAGCCGTATACAGCTTACCCCCGACATAATGCCCTCGGACATTACGGGTTTTTCCATGCTTGACCGTCAGACGGGAGAGCTTGAATACAAAAAGGGCGCTGCATTCTGCAATTTTCTCCTTGCGGACGAGATAAACAGAGCCTCGCCCAAGGCGCAGTCCTCTCTGCTTGAAGTAATGGAGGAGCGGCAGGTCAGCATTGACGGCAAGACCCACATCCTGCCCCGTCCCTTTATGGTGCTTGCCACACAGAACCCCGTTGAGACCTACGGAACATACCACCTGCCCGAAGCTCAGATGGACAGATTTGCAATGAAAATAAGCATGGGTTATCCCACAGCAGCGGAGGAAACGGGCATTCTTGAAAGAAACGAGTTTGAGAATCCCGTTGCAAAGATAAAGCCTGTGCTTTCGTTGGACGACATCGCCGCACTTCAGGACGAGGTAAAAAAGGTAAGAGCGGCGGAAAGCGTTAAGAATTACATCGTTGCTATCGCTGCGGCTACAAGAAACAGCGAAAACATAAAGCTTGGAGTAAGCCCCAGAGGAAGCATTGCGCTTTACAAGGCGGCAAAGGCTCTGGCGTTCATTGACGAAAGGGATTATATAACTCCCGATGATGTAAGGAACTGTGCCGTGTCCGTGCTTTCCCACAGGATAATGCTTTCTCCCAAGGGCAAGGCGGCACTCGGAACGGCGGAAGCGGCTATTGAAAAGGCGGTTGCCGATACTGCCGTACCTACCGAATAAACGGGGTGCTGCGCTTATGAAAAAACACAGGCAGAGCAAAGCTGCGGCAATGTTCCTGCGTATAGCCGGCTATCTTGCGGCAATGGGATTTTGCCTTTTCTTTGCACTTTATATGTCGGCGTACACAGGCTGGATATTCTTTATGACCCTTGCGGCGGCTCCCGTATTTTCCGCTTTGGTAACGCTGGCAGTATATCTTGGCAAAAAGCTGGAAATTTCCGCAGAAACAAGCGGCAATACGGTCTATAAGAACGAAGAATTCTCGTTTAAAATAAAAATAAGGAACAAAAGTCTGTTCCCCGTTCCTGCGGTCGTAATAAGGCTTACGGAATGTGAGGGCTTCAGCATATCGGGCGGCAGGGAATACACAGCGGGAGTTTCCCCAAGAAGCGAAACGGAGTTTGAGGTGAGCTTTAAGGCGGAAATGTGGGGTCCTGCGCAGATAGGGATAGAAAAAATCCGAATTGAGGATTTCCTGCACTTTTTTTCTCTTCCCTTATATAAGGAAACGGGAGAACACCGCTATTCCGAAAAGGTAAAGGTCTTTCCCGACATTCCCGATGTGCCCTCCGATATGCCCCTTGTACGAAGCGCTGCGGATACTATACGCTTTTCCGATGAAAGCGAGGACACCAAGGAAAACGACGGGCTTAACCTTTTCGGCGGAATGCCCGGATATACTCACAGGGAATATTCCGAGGGCGACCCTGTCCGCAGGATAAACTGGAAGCTGTCCTCAAAAAAGGACGTTTATATGGTGCGTCTTGACGATGAGATAGAGGCAATGCAGCAGATGATAGTCCTTGACAGCGCAGGCGGCGGCAGAGCGTTCAACGAAAGAGCCGTTGAGGGCTTGCTTGCAGTTGCTTTCTCACTTTTCCGCCTTGGCTTTGAATCTACGGTATGGTATAACTCAAAGGACGGCTTTGTTCCCTTTGATATAACCGACCCGGGAGATATTTCCGCATTGCAGACGGCTTTTGCGGAATATGAATTCCTGCCTGCGGAAAAAGCGGCTGCCCGCATACCCCGTGGGGAGCTTGCGGAAAGGGGAAAATCGGGAGGGATAATGCTTTTCACACCTTGCCCCGATGCTGTACTTGCCGCAGAAGCTGAGGAACTGCGCCGCAGCGGAACGGAGATAACGGCTGTTATCGCAGGAGAAAGCGGCGTGTTTGAGCCGCCCTACTGGATGATCGGGTCGGACTTCACCGCAGAGCTTATTTCATAAAAAGGAGCGTAAGGAATGACAGAAGCCAAAGAAAGCACGGCTTTTTTCAGCGTGCAGAATATGAGCCGCAAGGCTTTGCCGTTCCTTTTTTCGGTGCTGACGGCAGCTGCGGCTGAAACACTTTATCTCGGAAATATTTTTAACGTTTATACACTGCTCACCGCCCTGCTGACCCTGATATTTTTCCGTATTTACGACTTTATCAACGTTCACAGGAAGCTGGGTATACCCGTTTACATCGCATTGATGATCGTACTCCTTGCGGCGGTGAATGTTCTGCTGGGTCCCGTTCCCAACAGGATAGATTTTGCCGAGTGGTTCATGACGGGCGGCGCCACTATTGAAACGATACCCCCGTTCATTATCAGCTTTACGGTAATGTTCAGCTTTTTCATAAGCTCCGTTGCATATTATTTCACACATATAATTTATCGTGCAACAATTCTGACCCTTGTGAGCCTTATTCCCTTTGCAATATATGTCAAGGCTGCGCAGCCGATACCGAACTATCTTCCTGTGCTTGTTGCGGCTATGAATATTTTTATGTATATCAGTGAATATCGCAGCAGAGATGTAAAAAAACGTCAGTCGGCAGGCAAAAATGCGGCTTTGGCGGCGTACACGGACTTTGCCGTTGCGGTAGTTCTTATTGCAATAATCATACCCAAGCCGAAGGAAGCTCCCTTTTACGAAAAATTCGAGACCTTCACAAGCTATTTTTCCTTCAGCGGACGGTACGGCAGAACAACGGGCAGCTACACCGACCATTCGGGCAACGCCGACGATTTCAACGATATGGAATCAAAGCTGATATACCTTGTCAGCACGGACAAGCCCCAGTATTTCAAGATACAGGTCTTTGACGATTACGACACGGCGAACCGCTACTGGGTATCCTCCGGCTACGGTAAAGGCTACGGTTACGGCGACTGGGAGGAAGGCGCAAAATACAAGAGCTTTTCAGCACTTCTTGACGCATACACCCAATACGATGCGGATATTCTTGACAATGTTGACAAAGCTGCCCTTGCCGCTCTTTCCGCCGCAGAGGATAAGGAACATTCGGCAATAATCAAAGCGGTGGATTTCCCTGCGGAGTATGTTCTTGCTCCCGAAAGGATAACGGGAACGGTTTTCACGGACAGAACAGACGATTTCAGCCGAATGACCTATTCTGGAGAGGTTTTCCCCAACGGCGGACGGCTCGGCGGTGCGGAGGGTTATTCCGTAAGCTTTTACGACGGCGACTATGCAAGGGAAAGCGGCTGGATAAGCTCGGGACTTTGCAACATTTCCTTTGATGAATTCGGCGAACTGCTTACGGAGATAGTTTTAACGGCAGATATGGGTTCCGATGCTTACGAAACGGCAAAGGAGTTCGGTCTGGAATGGGGCGACGCAGGAAATGCCGAGGGGCGCAAGACCTTTGTCGTTTCCGATGAAATACAGCGCATTTCCGATGAGATAACCGCAGGACTTACCTACGATTGGGAAAAGGCGGAGGCGATAGAGCAGTATTTCTACAACAGCGGCTTTATTTACGACCTTGGCTATAAAGCGCCCGAGGAAAGCGACACTCCCGAATTTTTCCTTACGGAAAGCAAAAGGGGAACCTGTTCCGATTTTGCCACAGCCTACTGTCTTCTTGCAAATGCGGCAGGACTTAAGGTTCGCTTCACGGAAGGCTTTATCTGCGGCGAAATGACGGGCAATAATATGTATCAGATATTGACAGAAAATGCCCACGCTTACCCCGAGGTATATATCCCCGGCGCAGGCTGGACCATATACGAGCCTACCGTAGGCAGCGGAGAAGGCGACGCAGCAGGCACAGGGGGAGCAAACGACGACGAAACCGATTATCTTGCAATGCTTGTTACCTGCATAACCACAGCGGCGCTGATAATACTTGTGGCAGTGTTGGTAATATTTATGCCGCAGCTTGAAGAACTGGGATTTTCGCTCAGAATAAGATTTTCTGCGGAAGAAAAGGGATTGCTCCTTGTTTACCGCCGTTTTGTGCATAAAATAAGCAGGATATACGGAATAAAGGCGGAGAACCTTACGCCGGATCAGCTTGCGGAATTTGTAATGTCAAAGACCGATTCTTCTGCGGAAGAGATCATCCGTCCCTTTGAAAGAGTTTGCTACGGCGAATATCCTGCGGAAAAGGGCGAAGCGAAGAAAGCCTATGAGCAATACCGCAGAACAGTAAAGACTATGAAGAAAAACAGGAAAAAGAAAAATAAGCGCACCATATAACAGCCCCGCCTGCGAAGCGTAACGGGATTCCAAAGGGACGAGTCCCTTTGGCGAGGGTCAAGGGGCGAGGAGCCCCTTGTCGCTCTCCGCAGAGAGCGAAATCCCCTAAACTAAGGCACAACACAAAGCTGCGTTAAAAACAGCAAAGTAATGAATCAAAAGGCGCAATTCACATAAAAAATCGGAATCGAGGAAAGTGTTATATAACACAAAACCTGCGGAACCAACTATGTGAATTGCGCCATTTCTAACCAATAAAATAAAACTACCCTCGCAGGAAAATGTAAGGAGCGCAGCGACGAGCATTTTTCTGCGACACGACAAATTAAATTCGGAATTATGTCCGTTCTCCCTTAATATTCCGTGTAAGCAAATCGGGCGCACACTGTGCGCCCCTACAGAGATAACGTGCGGAGCAACGAACATTTTTCTGCAAAACGGCAAACAGAGCGCTTTGCTGAATGAATAATATTTGCGTTACGCCATAGTTCAATTTAACGAATCAGCTTGATGTTAAGCGCTGCGGCATAGCACAACTGCTGCAAAGGGACAACCTTCAGGGGAGAGGGGGAGGCGCTCTGGAAACCTAAGGACGCTGGGCCGCCCTCCCCCTCTCCCCTTGCGGTTTTCCCTCTGCACTCTCTTTCCCCAAACCTCCCACCCCCTCCCGGCCACCGCTATGCGCTTTCCGGTAAGGTTATTGTTCGCTGTACGGATTGCGTTTTCCCAACGTTTTTCGCAACGGACAAGCCTTTCTCATTTTGTTGGCGGTAATCGGGCGCACACTGTGCGCCCCTACAGAGATAATGCGAAATAAAGCTTATTTTGTGCGGAAAAGTCGGGACGGGAGACCCGTCCCCTACATAAATTGTGGTTAAATTACAGCAAATGTGAGGAAAACAGACCGCCTTTGTTCGCCGTGCCGCAGGAAAATGCCCGTAGCTGTACTCATACACGCCGATGTTTATTTTTCAAGAATTTTGTCAAAAAAATCAAATTAAAAATAAAGCCGAAGCAATAATTGTGAACCTATCTGAGAAAATTTAACTTTGATTCATTCCATATGTGACAAATATTTTGCATAAGCAGTGGGATAATATAACTGCATATTGAATGATTTTGGCATGATCTTGAAAGGAATGGTCACGGTAATGTATAATATAGAAAGCTTTACCAAAAAAGCAAATACTGTCATAAACAAAGCCTTTTTGCAGGCAGGCAAGCTGGGGCATACCTATGTGGGCAGCGAGCATATACTGCTTTCCCTTATAAGCGAGCAGGGCTGCACGGCTTCGGGTGCGTTCAGGATGTGCGGAATAAGCGAAGGGGACGTTCTGAAAAAGATAGTCGAACTTGTTGGCAGGGGAGAACCCTCGGTTGTAAGCGATGATTCGGTAACACCTGCGGCAAGGCGCACCATTGAAAAAGCGGAGGAGATAGCCGTAACTGCCGGTTCAAGGCTTGCGGGAACGGAGCATCTGCTTGCGGCGCTTTTAAGTCAGGAGGGCTGTACCGCAGTCACTATCCTTAACGACCTTGGCGGAAATATATCGAGATTATCGGGTGCCTGCTCCGCGGTAACATCGCCGCGGTGCAGCGGAGAGATGAAGCTGACGACCCTCTCCAAATACGCCCGTGACCTTACAAAGGAAGCCGCCGAAAACAAGTGCGACCCCGTTATCGGCCGTGAAAAGGAGATAGAACGGGTCATACAGATATTGTCAAGGCGGAGCAAGAACAACCCCTGCCTTATAGGAGAAGCAGGCGTGGGCAAGACCGCCGTTGTAGAGGGCATTGCTGCTATGCTTGCCGAGGGGAACGTTCCCGAAGTTATACGCCATAAGCATATTTTTTCCCTTAACCTTACCTCAATGCTTGCAGGCGCAAAGTATCGTGGGGATTTTGAGGAAAGAGTTAAGCAGTGCCTTGAAGAAGTGGCAGGCTGCGGAAATATAATCCTTTTTATAGACGAGCTTCACACTATCGTTGGCGCAGGAGCGGCGGAGGGTGCAATTGACGCCGCAAATATACTGAAACCACAGCTTGCAAGGGGCGAGCTGCAGATAATAGGCGCAACCACCATTAACGAATATCGCCGCTTCATCGAAAAGGACGCCGCCCTTGACCGCCGTTTTCAGCAGGTGATGATAGGTGAGCCTACGGAGGAAGAAGCGGTAAAGATAATAAGCGGCTTAAAAAAGTGCTATGAGGATTTCCACAACGCCGAGATAACCGACGAGGCTGTTAGGGCGGCTGTGGAGCTATCCGTGCGCTATCAGCCGGGACGTTATCTCCCCGACAAAGCCATTGACCTTATTGACGAGGCTGCTTCAAGAGAGCGTATGAGGGCTTCTTCAACGCCTCAGACCCTCAGCCAGCTTGCGGAAAGCCTGAAGCGTATGATAGAGAGGCAGTCTTCGCAGAAAAAGGCGGCGGAAGTACCTTTTCAGAGCAAAAGCGCCGAAAAATACCGCAGTCTGCCCAGCTGGTACAGTTCAAGCGAGGAAAAAAAGGTGGTGGTGAGCCGTGAAAGCATTGCGGAAGTCATCTCCGATATAACGGGCATACCGCTGAAAAAGATAACCGCCGAGGAAAGCAGGCGGCTCCTTGACCTTGAAGATGAGCTTCACAGACGGGTGATAGGTCAGGACAAGGCGGTAAAAGCAGTTGCGGACGCAGTAAGGCTTGGTCGTTCGGGACTTAAAGACCCCAAGCGTCCTATCGGCTGTTTCCTTTTCACAGGCCCTACGGGTTCGGGCAAAACAGAGCTTTCAAGGGCGCTTGCGGAGGCGCTGTTCGGCGATGAAAAGGCGCTTATACGCTTTGATATGTCGGAGTATATGGAGAAGCACAGCGTTTCAAAGCTGGTGGGTTCTCCTCCGGGATATGTGGGCTACGAGGACGGCGGCGTGCTTACGGAAAAGGTGCGCAGACAGCCTTACAGCGTGGTGCTTTTTGACGAGATAGAAAAGGCACACAGCGATATAAACAATATTCTGCTCCAGATATTTGAAGAGGGTACACTTACGGACAGCAGCGGACGGTCTGTCAGCTTCCGCAACACGGTAGTCATCCTTACGTCAAATATCGGTGCGGCAAATCTTACGGAAAACAAGGGCGTTGGCTTTATCCGCATCGGAGAAGCGGAAGCCGAACGGGGCGTTATGAAGGAGGTGCGAAGCTATTTCAGCCCCGAGCTTCTTGGCAGGCTTGACGATATAATAGTGTTTGAGCAGCTTGGAGGTCCCGAGCTTACGGACATTGCAAGAAAAATGCTGGACAGTCTGCGCAGACGGGCGTGCGCCTTGGAAATTTCCCTTGAATTCAGCCCCGAAGCCGTTAAGAAGCTGGCGGAGTGCGGCATAGGAAAAAGCGGAGCGAGAAACCTGCGCCGTGATATAACCGTCAACGTTGAAAATATGCTGTCGAAAAAGATAATCAGCGGCGAGGTAAGACGGGGAGACTGCGTAAAGCTGCTTATTGAAAACGGGGATTTCTGCTTTAAAACGGGTCAGCTGAGATAGAATAATTTGCAAATAAAAAAGTTTTGTTAAATTTACTTTTCGCTCTTGACAAAGCTATACTTTTGTGGTATAGTTTAATTACAGTTACGGAACAAAAGAATGTTCCGGCAATGTATATAGGTACCGCCTTCTTACCGAATGGCGGAAAATAATTTTACAGGAGGAATTTAAAATGAAAAAATGGATCTGTTCAATCTGCGGTTATGTTTATGAGGGAGAAAACGCTCCCGAGCAGTGCCCCCAGTGTAAGGCACCTGCTTCTAAGTTCACAGCCGCTTCCGACGACAGCGCTCTCTGGGCTTGCGACCACGTTGTAGGCTCCGCAAAGGACGTTGACCCCGAGATCATCGAAGGCCTCAGACAGAACTTCAACGGTGAATGTTCCGAGGTTGGTATGTACCTTGCAATGGCAAGAGTTGCTTTCAGAGAGGGCTACCCCGAAGTTGGTCTTTACTATGAGAAGGCAGCTTACGAAGAAGCAGAACACGCAGCTAAGTTTGCAGAGCTTCTCGGCGAAGTTGTTACCGATTCCACAAAGAAGAACCTTGAAATGCGCTATCAGGCTGAGAGCGGCGCTTGCGAAGGTAAGCTCCAGCTTGCAAAGAAGGCTAAGGAGCTTAATCTTGACGCTATCCACGACACCGTTCACGAAATGGCTAAGGACGAAGCAAGACACGGCAGAGCATTCAAGGGTCTGCTCGACAGATATTTCGCTTAATTCGTTACCTATATACAGCAAGACCGCCGAAGGAGTTTTCCTGCGGCGGTTTTGTTTTTTGTTAAGGGAACCTCTAAAAACCTCCTTCTCGGCAAATTTTCTATGACTTTATTCATCTGCTGCGTTAACAAACCTTGTAATACATCAAGTATTACGGCGGTTTGTTGCCTTGCAGCTGAATAAAGTCATGGACGAAAATTTGCTCGAGTCCCGGTTTTTAGAGAACCCCTTAATTTATTGTCTATCGAAATATTCTTTTCCGCTGTCGGGACTGAAATACGTTCTGATATAGCCGTCGGTGGAAACTATTACAAACTCATTTGTGCTTTCGATGTAGTAAACATCATCGTTATCTTCCTTTTCCAGCTTGTGGAGAGCGTCCGGAGAGTTGACAACGGCTGCTGCTGCGGCTTCGTACTCGGCTGCGGAACTGAATCCCATATCAATGCCGTGCTTTTCGTAATGTTCTTCAAGAAGTTTATTGCTGCGGAAATGAAGAACTTGTTGTTCCGGTTCAGCTGTTGTTGTGACTTGGGCGGCGGAGCTCGTGGTTTCCGGATATGCAGATGTGGTTTCTGCCGCAGTGGTCATATCAGCAAGTTCTGACGTAATTTCCGTTGATGTGAGGGCAGAAGTGGTTACAGCAGGCGTTGTTTCCTCTGCGGTATAAACGGAAGTGTCTGTAATTTCCGGTAAGGATGTCTGTACGGGTGTTATAACATCCGAAACCTTTACGATCAGCGCTATCAGCAATACAGCTGCAATAAGTACAGCGGTCAGAACGGACTTGGAGCGGCTGTTTTTGCCGTTACTGCTTTGTGCAGCAGGGGCAGCTTTTTGGCTTTTCCTTTTATCACGGCAGCTTTTGCATCTGTTGGGAAGTTCAAAGCCTTTGGAACGGTAAAAGTCTATCTCTCCATCGGTAATGGTAAATTCCTTTCCGCAGTCCTTGCATTTTTTTGTTATCATACAATATCACCTTTATAAGTAATTCTTAGGTCTGAACGGCTTTTCAAAAAACCTTTTAATTTTAAAGAAAAATCCGCTTTCAAACTCAATGGGATAAACGAAAACCGACTTTATCCCTGCAAGATTCGCCCCGAGAATGTCCGTGAATATCTGATCTCCAACTGCGCAGACCCTTTCCTTGGGCAGACCGAACTTTTTTACTGCGATATTGTAGCCCTTGGGCAGCGGCTTTGCTCCCTCGGGAACAAAATCCAGCTTCAGTGCCTTTGCAAAAGGCTCCACCCTCGGCGCATGGTTGTTTGAAACGATAAGCAGCTTTATTCCTGCCTTACGCATTTCGTCCAGCCATTCGGGAACGCCTTTTGCAGGGTGGGGATTGTTATGCGTGGTAAGCGTGTTGTCAAGGTCAAGTATAAGAGCCTCCACGCCCATTTTTCCGAGTATTTCCGGGGTAAGTTCAAGCACGCTTTTCAAGGCGGCGGTAGGTCTGAACAGCATTTTGCAACTATCCTTTCAAAACAAGAACGGCGGCAGTAAAAATACCTGCCGCCGTTCTACTAAAGCGATAATAATATTAAAATTAATACTTACGCTTACGAGCAGCTTCGGACTTCTTCTTACGCTTTACCGAAGGCTTCTCATAGTGTTCTCTTTTACGAACTTCAGCGATAACGCCGTCCTTAGCACAGCTTCTCTTAAAACGCTTAAGAGCAGTTTCCAAGGATTCGTTTTTGCCAACACGAATTTCTGCCAATTTGATTCCCTCCCTTTGCCGCTCAGGCAGAGGTTTATATTAGATACAACTTCATAATTATACAATATAATACGCCGATTGTCAAGAGATAAATCAAAAATCTTGCACAAATTTTGCTGCAATTTTTTGTCCTACATCGGCATTGTATAACCTGAGCAGTTATTTTGCAACGATATTTACTATCCTGCCCTTGACATAAATTTCCTTGACAATGTTTTTGCCTTCAAGAAATGCCTTTACATCGGGCTGTTCCTTAGCCTTTGCAAGAGCGGACTCCTGCTCCTCGTCAACGCCCACCATTATCTTGCCTCTGAGCTTGCCGTTTATCTGAACAGCTATCTCTATCTCGTCAACTACAAGCTCCTTTTCGTCATAAACAGGCCATGACTCGTAAGCAATGGTCTTATCGTGACCGAGAATGCTCCACATTTCCTCGCAAACGTGAGGAGTTACGGGGGAGAGCAGCTTTACAATGCCCTCGGCGTACTCCTTGGGGCATTTTCCTGCCTTGTAAGCGGCGTTCATAAATATCATAAGCTGGCTGATAGCGGTATTGAACGCAAGGGCTTCAAAATCGTCCGTGACCTTCTTAACGGTCTGATGATATACTCTTGTAAGAGTGCCGTCATTGTCCTCTGTAAGGTTTGCAGGCTCGGTAAAGAAATTCCATACTCTTGTGATGAACTTCTTTGCGCCCTCAACGCCGGAACTGCTCCAGGGCTTTGAAACTTCAAGAGGACCCATGAACATTTCGTAAAGTCTGAGGGTATCGGCACCGTAATCTCTTACAATATCGCTGGGGTTAACAACATATTCGGGGTATCTCTTGCCCATTTTTATGCCGTTTTCGCCGAGAATCATTCCCTGATGTACCAGCTTCTTGAACGGCTCCTTGGTAGGTGCAAGACCCTTGTCGTAAAGGTACCTGTTCCAGATACGGGAGTACATAAGGTGACCTACTGCGTGTTCGGGGCCGCCGATATAAAGGTCAACAGGCATCCAGTGCTTCAAAAGCTCGGGGTCTGCAAATTCCTTGTCGTTATCGGGGTCGATATATCTGAAATAGTACCAGCTTGAACCTGCGGAGCCGGGCATTGTAGAGGTCTCTCTTGTGCCCTTTACACCGTTTTTGTCATACTGCTTCCACTCGGTCGCATTTTCAAGAGGTGCCTTGCCGTTTTTGCCCTTGTAATCTTCAAGCTCAGGAAGAATGAGAGGAAGCTCCTCGTCGGCAAGAACGTGTATTTTGCCGTCCTCGGTGTGAACAACGGGAACTGGCTCGCCCCAGTAACGCTGACGGGCAAATATCCATTCTCTGAAATGATAGTTTGTGGTGCGCTTTGCAACGCCCATTTTTTCAAGTTTACAAGTTATGGCTTCCTTTGCCTCTTCAACGGTAAGACCCGTGAATTCCTCGGAATTGATAAGTCTGTAGCCCTTGCCGAGATAATCGTCCTTTTCAAAAGCCTTTTCGGAAACGTCAACGTGTCCCAGCTTTTCGTCGCCGTCGATTACCTGTATCATATCAATGTTGTGTGCTACCGCATATTCAAAGTCACGCTGGTCGTGGGAAGGAACAGCCATAACTGCGCCTGTGCCGTAGCTTGCAAGAACAAAGTCGCCGATGAACATTCTGACTTCCTTGCCGTTAACGGGATTTATGCAGGTAACGCCTTTCAGCTCGCAGCCCGACTTTGTCTTGTTAAGCTCGGTGCGGTCCATATCGTTTTTCTTTAACGTTTCGTCAATGTATGCCTGTACCTCATCCTTGTTGGTTATACGGGGCATAAGCGACTTAACGATGTCGCCGTCTGGAGCAAGCACCATAAAGGTGATGCCGTAAATAGTTTCGATACAGGTGGTGTAGATGCTGAACTCGCCGCCGCCCACAATATCAAACTTTACCTCAACGCCCGTGGATTTGCCTATCCAGTTGCGCTGCATAGCCTTTGTGGATTCCGGCCAGTCTATCTCTTCAAGTCCTTCAAGGAGTTTTTCCGCAAAAGCAGGCTGGTCGATGACCCACTGCTTCATATTTTTTCTTACAACGGGATAGCCGCCGCGCTCGGACTTGCCGTCAATGACCTCATCGTTGGAAAGCACGGTGCCAAGCTCCTCGCACCAGTTTACGGGCATATCAACATACTTTGCATAGCCGTCAAGATAAAGCTGCTTGAATATCCACTGTGTCCACTTGTAGAACTTTGGGTCGGAGGTAGCTATCATTTTTGACCAGTCGTAGTCAAAGCCAAGCTCTTTCAGCTGCTTTGAGAAGGTCTTTATGTTTTCCTGAGTAAAGCCGTTGGGGTGATTGCCTGTAGTTACGGCATACTGCTCCGCAGGCAGACCGAAGGAGTCGTAGCCCATAGGGTGAAGAACGTTGTAGCCCTGCATTCTCTTCATTCGGGAAACAATGTCCGTGGCGGTGTAGCCCTCGGGGTGTCCTGCGTGAAGACCAACGCCTGAAGGGTAGGGGAACATATCAAGAACATAGTATTTGGGCTTGGAGAAATCCCATACATCGGTCTTGAAGGTCTCATTCTCCTCCCAGTATTTCTGCCACTTCTTTTCGATTGCGGCATGATCGTAGCGTTCAGCCATTTTTATCAATCCTTTATACTAAATTTTATGATTTTCCTATTGTCTGAGCAAAGGTCAGTTTGCCTAAGTCAGTTTGACTTTACCCACTTTGAAACATCTATCTGCTCACCGTCGCTCCATAAGCGTTCAAGATTATAAAATTCCCTCTGGTCTTTGGAGAAAACGTGGATAACAATATCGGAATAATCAAGAATTATCCAGTTTGAGCCGTTGTTGCCCTGAACCTGACGGGGCTTGACGCCTGCTTCGCCCAGCTTGAATTCCACCTCGTCCGCAAGGGCTCTTGTCTGGGTGGAAGACGTACCGTCGGCAATGATAAAATAGTCTGCGATAATTGACAGATCCTTTATCTTTATCACCTGAATATCCTCCGCTTTTTTGCTGTCGAGAGCCTTGACAGCGATTTCAAGCATTTCCTGCTGAGTCATTATAAATGATCATCCTTTCTTAATCGTTGGAATTTTCCTCTCTATCTATAAGGGTGTATTGATTGTAAGCCTCAATGGTGTGGAGCGGAAGAAGGGAGCCCTTGCCCACAACCTCCGTTACCGAAAATCTCAGCGCCGCAAGCATAGCCTTGTTAACGCTCTGGTATGCCGCCTTGCGCATTTTATCAACGTCCTTGTAGCTGCGCTCTGCGGAAATAAGGTCGGCAAGATAAACTATCTCCTCAATGCGGCTCATATTTGCCCTGCCCGTGGTGTGGTAGCGTATGGAGTTAAGAAAATCCTCGTTTGTAAAGCCGAAAACGTGCTCCGCATAGTAGGCTCCTGCAATTGCGTGGTAAAGGGCAGGCGTCGCAAGCTCTGCGTCACAGACATTCCGCCGTGATTTCTTCACCATTGCAAGCTGCTCCTCGGCAGGTATCTCCTTGCAGCAGTCGTGAACAAGACCTGCCGTGTAAGCCTCGCCGGGGTCTTTGTAGCCGTAGAATTCCGCCAGTTTTTTCGCCTCCGCAGCCACGTTAAGGCTGTGTGTAAATCTTTTTTTGGAAAGTCTTATGCTTAAAATGTCCGTAAGCTCCGCATCCGAATACATTTTCCTCAATCCTTTATCCGTAAATATGGTTATCTTCAATATATTTTACTACTTTTTCCGGCATATAGCAAGATATATCCTGATTTTTCATAATTTTTTCACGAATTAAGGTAGAGGACATCTCATAAGCTGAAATTTCCGTAATTATGACCTGCCCGTAAGCACGAAGCTGCTCCGCCTTTTCTTCAAGAAGGTCAAGGTCACTTTGCTTATCCTCTCTTGAAGCGGCAATAAGGCTGCACATTTTCAGT
Source organism: Oscillospiraceae bacterium (assembly GCA_051881775.1). Lineage (GTDB taxonomy): Bacteria > Bacillota > Clostridia > Oscillospirales > Ruminococcaceae > UMGS363. Next base: position 39,149 of record JBJEQN010000026.1, on the reverse strand, counting down.
ATATCCTTAAACCTGTGCCATTTTTCAAAGGAAAGCAGCATATCGCTGCCCATTATGAAGAAAAGCTCGTCATGGGGGTAAATTTCCCGAAAATGCGCAACGGTGTCCACCGAATAGCTGACCTGCGCCCGTGAAAGCTCGTAACCGCTTACCTCCGCAAAGCCGCAGTCCTCAAAGGCAAGCCTGCACATTTCAAGCCTGTCCTTTCCATCGGCAACGAAGCCGCTGTCGTCCTTTTTGAAGGGCGAAATATAGGTCGGCATAACTATTACCCTGTCAAGGCTTACCTTGCGGCAAATTTCCTTAACAAGATTTATATGCCCGTTGTGAACGGGGTTGAAGCTGCCCCCGAAAATTGCAGTTTTCATATCAGAAGGTTATCTTCGGCTTCTGGGGATTTCTCTTGAAAAGCACGAACTTGTTTCCGATAACGTGAACGACTTCAGATTTGGTCTTTTCCGCAAGCTCGTTTGCAGCTTCCTCGGCGGTGAGCATTGCGCCGTCAAGCACCTTCATTTTAATAAGCTCTCTCGCCTTTAATGCGTCCGAGACCTGTACAACGAGTGTATCTATTATCCCATTTTTGCCAACCTGGAGAATGGTGTCCTCCTTTGCGGCAATGCCCTTTAATACAGAGCGCTGTTTGCTTGTAAGCATAATAAAAATTCCTTTCAGTTAGTTATTCCGACATAGCCGGTGCGTTCTATAATATCCTGCCCCTCAGGGGAAAGTATCCTGTCAATGAGCAGAGTTACATTTTCATTTGTGCAGTCCTTGCGGTAAACGGCATAGAAGCAGTCCGTTATGGGATAGCTGCCGTTTCGTATGCTTTCCTTGTCGGGGTAAACGCCGTTGACGGAAAGCATTTTTATGTCCTGTTTTCCCGAAATGTCCGAAACGTAAAAGCGGAAGGAGTAGCCTATTGACCTGCCGAAAAGCACCGCAGGCGGCTCCATAAGGGGAGTATCGCCCATAAATGACACCATCGCCGTCTGAGAGCCGCTGTTTTCCGCTCTCTGCAAGGGTATTATAGGCGTGTTTTCGCCCCCAAGCTCTTTCCAGTTTTTGATTTTGCCGCTGTAAATATCCTTTATCTGCTGTGCGGTAAGACCGTCTACGGGATTGTCCGAATTTACGATAAATACAAAGGCTTCATAGCCAATGGGAACAAACTCCAGCTTTGCACCCTGACTTTCCGCATATTCAAGCTGCTTTTCAGAGGGCTGTGCAACGAAAATAATGTCCGCCGTGCCGTCGCATATAGCCTTGTATGCGCCTGTGGTGCCTGTTTTCTGCAGCAGGCTTTCTTCCGTGAAGCCGTCACCCGTGAACTCGCAGCTTCCTTCGGGGTAGTATGCGTTCATAAAAGCGGAATAAATGGGGAAAAGTGCCGTTGCGCCGTCCAGAACGGGAAGCTCCCCCGAAAGGGTAAGGTCTGTTTCCGTTTTTACAGCAAGGGAATTTTCCTCAAAGGGAAGATACTTGTCAAGCTCTATCGAACTGCTTTTCATAAGCTCGGGGGAGCGGTCAATATACCTTGACGTAAAGCATAAATATATGCCAAGGTCAAAAACCACGAATGCCGCCACCGTAAAAATAATGATAAGCCATTGTTTTTTCGTCATAGCCGCCCTCCGTTACTCGTTGCTTATAAACGTAAGGATAGAGCAGTGTTCTTTAAGATAGACCGTGTACCCCGTAAGCCCTGCCGTGCATAAAATTCCCACAGCCGCAATTATCGCAAGTATCCTGCGGAACTTTTTGTTCTCCATAGCTGTCACCTCATTACATATAAGCGATAGAAGCGCTGAAAAGCAGTATCTCAATTATAACGGAAATTATAAAAACTCCGCCCATAACTCCAAAAACTATGCTGCAGGTTTTAAAGGTCTTTTTCTTTTCCGCTTCATCGGGGCTGCACTTTTTGTATTTTACAAGATAAATGATAAAGAATACAATAGATGCAGCAGGGATCCCCAGAAAAGCAAGGATTCCGAAAATCGTTGACATTACTCCGGTAAATGTCTGCATATTATTCTCCTTTTATGCGCTTCTCAAACTTGCGCAAAGCGTCTGCACGGTGGCTCACGCTGTCCTTTTCCTCCGCCGAAAGCTCCGCAAAGGAACGGTCGCCGTACATAAAGATAGGGTCGTAGCCGAAGCCGTTTGTTCCTCGCTTTTCGTAGCCTATCTTACCCTCGCAGGTGCCCTTGACGGTGAAGCTGTCGCCCTTTTCGTCAATGTAGCAAACTGCGCATACGAATCTTGCGGTGCGCTTTTCATCGGGTACGCCCTCCAGCTTGGAAAGCACCTTTGCACAGCGCTGTCCCTCCTCCGCATAACGTGCGGAATAAATGCCCGGCTCGCCGCCTAAAGCGTCAACCTCCAATCCGCTGTCGTCCGCAATAACGGGCAGGTGGGTAATGTCGTAAGCCGCCTTTGCCTTTATATAAGCGTTTTCCTCAAAGGTAGTGCCTGTTTCATCTGCTTCAATGTCTGCCCCTGCCTCGGATTGTGTAAGCACCTCATAGCCGAGAGGTTCAAGTATATTTTTGAATTCACGCAGCTTGTTTTTGTTGTTTGATGCAAGTATTATTTTCATTATTCTTCGCCCTCGCTGTCTTTTTTCTTCTTGCCGAAAGTAATTTCCTTGAAAAGAAAACCGAATTTGCCGTTTTTCGGGTCTTTCTTTTCCGGCTTTTCTTCCGCTTCTTCCACAGCTGTTTCTTCTTCGGTAATTTCTTCGGAAATATTTTCGGCTTCTGGGATCTCTTCCGTAATTTCCTCTTCTTCGGCAGCTTCTTCAATTATTTCTTCCGGCTGTGAAACTGCTTCTTCTGCTTCTTCAATAATTTCTTCGGCAGGTTCTTCTTCCGTCTGTTCAGCCGTTTCTTCATCATCGGTAAGGCGTTCATAGTTGTAGTCGAAGTCTGCTTCCGTTGCAAAGAGAGCTTCCGTAAAGTCCTTTGCGTTGAATTCCTGCAGGTCGTCCAGCTTTTCACCAACGCCAACCAGCTTAACGGGTATGCCAAGCTCGTTGTGAATGGAAATGATGATGCCGCCCTTTGCGGTGCCGTCCAGCTTTGTGAGAACGATACCCGTAATGTCCGCAACTTCGCTGAAAAGCTTAGCCTGATTTACGGCGTTCTGTCCCGTTGTTGCGTCAAGAACAAGGAGCGTTTCAAGGGAACAGCCCTCCGCCTGCTCACGGATAATGCGGCTTATCTTTTTCAGCTCGTCCATAAGATTTTTCTTGTTGTGAAGTCTGCCTGCGGTGTCACAGATGAGAACGTCCGTACCCCTTGCCTTTGCGGCGGTAACAGCGTCAAAAACCACCGAAGCAGGGTCGGAGCCCTCCGAGTGCTTCACAATATCCGCTCCTGCACGCTGCGTCCATATCTCAAGCTGTTCTATAGCCGCCGCACGGAAGGTGTCCGCAGCTGCCACAAGCACCTTTTTGCCCTCGCTTACATACTTTGCCGACAGCTTGCCGATAGTGGTGGTCTTTCCTGCACCGTTTACGCCTATAACAAGAATGACCGAAGGGGTGGTGGAAACGTCTATCTTCTTATCCTCCCCAAGCATTCCGGCAATGATCTCTTTCAGTTCTTCCCGTATGCTGTCGGGGTCGGTAAGTCCCTTTTCCTTGACCTTTTCACGGAGCTTTTCGCATATGTCAAGAGAAGTTTCAACACCTATATCGCAGGTTATGAGCAGTTCTTCAAGCTCTTCAAAAAATTCCTCGTCAATTTTGGTGAAGGAGTTTAAAAGGCTCTCAAACTTGCCCATCATGGAATCCTTGGTCTTTTTCAGACCTGCGGCTATCTTGCTAAAAATGTTCATTTATGTGACCTCCGATCATATTTCATACTTTGCCAGCATATTCAGAAATTCATCAATATTGCTTGACTGCTCGGGAGCGCCCTGCCCGAGTACCTTTCGTGCCGCCTGAAATTTAACCTTGACCCTGCTGCCGTATGAGTTGAAAACGCAGTCAAAAGCGTACTGCCCGAAAACAGTCCTGCGTATTTTCAGCTTTTCGGCAGAGCGAAGGTCATATTCCGCAGCGGAGGACTTGCCCATAAAATATTCCACCGAATTTGCTTGTATGGTCAGCAGCCGCCCCTCAGATGTGACCGCCGCATATCCCGGATTTGTTCGGCTGTATCTCGACATTGACAGGAATCCCGTTGCTGTAAAAACACAGTATATTATGCCCGACCGGTATTCACCTGCCGAAAGCATATCGCCGAAAGCGGTCTGAGCAGTATATAAGTCAAGCATAATATTACCCCTTTAATTTGCTTCAATATTCTGCGGAGGCTGTTCAAGGCGGAGTACCTTTGAAATGCCCTTTTCCTGCATAGTTACGCCGTACATAACGTCAGCCTCGTCCATAGAACCACGTCTGTGGGTAATGAGAATGAACTGGGTGGTGTCGGTGAAATGGCGCAGATATTGAGCGTATTTTGTAACGTTTATGTCGTCCAGCGCCGCTTCTATCTCGTCAAGGATACAGAAGGGTGCAGGCCGCAGTTTAAGTATGGAGAAGTAAATTGCAACTGCAACAAAAGCCTGCTCGCCGCCGGAGAGAAGGGACAGGTTGTTGATAACTTTGCCCGGAGGTGCAACTTTAATTTCAATTCCCGATTCAAGAACATCACTTGGGTCGGTAAGAGTAAGCTCTCCTCGTCCGCCGCCGAAAAGCTCCACGAAAATGCTCTTGAAGTTTTCATTTATCCGGTTAAAGCTGTCGGTAAACTGACGGCGCATATTGTCGGTAAGCTCGTCAATGAGCTTTTCCAGTTCACGCTTTGATGTTTCAACATCGTTCAGCTGCCCCGACATAAAATTATAACGCTCGGAAACTTCCTTGTATTCCTCTATAGCTGCAACGTTAACGCTGCCAAGACTGCGTATCTTCTGCTTTATTTCCGCGAGGTCACGCTGTACCGTGAGCAGGTCGTCAACAGGCTTTGCTATCTGCACCGCCTCGGACAGGTACATATTGTACTGCTCGGACATATCGGCGATTATCTTGTCATAAGAGCCTTGAACGGAGGTCTTGCGCTCCTCCAGACGGGTCATTTCACGGCTGAATTTTTCCTTGCCGTCGGAAAGCTCCCTTATCTGCACTCTTACCTCGTTGGAACGCTGCTCCATTGAGCGGTGTTCGGACTGAGCCGCCCTTATTTTCTCATTTATGCCCTCAACGGCTTCCTTTGTGCCGGAAAGCTGCTGCTTAAGTTCTTCTATGCGGCTTTCCTTTTCCTTTATTATACCATACTGAGCGTCAAGTTCAAGTGCCAGACGGGCAGAATTGTCGCCAATTTCAAGACATTGCTTTTCAAGGCGTGTGATCTCAGCCTGTATAGCCTCTGCGTCCTTGGAAAGCTCCGCTTCACGAAGCCTGAGAGCGGACATTTTCTCGGTAAGAGCCTCACGCTTTTTCTGCATTTCAAGCCGTGCGCCCTCGTTTTCCGAAACGGTCTGTTCCTTTGCGGCTATCTCTGCGGAAATTTCTTCAAGTCCGCTTTCCGCAGCCTTTACCGCTTCTTCCGTTTTCGTCAGCTTGTTTTCAAGGTCTTTTGAGCCTGCCGCTGCGGTCTTCATCTGCACGCTGTTCTGTTCAAGCATTGCGCAGATGCGCTTCAGCTCCGCTTCAAAGCGTATTTTGTCGGAATTTACCGTATTAAGCTCGTCCTTTGCGGCTTCAATGTCAAAGCCCAGCTTGTCCGCTTCAGCCTGCAGCTTTTCGCAGGTCTGCCTGAGAGAAGTCAGCTTTTCCGCAAGAGCGTTTTTCTCATTGCTAAGACGTTCTATCTCATTTTTACGGGTCAGAACGCCGCTTGTCTTTGAAGCGGAACCGCCCGTAAAGGAACCGCCTGCGTTTATGACCTGACCGTCAAGGGTCACAATGCGGAACTTGTAGCCGTACTTCTTTGCAATGTTTGTGGCAAGGTCGATATTTTCCGCAATAACTATCCTGCCGAGCAGAGAGTTGTATACCCCCGTGAATTTCGGGTCAAACTCCGCAAGGTCAACAGCAAGCGCCACAAAACCATTGCAGCTTTCAAGTCCGTTTTCACTGAGCCTTGTACCCTTTACCGAGGTAAGAGGCAGAAATGTTGCACGGCCTGCCTTGGTCTCCTGCAAAAGACGAATCCCACGCTTTGCAATGTCCTCGTTCTCAACGATAATGTTCTGCATTGCTCCGCCCATAGCTGTTTCAATTGCAAGGCTGTATTCCGGCTCAACGTTGATAAGCTGCGCCGCAGAGCCGTAAACTCCGCTTAACTGTCCTGTTTTCGAAGCCTTTAATATCTGCTTTACCGAGTGGGCAAAGCCCTCCATGCTGTTTTCAAGGTCGGTCAGCATACGGATGCGCTGTTCCTTGTCACGAACGGCAAAATTCGTGTTGTCAAGCTGCTTTTTTGCAGCGGAAAGCTTTTCAATGCGTCCCGAATGAAGCTTTGAAAGTCCCCCCAGACGGTTGTTCAGCTCGCCTGTTTTTTCTTCAAGCATTGCAATGCCGTCGGAGGTCTCACGCTTTTCACCTTCAAGCTCCTCTGCGGCGGTGCGGAGCATTTCGTCCTGCTGCTTTGCGTTTTCAATTCGCAGCCTTATGTCCTCTGCGTTTTGCTTGCCCGTGCTTATGGAAACGCTTAACTCCGACTGACGGATATACAGCCTGTTAAGCTCGCCCTGTACCTCGGAAAAACGGCTGTCAAAGCTGTCCTGCTCGTTTACAGCGGCGGTGAATTCGGCGTTTGCAGCTTCGTATTCAGCCTTTGTATCTGCAACAGCCTGTTCGGTTTTCTTGACCTCTTCCAGCTTTTCCTCAATAATGCGGCGGTTTTCCTGATTTGAATTAAGGGTAAGCTCCTGCTGCTTTTTTATGTCCTCAATTGTTTCGTTGCAGTGTGAAATATCATTCTCGCAAACGGCAATGTCGGCGTGAAGCTGTGTGTTTGAGCGCTCCGATTCAAGTATCTCGCTTCGCATTTCCTCAATGTGCAGAGTGTTGTTCTGCATTTTTTCGGAAAGCGCCTCTGCTTCTTCTTCAAGACGGGAAATATCCGCTTCAATGCCGTTGTACTCGTTGGTGCTTATGAGCAGCTTGTCCGTCAGTTCTTCAAGATTCTTTTTAAGGTCGTCAAGCTGACGCACCCATACGGTTATTTCAAGTGATTTTTTCGTTTCGGAGTATTCAAGGAACTTTTCCGCCTTTTCCGACTGTATCCTCAGGGGTTCAACACGGTTTTCAAGCTCTCCGATAATGTCACGGAGCCTTAAAATGTTCTCCTGAGCAGCGGCAAGCCTGCGCTCCGCTTCTTCCTTTTTGTAGCGGAACTTTGAGATGCCTGCAGCTTCTTCAAATATCTCACGGCGTTCTCCCGACTTTGCGGAAACTATCTCGGCAACTCTGCCCTGTCCGATAATGGAGTAGCCGTCACGACCAAGACCCGTGTCCATAAAAAGCTCGCATACGTCCTTTAAGCGCACCTGCGAACCGTTTATAAGGTATTCACTCTCACCGCTGCGGTACAGCTTTCTCGTTACCGAGACCTGTTCCGAGGGTATCTGCAAAATGCCCCTGTTGTTTATGATGTTAAGGGTTACCGAAGCAAAACCCATAGGCTTTCTGAACTGTGTTCCCGAGAAAATAACGTCCTCCATTTTGGAGCCTCGCAGGGTCTTGGAGGACTGCTCGCCCAGTACCCACCTTACAGCGTCGCCGATGTTGGATTTGCCGCTGCCGTTGGGACCTACGACCGCAGTTATGCCCTTGTCAAAGGTCAGCTTTATTTTATCGGGAAAGGACTTGAAGCCCTGAATTTCCAGTGATTCAAGATACATTATGCCGCTCCTGTTCTTATGGGAACCTCTAAAAACCTCCTTCTCGGCAAATTTTCTATGACTTTATTCATCTGCTGCGTTAACAAACCTTGTAATACATCAAGTATTACGGCGGTTTGTTGCCTTGCAGCTGAATAAAGTCATGGACGAAAATTTGCTCGAGTCCCGGTTTTTAGAGAACCCCTTATAATTTTACTATCCGCATTTCCATATCGCCCGAAATGCTTTCATCGGGTCTTATCTTTATTTTTACGCCCCTGTTTTCAAAGAACAGGACGTTGCTTTTCTTGTGTCCGTTTGCAGCGCTTACCGACCTTGGCGCAACATAAACTTCATAGCTGCCCTTTTCGGTGAGCCTTTCTTCCATTGCTCTGCGGAATAAAATTCCCGTGCATACTTCCCTGAACGCAGGGTGATAATATCCCCCAACAGCCTCCGAGCCTACGCTTTCCGAAGCGTGAAGTCCCATTCGTATGACCCTTATGCCTGCATTTTCAAATTTCTGCATAAGCTCTGCGCAAAGTTCCGCTTCTTCCTCAAAGGGGATAGTTTTATATACGCCGCTCTGATATAAGTCGGCAAGTTTAGTGCCGCCGAGTATCACAACGGGGTAGATCCTTACGGTTTTCGGAGCAAGTGCGATTATTTCCTCCGCAGTAAAGCGGTCGTCATCGGGAGAGCTTTTGTATAAGCCCGTCATCATCTGCAAGCCAAGCTCAAAGCCCCGTTCCTTTATCATATAGGAAGCCCTTTTTACATCCTCTGCGCTGTGTCCTCTGTCGTTAGCGGCAAGGACTTCATCACGCATTGACTGCGCCCCCAGTTCAATTGAGGTAACGCCGTACTTTTCAAGAATATCAAGAACTTCTCCGTCAATTTTGTCGGGTCTTGTGGAAATTCTTATCCCCGAAAGACCGTATTCCGCAAGAAATGGCTTTGCTGCTTCAAGGAGCGACACCATATAGCTGCGGTCTATAGCCGTAAAGCTGCCGCCGAAGAAGGCTATCTCCGTGTTTTTAGGCGTTGAAAGGGCAGGGCAGGCGCTTTTCAGCAGCTCTGTTACGTCCTCCGCCGAAGGCTGCTTCTGCGCACCGCTTATAGTTCGCTGATTACAGAATGAGCATTGATTCGGACAGCCGTTATGGGGAATAAAAATTGAAATATTGCTGTGCTTCATAATTATTCTGCAAGTGTGAAGTGTGAAGAGTGGAGAGTGAAATTTATCATTCAGTATGATCCCTTTTTCACTCCACTCTTCACTCTCAACACTTCAAACTCCTATTCACGGTATCCCATAAGGGAAAGAGCCTCTTTAGCCGCCATTTGTTCAGCCTGCTTTTTGCTGTGACCCTCTCCTGTGCCGATAACGTTTGAGTTGAGCATTACCTGTACAACAAACTGCCTGTTGTGGTCGGGACCTGACTGCTCTTTAAGTACATACTCCACCTTTTCTTCGGGGTTGCGCTGAATGACCTCCTGCAAAACGGTCTTGTAGTCGTGGAGAGACTTTGCACTGTTCTTGTCAAGATGCTCCGGCAGGAAACCGAGAACATACTTTCTTGCTTCCTCCATTCCTCCGTCAAGGAATACAGCCGCAATAACAGCCTCAAAAGCGTCCGAAACTATGGACGGACGCTCTCTGCCGCCGCTGTTTTCCTCGCCCTTGCCAAGGAGGATATAATGTCCCAGATCTATCTTCTTTGAAAACTCATACAGAGCATTTTCGCATACAAGTGAAGCCCTTATTTTTGTAAGCTCGCCCTCGGGCAGATGCTTGAAATGGGTGAAAAGATGCTCCGAAACAACTATGGAAAGTACGCTGTCGCCGAGAAATTCAAGCCGCTCGTTGGAGTTCCTGCCGTGACGGTATTCGTTGGCGTAAGAAGAATGTGAAAGCGCCTCGTGGAGCAGGTCTTTGTTTTTGAAGGTATAGCCTATCTTTTTCTCAAATTCAGAAAAATCCATTTTATTTTCCTTTCCAAGCGGAGGGCATTACTTTACGTCAGCAGGCGCATTTTCCGCTTTGAGCTGTTCGAGAGAACGTGAAATTTCGCCGATAACGTCGCCGTCAACACAGCTTTTCGCCTGACGGATAGCATTGTAGAAAGCCTTTGCGTCCGAGCTGCCGTGAGCCTTTATAACAGGCTTTGAAATGCCCATAAGAACAGCGCCGCCCACTTCCGAGTAGTCCAGCTTTTTCTTGAACGCCTTGACCTGCTTTTTGACCAGCAGGTAAGCAATTTTTCCGCCAAGACCGCTCATGAACATACCCTTTAAGGTGTGCGCAAAGTAAGAACCCATGCCCTCATAGAGCTTAAGCGCAACGTTGCCCGTAAAACCGTCCGAAACGGCTACCTGACAAACGCCGTTGGGTATTTCTCTCGCTTCAAGGTTGCCGTAGAAATTAACGGGAGCCTTCTCAAGCATATGATATGCTTCAATGTCCATATCTCTGCCCTTTGTGTCCTCTGCGCCAACGTTGATAAGTCCCACCTTAGGTGATTTTACGCCCAGGACCTTCTCCATGTAGCAGCTGCCCATAATGCCGAACTGAACAAGCATTTCGGGGCGGCAGTCAACGTTTGCGCCTGCGTCAATGAGCATCATATAGCCCGTGTCGGTGGGCATAACGGGAGCAAGAGCCGCACGCTTTATGCCTTTAAGACGCTTTGCAATGAACGTAGCGCCTACAACGAGAGCGCCCGTGCTGCCTGCGGAAACGAATGCGTCGCCCTCTCCGTCAGCAAGCGCCTTTAAGCCGATAGCCATGGAGCAGTCGGAGCGTTCCTTGATAATGGAAGTAGGCTCTTCGTGTATGTCAATTACCGATTCTGTGTGCATTATGGTTATCCCGTTAAGAGCAACGCCGTTTTCCTCCGCACACTTTTTTATCTTCTTTTCATCGCCTGTGAGGATTATTTCCACACCAAGCTTTTCAACCGCCAGAGCGGCACCCTTTACGACCTCGGCAGGCGCATTATCTCCGCCGAATGCGTCAACTATTATCTTCATATGTTATCCGTCCTTTCATTTGGTTACATCCGCCGTTTTTCCTTTAAGAAATTCGGCAAAACTTGCGTTTCCGATGCAGTTTTTTGCGATTGTATAGCTTACGCCGCTTGGCATTATCAGCATAATGTATTTTTCGGCGTATATTACCTTTTTCAGCTTGTTATATTCTATGTAAACAGCGCCCTGCCTGCTTTCTGCGGTAAAATGGCTGCCGTAAAAGCTGTACAGGCGCAGCGTTTCGTCCTTGTAAAGATTTTCGTAAACCTTTTTTGAAGAAGCCTTAGCCGTCAGAAGCGTTATCCCCGTTGAAACAAAGACAAGTCCTGCGGCTATGGTTATAAGATAATATCCCATGACCGCCGAAGCAATTGCCGCCGCAAAGGACACCGCCGCCGTCGTTATTGCCGTCGGGAACATATTGTGCTTCTTCTCAAAATAAACCGTGTCGGCGTCATAAGGCGAGTTAACGGTGTAAGCAGGCTTTTCTCCCTTGTCCGCAGTAATTTCCGCAGGACAAATAAGTTCGTTTTCCATTCTTGCTCCTTAAAGAAATTTAACGTCAAATTTTGAACCCAGCTTGTTTTCAAGCACGGCGTGAAGCATTTTAAGCCCGTTTTTGTCAAGCTCCTTTTTCGGGATAACGTAAGAAGCCCCGTCATTTTTGAACAAAATAAACCCAAGGCTGTTTTCCGCCGCTCCCGAAAGGTCGTCATAGCTAAGGCTCAGACCCTCATATTCGCTTATAAGGGTAAAATGGTGCCTGTAAAAGCTGTAAACGAAGTAGGGACTGTCGTTTGGCGCAAGGCTTGTGAACCTGCGCAGAGTTATCTTCGGCGTTATATACGCTCCGACAAGCAGCAGAGCAAAAATTATATACGCCGCCGCAGCCTTGTATTCACCGCTTGCAAATGCAGCAAGGATAATGTTCAGCAGAATAAGTCCGCAAAGCGCCGCCGCAAGCACGGTACCTATCTTTGAACCGCCCTTTCTGAACGCCGCAGCCTGTTCAAGCTGTTTGCGGTCTTTATCGTCACATTTTACCGCAAAGCTGACAAGCGGTTCTTTTCCAATGTCGCCGGGAAAGGAAAATTTCAGCTTGGGGAGTTGTTCTTTATCCATAGTTCAGACCTCTATCAAAGCCTTGTCAAGCGCTTCAAGCGCCCTGTCTGCAATAATTTGATAACGCTGCTGCTTGTCCTTTATGCGCACATCTATCTCAGGAAGTATTCCCATATTTGCCCCCATAGGCTGGAAGTTTTCGACAGTGATGTCGGAAATGTAACGTGAAATAGCGCCAAGCATAGTTTCGGGAGGAAGAACAAGGCTGTCCTTTCCCTGTAAGCGCCGCACCATATTTTTTCCTGCAAGAATACCGCTTGCGGCGGATTCCATATACCCCTCAACGCCCGTTATCTGTCCTGCAAAGAAAATGCGCCTGTCACTCCGCAGAGAAAAGTCGCCGTCAAGGAGCCTTGGGGAGTTGAGGAAGGAGTTGCGGTGCATTACCCCGTACCGCACAAACTCCGCATTTTCAAGCCCGGGGATAAGTGAGAAAACACGCTTCTGCTCCCCGAATTTAAGGTTCGTCTGGAAACCCACGATGTTGTACATAGTGCCTGCGCTGTTTTCCTTGCGAAGCTGTACCACCGCATAAGGCCGTTTCCCCGTTACGGGGTCGCTCAGTCCAACAGGCTTCATTGCACCGTAGCGCATAGTTTCTTCCCCACGCTTTGCAAGCACCTCTATTGGCATACAGCCCTCGTAAACGGTGAAATCGTCGTTTTTGTTGTGCAAGTCCCGTGGACGGTCAAATTCGTGGAGGGGAGCGGATTCTGCGCCTATTATTGCGTTGTAAAATGTAAGATATTCTTCCTTTGTAAAAGGGCAGTTGATGTAATCGTCCGTGCCTCTGCCGTAACGTGCGGCAAAAAATGCCCTGTTCATATTCAGCGACTCAAAGGTCACAATGGGAGCGGCTGCGTCATAAAAGCTGAGATAGCCACCGCTTAAACGGCTGATGCTTTCCGCCAGACCGCCCGAGGTAAGAGGACCCGTTGCAATAATAACGTTCCCGTCGGGAATTTCCGTGACCTCTTCGCTGTGTATGGTTATGTTGGGGTGCGACTTTATCTTTTCTGTGACAGTATCGGAGAAAAGCGTCCTGTCAACGGCAAGTGCGCCCCCTGCGGGAACTGCGGTCTCCTCCGCACAGGGAACTGTCAGAGAGCCTAAACGCCGCATTTCCTCTTTAAGCAGACCTGCCGCCGAATTTACCCTTGACGCTTTCAGCGAATTTGAGCAGACAAGCTCCGCAAAGCCGCCGTATTTGTGTGCAGGAGTAAATTTCACAGGCTTCATTTCGTATAAGTCAACTCTTATCCCTGCTTCTGCAAGCTGCCAAGCCGCCTCGCACCCTGCAAGACCTGCACCTATTACCTTTACGGGATTACTGTTCATATAAATCTATCCTTTAAATAATAATGCCGTTAAAAATTCCACTTTCCACTTTCAACTTTCCAAATTGAAAAACTCCACTCTCCACTCTTAACTCTTCAAACTCCAACAATTCCACTTTCAACTTTGAGTTTACTTTTCTTTCTTTATCTCAACCTCGTAGCCGCAGCCCTCTTTAAGGCAGAACATTTTTCCGCCCTTTTTGAAGAGGGTAGTGCCGTCATTGCACTTGGGGCATTTGTCGGAAACGGGAGTATCCCAGGTCATAAAGTCGCAGGTGGGGTTATCCTCGCAGCCGAAGTATTTTTTGCCCTTCTTGGACTTCTTCTGGAGCACCTTTTTGCCGCACTTGGGGCAAACGCCGCCTGTGGGCTTGATTATCTTCTTGGTGTTGGTACATTCGGGGAAGCCCGAGCAGGCAAGGAACTTTCCGAAACGTCCTATCTTTATTACCATAGGCTTGCCGCAGACATCGCAAACCTCGTCAGTTTCCTCATCGGGTACCTTTATGCGCTTGCCGTCCATAGCGGTCTCGGCCTTTTTAAGTGTAGCGTCAAAATCCTTGTAGAAAGCGGAGAGAATGTCCACCCATTCCTTGTTGCCCACTTCAATTTCATCAAGGTTGCTTTCCATGCTTGCGGTGAATTTTGCGTCAACGATGTGCTTGAAGTGGTCTTTCATAAGCTGTGTAGTGACTTCGCCAAGACCCGTAGGCTTAAGCTGCTTTCCGTCACGCTCAACATACATTCTGTTAACGATGGTGGAAATGGTAGGCGCATAGGTTGAAGGTCTGCCGATGCCGTTTTCTTCAAGAGCCTTGATAAGAGTAGCTTCGGTGTATCTTGCAGGGGGCTGCGTGAAGTGCTGATTGCCCTCTATTGCTTTCAGCTTAAGGATGTCGCCCTTTTCGATAACGGGGAGAACCTTGTTTTCCTCGTCGTCCTTGGATTCTTCATAAAGAACGGTGAAGCCGTCAAACTTTACCGAGAAGCCCGTTGCCTTGAAGGTGCAGCCGTTAGCGTCAATGGTTGCGGAAACGGTGTCAAGTGAAGCGTTCTCCATCTGGCTTGCGATAAATCTTTCCCAGATGAGCTTGTAAAGCTTGAACTGCTCTGCGGTCAGGCTGTCCTTTACCTTTGCAGGAGTAAGCTCCGGCATTGAAGGACGGATAGCTTCGTGAGCGTCCTGTGCGCCTGCCTTGGTCTTGTATATTTTCGGGGAAGAGGGAACGTACTTCTTTCCGTAAGCCGATTCAATGTACTTGTAGGCTGCGGCTCTTGCTTCATCGGAAATACGCAGGCTGTCCGTTCTCATATATGTGATAAGACCCACAGCGCCCATGCCCTCGATCTCAACGCCTTCGTAAAGCGCCTGAGCGTTCTTCATGGTTTTTGCAGCGGCAAAGCCCAGCTTTTTGGAGGCTTCCTGCTGCATTGTTGAGGTAGTGAACGGGGGAGCGGGGGATTTTTTTCTTACGGACTTCTTAACGTCCGTAACGGTGTATTCCGCATTTTCGATACGCTTTAAAATGCCGTCTGTTTCTTCCTTTGAGTGAAGCTCCGTTTTCTTTCCGTCAACGCCGTAGAAAGAAGCGGCAAACTGCTTTTTGGAGGAAGGCGCCGTCATTTTTGCGTCAATTGACCAGTATTCTTCCGGCTTGAAGTTCTGTATCTGCTTTTCACGGTCAACAACAAGGGAAACCGCAACAGACTGAACACGTCCTGCCGAAAGACCTCTGCGCACCTTTTTCCAAAGGAACGGCGACAGCTTGTAGCCAACTATCCTGTCAAGGATACGCCTTGCCTGCTGTGCGTTAACAAGGTCTATATCTATTGTACGGGGATGCTCCATACCGTTGGTTACGCCTGTTTTGGTGATCTCGTTGAAGGTCACTCTGTTGTTTTCATCCATAGGCAGACCAAGCATCTGCGCAAGGTGCCATGAAATAGCTTCTCCCTCACGGTCAGGGTCGGTGGCAAGATAGACGAAATCGGACTTTTTCGCTTCTTTTTTCAGGTCGGCTATAAGGTCCTCCTTGCCCTTTATGTCAACGTAAACAGGCTCAAAGCCGTTGTCAACGTCAACGCCCAGCTTTGACTTGGGCAGGTCACGGATATGACCCATTGAAGCTACCACTTCAAAGTCCTTTCCGAGATATTTCTGAATTGTTTTAGCCTTTGCAGGCGACTCCACAATAACAAGTTTTGACATTTATCTGAACTCCTTTATTTAAACGCAGATATTTCTGCCGTTGTGATCTTAATTTTACTGTGCCGCATAATAGGTCTGCCCCGTATCAGATGACACAAGACCCTCTATTTCAAGCTCCGTGATAACGGACAGGACTTCGGAAATATCCATTCCTGCCGCCTCCGCAGCTTCATCGGCACTTATGGGTGCTTCGGCACCTTTGATTATATTGTAAACTATTAAAGCGCTGCCGTCAAGACCGGGGGTTGGAGCAGCTTCACGTTTTTTCTCCTGCTTTGCGGCGGTTTTTTCGTCCGCCTTGAGCTTTTTAGGCTTTTTCGTACGTTCCGCAGCCCTGTTTTCCGCTTCATCAAGGTCAACATAGTCGGAAAGTATCTCTTTTACAGGCTTATGACGGTAATTTTCAAAATATTCACCGAGAATATCATCGGGGGAATATATGGGTATCGCTCCGTCTGACAGCAGAGCCTTTCCTCCGTCATATCTTGCGTTGAAAATATCATGTGGAGGAACTACCCACAGGTCTTTTCCCTGTGACAGCGTATAGGATGCTGTGTTCAGCGAGCCGCTTTTTTCGGCGGCCTCAATTACCGCCGTGCCTATTGAGATACCGGCAAGTATACGGTTCCTTGCAATAAAGAATCTTGGCTGAGCGGCGGTATTTGGCGGATATTCCGAAATAAACACGCCGTTTTCCGCTATCCTGTCCGCATACTGCATATTTTCCGCAGGATAAGCGTAATCGATCCCACAGCCGAGAACAGCTATTGTCTTTCCGCCGTTCCTTACTGCCGAAAGATGAGCGGTAATGTCCGTTCCAACGGCAAATCCGCTTGCCACGGTAATACCGTTTGCCGCAATTGTGCCGGCTATTATGTCCGCCGCCTTTGCGCTGTAATCCGATATTTTTCTTGAACCTACGACCGCAAGTATCATATCATTTTTCAGCACGGAAACATCGCCCCTGAAAAAAAGCAGCACAGGCGGATCGTAAATATTTTTAAGCCGTTTGGGGTATTCCTCGTCATCGCAGCTTATTATGCCGATATTATGACTTTTGCAGTAGGAAATTATACCTCTCAGCTGCGCTCCGTGTATCCTTGATGCAGCTTTAAGCTCTTCCTCGGTAAAGACACCCTCGGGCTTGGTGAAAGCTATTGCCTTGTAAAGTCCGTCAAAGGAGCCGAATTTTTCCGCCAGCTCATATATCCTCGGATTGCCTGCCCCGAAGCAGCTTACTATAAACAACAGCTTGATTATCTCGTCTCTTCCAATGTCCTTCATTTTGTCAGCTCCCACATTATTATGGACGCAGCGGTTGCGGCGTTAAGGGAATTAACGGTGCCGTGCATACGGATAGTGAGCCTTTCCGAGCAGCGCATAGCCGTTTCCTCGGGAAGTCCGTTGCCCTCGTTGCCGATAAGAACGGCGGAACCGTCTGTAAAGCGGCAGTCCGTAAGGGATAAAGCGTCCTTGTCGATAACAGCGGCGTAGGTCTTTATCCCCTTTGCCGCAAATTCCTCAAAGGCTTCGTCCTCAGAGGCGATACACAGCTTCATTCTGAACAGGCTGCCCATTGTGGAGCGCACCGTTTTGGGGCTGAATATATCGCAGCAGCCGCAGGCTATAACTGCGCTCACTCCCATTGCGTCGGCTGTCCTTATGACAGTACCCATATTGCCCGGGTCCTGTATGCTGCAGAGCATAATATACCTGCCGTCTGCGTTGACCGTGTCCGAAAGAGAGGGGAGTGCAGGCGTTCTGCATATGGCGAAGATACCCTGTGTTCCGTCGGTAGAAGCCAGCTTTTCGCCTATGCTGTCCGTTATGACAAGAGCCTTTTCCCGTGTTTTTTCGGGAAGAAAATCCAATGCGTCGCTGCGTTCGGACAGCTTTTTCATACAGCTTTCCGTTATCATAACGCAGTGAAGCTCTGCATTTTCCTCTGCGGCGTCCTTTACCAGCCGCAGCCCCTCAAGAGGAAACATATTATATTCTGAGCGGTATTTCTTTGCGGAAACAAGCTTTCTGTAAAGCTTGACGCTTGGATTGCTTTCCGATGTTATCATCTGCGGCAAAATGTTCTCCTCCTAAAAGTATCATCATAAACTGCAAAAGTCAGAAGTAAAAATTTATTACTTCTGACCTCATAAGCATTTTTAATTAAAGAGCAGCCTTAGCCTTTTCTGTAAGTGCTGTAAAGCCTGCTGCGTCGTTAACGGCAATTTCGGAAAGCATCTTTCTGTTGAGTGTGATGCCAGCCTTCTTAAGACCGTTCATAAATGTGGAATAGTTCATTCCGTTGAGCTTGCAAGCAGCAGAAATTCTGGTGATCCAGAGCTTTCTGAAATCTCTCTTCTTAAGTCTTCTTCCTACATAGGCATAGTTGCCGGATTTCATAACGGCTTCCTTAGCCATCTTGAAATGCTTGCTCTTAGCGCCCCAGTAGCCCTTTGCAAGCTTTAATGTTTTATTTCTTCTCTTACGAGTAGCCATTGCTCCCTTAACACGAGCCATAATCTTTTACCTCCGTTAAATTTAGTAGTTGACGTTCAACAGCTGTCTGCCCATTACATATAAGGGATAAGCTTCTTTACTGTTGGAGCGTTTGCAGAGCCTGCGTAGCCTGCTGCTCTTGCGATTCTCTTGCGCTTTGTAGCCTTCTGGGTCAGTCTGTGTCTCTTGTTGGTCTTCTGATACTTAACAAGACCGTTCTTGGTGAGCTTAAAACGCTTCTTAGCGCCTGAATGAGTTTTCTGCTTAGGCATAGGTATATCCTCCTTTAAATTTAGACCTGCGCATAACGCACAAAGCCGCTGAAATTTTATTTTGAAGCCTTAGGGGAAACGAACATAACGAGTGCGCGTCCCTCCATTTTTGACGGCTTTTCAACTGTACCGTATTCCGAGCAGGCTTCCTTGAACTTGTCAAGAAGCTCCTCGCCGAGATGCGGGTGCGCAATGGCACGCTTGCGGAAACGAACGGAGACCTTGAGCTTGTCGCCGCCCTTAAGGAACTTGATAGCCTGATTGACTTTGGTGTTGAAGTCGTTTGTGTCGATGGTGGAGAACATTCTGATCTCCTTAACGTCAACGACCTTCTGATTTTTCTTTGCTTCCTTTTCGCGTTTGCCCTGTTCAAAAAGGTACTTTCCGTAATCCATGATCTTGCACACGGGCGGAGTTGCCTGCGGAGCGATCTTTACCAGATCAAGGTCCTTTTCCTCGGCGAGTTTAAGAGCCTCCTTGGCGGAAATAACGCCGATAGAAGAACCGTCGGAATCAATGACACGGATTTCCTTGTCCTTAATTTCTTCATTAATCTGTAATTCTTTAACGCTTATAATAAGCACCCCCAAAATAAAAATGAGCGGAAACAGAAATTTCCGCTCATACAAATTACACACAAACTGCGGCTGCACGGTATTGCCCCTTTGCCGCTGTATATAAAAGTATTGACCGCTGCTCGCCTCATGCGGCAGGGTGAGAACGGAAGTTCTGCTTTGTTTTACATATGACTTTAAAAGCCAACGTTAATATTATAACACAGAAAATCCGTTTGTCAAGGCTTTTTTTGAAAAAAACTGATTTTTTTGAGTTTATCGCCTTATCCGCCTAGTTTTTCACGCTCTTTTTTCAGCTCGGAAAGAAGCTTTTTAAGGCTCCAGCTTTGGTTTGAAGCGGTCACAACGGCTTTAAGGGGAACAGACACCCCGTTTTTGCGCATATCCGACAGGAACAAATCTATCTGACGGCTTGAAAGTCCTGCAAAAATTATGCAGCTGTCCTCCGCTTCCTCCGACGAACCGTTTGAAGAGAAGCCTGCGTAACCTGCAAGATAGCCCACAGCCTCACCTGCGCTGTCTGCGGCGGCTTCCGTCAGCTTTATGTTGTTTGAAGAAGCTATCCTGCGCAGCTTTTGGGTATATTCATCTGTTTTGTATGCGATCACCGTTTCGGGAACGGTCTTTATTATTCTTGATCTCATTTCGGAGCATCCTTTCTGTACTTATACTATATAATATAACATATTTTCTGCGATACGTCAAATTTTGTTGACAGGCATTTATAACAATGCTATAATATTGTTAAATAAATACAAGATCGGTATGATTTTGCGGATGTATGGGGGTATTATTATGAAAAAATGGCTTTTTCGCATTGTTTCGCTGGCGGTATCTCTCGCTCTGGTGGTTTCGGTTGCCGGAATGCAGATATTTGCCGCAAAAACGGGCCTTAACAAAACTTCGATAAAAATGGTGCCGGGGACTTCCTACACCCTTAAGCTGACAGGTGTTTCCGGCAAGGTGTCATGGTCATCTTCCGATAAAAAGATCGCCTCGGTAAGCTCTTCGGGCAAGGTCACCGCAGTTTCCGCAGGCAAGGCTGTTATAACTGCAAAATCCGGCGGCAAAAGCTACAAATGCACCGTTAAAGTGGTTGCAGGCAGCATAAAGCTGAAAAGCTCCTCCGTGTCCGTTGCGCCCGGCGGCTCAAAGACGGTAACTGTTACCGTAAAGGGTACCAAAAAGGTAAAATGCGTATCACTTGACAAGAATATCGTTACCGTTTCGACAGGAACAATGAAGGGTAACAGCTTTACCTTCAAGGTAACGGGCAAAAAAGCCGGCTCCGCTTATGTCAAGGTCTACCTTAAAGAGGATAAGTCCATAAGCAAGCTGATAAAGGTCACCGTTACCTCCGGCGGCAGAAATTCGGACGGCATTTCCGGGGCTGAGGATAAGTATACAGATAATTCCAAAAATCAAAACACAAGTGACGCTTCGGATAAGAATAAAGACAGCAGTGAAACCGACGAGATCTCTTCCATGAGTTATGCCGAGCAGGTGCTTTATTACGTTAATATCGAGCGTGAAAACGCAGGTGTAAAGCCTCTTGCCCTTGACGATAAGCTGTGCAGGGCTGCGGAAATAAGAGCGGAAGAGCTGCTTGAACTGTTCGACCATACAAGACCCGACGGCACCTCATGCTTTTCTGTTTTTGCAGAAGTGGGCTTTGAAGGCACTATGGGCGGAGAAAATATTGCCGCAGGACGAAGCAGCGCAAAGGATACCGTTTCGGACTGGATGAATTCTCCCGGACACAGGGCGAATATCCTTGATCCTTCCTATACCGTTATGGGTGCGGCAAGGTCTTACAGCGCATATGCCGATTACAGATATTACTGGGCGCAGCTTTTCGGCTGATGTTACCGGATTGTTACCAATTGTCATTGTATTGTTTCGGGATTTTCATTGACTTTATAAGACATTAGTGATAAAATATAGTTACAATCTTGGAATGAATATGGAGGGAGAAAAAATGACTAAACGTTTTTTTAAATCATTTTTAAGCAGTCTTCTTGCGCTGCTTATGGTCGTTTCCCTTGCGGCGGTCCCGTCGTCTGCGGCTACGGTCAAAATAAGCAAGAGTTCGTTCACACTTACCAAAGGCTACAGCACCACTCTTTCAGTAACGGGAACGACTTCAACGCCCACATGGTCTACGGGCAATAAGTCTGTCGCTACCGTCACAAGCAAGGGCAAGGTAGTGGGCCGCGGCGTGGGAAGTACCTACATTTACGCTAAGGTCAACGGCAAGACCCTGAAGAGCAGGGTAACGGTGGTTGCCGGAAAGATCTCTGTCGGCAAGAGCGAGGTAAGCCTTGACAAGGGCGACAGCACCACTGTCAAGATAAAGGCTATCGGAACCCATACTATTTCCGTTTCCTCCTCTAATAAGTCGGTGGTAAAGGCTACCTGGAACGGTGCCAAGTTCAACGGCGACTATATCACCCTTACACTTAAAGCTGTAGGCACAGGCACAGCAAGAGTAAAGGTTTATGCAAAGAACTATCCTAAGACCATTTATAAGTACATTGATGTAACGGTAGACGGAGCCGAGCTTGATGATGATGACACCATCAGCGATGACAGCTCTTCCGAAGATGTGAAGATACTTTCTTCCGTAAATGCGGTAAAGGTCAACGAGAGCGAGACCTCAACATTTAATGTGTATACAACAGCTTCACAGGTGCCTTACCTTAAGGCTGCATCTTCAAATGTTGCCGTAGCCACCGTAAGCATGACTTCCGATAAAAACGGAATGTCAACTGTCAAGGTAACAGGCGTAAAGGCAGGAAATGCCAATATCAAGCTGTATTTTACCAACAATACTAAGGTCTATGCAAATATCCCCGTGACCGTAACGGCAAATTCCACATATTACAACATCGTTGCTACAAGACCCACAAAGCTGGTAGATTCCGATTACGTTATCGAGATAAGGATCGGCACAGGCAACGTGAAGTATATGCTGGTTCCCTTCGGCTATGATGTGGCTTATGTTAATACGCTCATTGCCAAGAGTGTCGGCTATTACAACTATTACGATGTTTACGATTCACAGCCCGTAAAGAAGACGACCAAGGACGAGATCATTTCAAAGACGGTCGTTCTTTCCAACGGTCAGACAGCGCTCAGATACATTCTTGCTCCCGAAAATTACGATACAGCAAAGGTTGCCACACGTTTTGCAAAATATTCCGGCAGCTATGAGTATTATGTAGTTTATACCGAGAAACCCGAAAAGATGTTATTCTCCGATGAGATCAAGTCATGGACAGTAGAGGGTTACAACGATTCTACAGGCAAGGTCGAAAAAATGGATAGATTCATCCTTCTTCCTTTTGGCTATGACGAAGCAAAGTTTGACCTTATAAAGACTCAGGATGAAAACAAGAACCAGATCATAAAGGCATATACCGTACTTGATAAGAACCCCTCAAACTATGATTCGCTGAACTACGAGCTTATTTCGTGGTACAACGATACTCTGAAGGAAAACAGATATATGCTTGTTCCCCGTCTTGGATGTGATTTTGTCAAGAGGAACGATATTGTACGTCAGGATATGGGCGTTTACTGCTACTATGTGGCATACTCCACACAGCCTATTGCGACCGACCCCGAAATTGAAGCTGTATGGAGCTGCAGAGTGCCTACCGCCGACGGAACTTCCAGCCGCACGGTATATATCCTCTACAATCCTAAGGACACCGATTATGCCGATAAGATCGACAAGGCTATCAGCGGAAGCGGAAGCGATTATATCGGAGTTAAGCAGGGAAGCGTAACAAAATAAGCTGACCTTACCCGATAAATAAAGCAAAAACAACCGGAGCGTTCCCGAAAAATGGGGCGCTCCGGATTTTTTTGAAAAAATATAATTTTTTTTGAAAAAACACTTGACAAATCAGAATTGGTATAGTATAATATATAACGTTGTCGGGGTGTGGCGCAGATTGGTAGCGCGCTACCTTGGGGTGGTAGAGGCCGTGGGTTCAAGTCCCGTCACTCCGACCAAATAAATTTTGGCAGCCAAAACATTTGGCTTGATACGCCGTTTGCGGTTTTCCGTGAACGGCGTATCTTTTTGTCTGCCGGCGTACTTTACTTTGTAATGAAAAGGTATTGACCGTTACCATTGACTTTTTTGCAGGAATAAATTATACTTTGATTAACAAGAAAAAGAGGGGCGGACGTAAAATGTACTGGGAAATACTCGGCATAGAGCCGACAACAGATATAAAGAAAATAAAAACAGCCTATGCAGCACTTGCAAAGAAGTACAACCCCGAGGAACATCCCGAGGAGTTCAAGCGTATCTACAGCGCATATAAGGCTGCTTGCGCTTACGCAAAAAGGTTTCCCGTGGAAAAAAATGACGGTGGGAAGCAGGCTTCGGCTGAAAATGTGTCCGCTGGGGAAGAAAACAGGCAGGAATACAGCTTTTCGGCAGTTGCCCCCGGTGCAAAAGGGGAAAATGCGCCGGAGCAGGCTTCGGATAACCACGGGCAGAAATTTACTTTTCCCGAAACGTCCGGCGCTGCTCACAGGAAAGACACCGAAAATGAGCCTGCGGAAGAAGCCGGGGGCTTCAGCTTTGACAGCGTTGACACAACTGCAAAGGGTGAAAAAATATCTGAGCCTGTGACGGATAAAGAGGGCTTTGATTTCACGAATATAAGCGCAGAAGGCAAAACTGACGAGCCTTGCACCGAAACTGAAGCGGACAGCGGAGAAAAGTACGATTTCAGCGGCATAAAAGCGGATCTGAACAGCGATACTGACGGTTACAGCGAAGTTCAAAAGCGCAGAAAGCTGCTTGGTCGTTTACGAAAGATACTTTCGACTCCCGAAACTGCGGACAATGAAGCCAAATGGAGAGAATTTTTTGACCTCCCCGAATTTGAGGATATGAGGGAGGATTACGACTTCCGCTGCGGAGTGTGCGAGGCGTTTTACGGAAAGTTTTTTGGCAAAAAGACCGCTCATATCATTGCCGAGGGCTTTGGCTACGGTTCAAGAGCCGTTCCTACCGATTATTACTGCAACCGCTGGCAGGTGGCAATAACGGTGAGAACGTCCCCTGCCGCAAGCAAAAAGCCTAAACCGCATAAAAGCGGCTATAAGCTCAGGAACGGGCTTGTAATAGGCTTTATTGTGCTGTCGGTCATATTAAGGGCGTATATAAGACTTGAAGGCTCGTCCTCAGACGGATATACGCCTTCGGAAACGGCTGCACGGGAAGTGTATTCCGATTCCGATGAGCTTCAAGAGGCTTTGTTTGAAATGCTTGCCGAATCAAGTGCGAAGCGTTATTCCAAAGTGGTGGGCAAATGGAGATTCAGCTTCGGTACCATTGAATTTTACAGCGACAACACCTTTGAAATGATAAATGACAAGGGCGTATTTACGGGCACGGCGGCTTCTGTGCCAAGCGAATATCCCGAAACAATAAAAATAACCCTTTCCGATTCGGATTCGGACATCAACGGTACATATGTTATTCTCCGTGATTTTGAGGACGGAAGAAAATATGCAATTTATTACAATCATGAGGGGAATATGACAGGTCCCGGCACGATTGAGGAATAACTATCTTGAAAAAAACAGCCGTACATGATATAATGAACATATAAATGTATTAAGGGGCAGGGAAAATGAATTTCAGACCATGTATAGATATTCACAACGGAAAGGTAAAGCAGATAGTTGGTGGCAGCCTTGCCGACAAAAACAACTCCGCCGCAGAAAATTTCGTTTCGGAATGTGATGCGGATTTTTATGCGGAGCTTTATAAGAGCAAAGGCTTAAAGGGCGGACATATCATAATCCTTAACGCCCATGATTCCGAGTTTTACGAAGCAGACAGGGAACAGGCCTTCAAGGCTCTCGGTGCATACGAGGGCGGTTTTCAGATAGGCGGCGGCATAACGGCGGAAAATGCCGCAGACTATCTTAACGCAGGCGCTTCCCACGTTATTGTTACGTCCTATGTGTTCAAAAACGGAGAGGTGAATTACAGCAATCTTAAACGCCTTTCCGAAGCTGTGGGCAGGGAGCGGCTTGTTATAGACCTGTCCTGCCGCAAAAGGGACGGGGCGTATTATGTCGTTACCGACCGCTGGCAGAAGTTTACGGAAGTAAAGCTTGATACGGCGGCGCTTGATATGTTTTCCGCATACTGCGATGAATTCCTTGTTCACGCCGTTGACGTTGAGGGCAAGGCAAGGGGCATTGAGGAAGAGCTTGCGGCAATGCTCGGCAGCTGGGGCAAGGTTCCCGTTACATATGCAGGAGGAATAGGCTCCTTTGACGACCTTGACAAGCTGAAAAAATTAGGCGGCGGCAGGCTTGACTTTACAGTTGGCAGCGCTCTTGACATTTTTGGCGGAACGATGGATTTTGAAAAAACAGCAGCTTTTCACTAAGGAGGGGGATAAGATATGATAACACAATCTCTGAACGGCGTATGGAGCGCAGTTTCTTCCGATGAGGAAATAAGGCTGGGTGTACCCGTTCCCGGTTCGGTTTATTCGGCAATGCTTGACAACGGTATGATGGAGGACCCTTATTACGGACTTAACCAGTATGAAGCGCTGAAAATTGCGGAAAAGGACTTTATTTTCAGATACGATTTTATTCCCGAAGCCGCCCTGCTGCGGTGCGAAAAGATATATATGCGTTTTTACGGCATAGACACCTCTGCGGAGATATACCTTAACGATACCCCTGTGGGAAACGCCGACAATATGCACCGAACCTACGAATTTGACGTTACAAACACCGTACACAGCGGCTCAAACTCCTTAAGGCTCTATATCCATTCTCCCATAAAATATATTGAGGATAAAAATGCGGAGCATCCTCTTTGGGGCGTGTCCTCAACAATGGAAGGCTATCCCCATATGAGAAAGGCGCACTATATGTTCGGCTGGGATTGGGGTCCGCAGCTTCCCGATATGGGCATATGGCGCAGAGCAGAGCTTATCGGCGTAAGCGGAGGCAGGATAGAAAGCGTGTACGTCCGTCAGAAGCACAAGCAGAACAGCGTCCGCCTTTCCATTGAAACAAATATTGCCGACCTTACTTCCGACACCCTTCGTGCGGAATTTGATATTGTCGCTCCCGACGGCACGGCTTCAATTATGAATTCCAAGATAACAAGCAAGAGCTTTTCCGTGGATTGTGTTATTGCCAAGCCCCGTCTTTGGCAGGTCAGAGGCTACGGCGAACAGAATCTTTATACTATAAAAGTAAAGCTGTTCAACAAGAAAGAGCTTATTGACATCAAGGAATTTGAGGTGGGACTGCGCACTGTTGAGGTCTGCCGCACTCCCGATGAACACGGCGAGGAATTCTGCTTCAAGGTCAACGGCACAAAAATTTTCGCAATGGGTGCAAACTATATCCCCGAGGATCAGCTTACCCCCAAATGCAGCCGTGAGCGCACGGAAAAGCTGCTTAAAAGCTGTGCTGCCGCAAATTACAATATGATAAGAGTGTGGGGCGGCGGCTATTACCCCGACGATTATTTCTATGAGATATGCGACAGGCTCGGTCTGCTTGTATGGCAGGATATGATGTTCGCCTGCTCTGTATACAACGGCAATGACGTTAATTTCTGCACCAACGTCCGCTATGAGCTTATCGATAACATTAAGCGCATAAGAAACCACGCCTGCCTTGCAATGTGGTGCGGCAACAACGAGATAGAATCGGCTATACAATACTGGGGCATACCAAACGATACGGAAACAAAGGAAGGTTACCTCAGAATGTTTGAGAACCTTGCTCCCAAGGCGGTGGAACAGTTCGGCAGCGATACCTTCTACTGGCCCTCGTCACCGTCCTCGGGCGGCGGCTTTGACAACAGCGGCGCAGAGAACAGGGGCGATATACACTACTGGGAGGTATGGCACAGCCTTAGATCCTTTACCGAGTACAAAAAGCACCTTTTCCGCTTCTGCTCCGAGTACGGCTTTGAGTCCATTCCCTGTATGAAGACCGTCCGGTCCTTTGCGGAGCCTAAGGATATGAACCTTATGTCTCCCGTTATGGAGGCGCACCAGAAATGCGAGAACGGCAACGAAAAGCTGATGTACTACATTGCTCAGATGGTACATTATCCCTATTCCTTTGAAGAGCTTGTCTATGCAAGTCAGATAGTCCAGGCGGACGCAATACGGCTCAACGTTGAACGTATGCGCAGGAACAGGGGAGTGTGCATGGGTTCTCTGTACTGGCAGGTCAACGACAGCAACCCCGTTATCTCCTGGTCGTCAATTGATTATTTCGGACGGTGGAAGGCGCTGCATTACTACGCAAAGAAGTTCTATGCTCCCGTACTCTGCTCCATTGAGGACAGCGACAAAAACAACCTTGTTATCAACGTTTCAAATGAAAGGCTTACGGAGTTCAACGGCTCCATAAAGTGGAAGCTGCGCAGGAATACCGCTGAAATACTTGCGGAGGGCGAGCTGGAGGGCGTTACCGTTCCCCCTCTTTCCGCAAAGAACTGCCTTACAATAACAAAGGAAATGACGGGGGCGGATGAAAGTATGTACGGAGAAGTGTATCTCGAATATATGCTGCTCCACAACGGCGCAATAATCTCCGATTCCACATATATGTACTGCCTGCCCAAGCAGTTCTCATTCCTTGATCCCGAAATAACCTTCAAGACCGACAAGGTTGGGGATAAGTACAGGATAACCCTTAAAGCGGAACGCTTTGCAAAGGGCGTGTACCTTGATTTTGACGAAACGGACTGCGTTTTCAGCGACAACTGGTTCGATATGCACGGACAGGAGGCGTATGTTCTTGTGAACTCGTCTGCTCTGCCGCCAAACTATGTGGTGCAGGACATTGACGAAAAGCTGAAGATAAAGACCTATTTCGACCTTGCAGATCCGGAAAACTATCGATGAACAGGAGTTTATGATGAACAGCGAACTTAAAGAAGAATTTTTGACGATATACCGTGAGAACATACACAGAGAGGGTGCCGAAAAGCTGCTTGACTATATGCTGAAAAGCGACTTTTTCACCGCTCCGGCAAGCACCCGTTTCCATGGCTCCTATGAGGGCGGCTTGCTTGAACACAGCCTTAACGTATATCATTGCCTTAAGGATTACCTTGCAAGAGACAGGGCAAAAAACGTGTACAATATGAACTACAGCGAGGAGAGCATTGCCCTGTGCGCCCTGCTCCACGATGTATGCAAGATGAATTTCTACAAAACGGACTACCGCAACGCCAAAAACGAAATGGGCGTATGGGAAAAGGTACCTTATTACACCATTGAGGATAACCTGCCCTACGGTCACGGCGAAAAGTCGGTGTACATAATCTCCGGCTTTATGCGGCTCACAAGAGAAGAAGCCTTTGCCATAAGATACCATATGGGCTTTTCGGGAATTGAGGACAAGAATAACATCGGAAAGGCGTTTGAGATGTTCCCTTTGGCGTTTGCCCTCTCCGTTGCCGATATGGAGGCCTCTTACTATCTTGAATCTAAGGGAAAATAACAAATTTAAGCGGCAATGTCAGGCATTTTTATGGAAAAACTGCTGATATTGCCGCAAATGCAAAAAAATATGCAAAAATTCAAAAAAAGCCTTGACAAGCAGTATGAAAATATGGTAAACTAATATTACCTCTTGCAGAGGTCTATTTTTTTGTGCCCGAATTTAAATTTTGGGTCTGACCTCTCGACAAAAAAGTGTCACTTTTAAACAAAACTGACGCTTGTAAATTGCCATAGAGGGAGGCACAGGGACTTCAGTTCCTGCGAAATCGAAACGCTCCAACGGAGCATTTAATAGGAGGTGCCGATATGAGAGTAAAGGTAACATTAGCCTGCACAGAGTGCAAACAGCGTAACTACAATACCAAGAAGAACAAGAAAAACGATCCGGACAGACTTGAAATGAACAAGTATTGTAAGTTCTGCAAGAAGCACACTCTTCACAAGGAAACCAAGTAAGGCGAGGTGCGGATAATGGCTGAGAGTAAAAAATCATCCAAGAAATCCATAATCGCACAGGCTGAGGCTAAGGCTGAGAAGATCACCAAGGAAAACGCCAAGGCAAAGGCTAAGGGCGTAAAAAAGCCTAACCGTGTGGTCAAGTATTTCAAGGATCTCAAAAGCGAATTCAAAAAAGTGGTATGGCCGAGCAAACAGAAGGTCATCAACAATACTGCGGTGGTTCTCGTTGCAATGTGCGTAAGCGGTATTGTTATCTGGGGTATCGACAGCGGACTCGCCGCTCTCCTCAAGCTGGGTCTTGGGGGCTGATCCATCCGGAAGGCGGGCTCGGACACGCAGGTTAGCTTTTTCCTGCGGCTCTATAACGAAAGGAAGATAGAAGAATGTCAGAAGCTGCAAAATGGTATGTCATTCACACCTATTCCGGTTATGAGAACAAGGTGGCTCAAACTATCCTTAAAGTAGTCGATAACCGTAATCTTCACGACCTTATCCCCGAGGTAAGAGTTCCTACCGAGCTGGTAAAGGAAGTTACCGAATCCAATAAGGAGCGTGAGGTTGAAAGAAAGATTTTCCCCGGATATGTTCTGGTGAAAATGGTTCTCACCGACGATTCATGGTATGTTGTAAGAAATACCAGAGGCGTTACGGGATTTGTAGGTCCCGCCTCAAAGCCTGTTCCTCTTTCCGATAAAGAGGTTGCCGCTCTCGGCGTTGACAAGGTCAGCACGACCGTTGAGATCAACATCAAAGAGGGCGACAGAGTTAAGATCTCTTCAGGTCCTATGGAAGGCTTTACAGGCGAGGTCAAGAGCATTAATACGGAGGATATGACGGTTGACGTTTCCGTATCTATGTTCGGACGTGAGACCCTTGCGACCGTTGAGATCTCAAAGGTTTCCAAAACGGATGAATATTGATTTATCCGGCAAAAAAATATAAACTTATGCGGATCCAAAACGGATCCTTGTATATTACGGAGGTGCGTTTCACATGGCACAGAAAGTCGTTGGCTTAATTAAGCTTCAGATCGCAGCAGGTAAGGCTACTCCTGCTCCCCCTGTTGGTCCTGCTCTCGGTCAGCACGGTGTAAACATTATGGCGTTTACAAAGGAATTCAATGAGAGAACAAAGAACGATATCGGTCTTATCATCCCTGTAGTTATCACAGTTTATGCAGACCGTTCCTTCACATTTGTAACAAAGACTCCGCCGGCAGCCGTTCTTATCAAGAAAGCAATCGGTCTTGAAAGCGGTTCAGGCGTTCCCAACAAGACTAAGGTCGGCAAGATCACAAAGGATCAGATCCGCAAGATCGCCGAGACCAAGATGCCTGACCTCAATGCTGCAAGCGTTGAATCCGCTATGAGCATGATCGCAGGTACAGCCCGTTCTATGGGCGTTGAAGTCGTTGACTGAGTTAACGGAACGACTGAATTTTCTTCGCTGCGGCGGACATTTTAGTTTCCGTCAGCCTATGGTGGGAGGAAATATCCGCTATACGTCCCTTTGGGGACAGTCCCGAAGGGGACATTACCACTTAAAGGAGGATAATTAATAATGAAACACGGTAAAAAATATAACGAAAGCGCTAAAGCTGTCGATAAGTCCAAGCTTTACGAAACAGCCGAGGCTCTCGAGCTGACCTGCAAGAATGCAAAGGCTAAGTTCGATGAAACAATTGAAGTTCACATCCGTCTGGGCGTTGACTCCCGTCACGCTGACCAGCAGGTAAGAGGCGCTGTTGTACTTCCTAACGGTACAGGTAAGGATGTTCGTGTATGCGTATTCTGCAAGCCCGAAAAGGAAGAAGCTGCAAAGGCTGCAGGCGCTGATTATGTTGGCGCACAGGATCTCGTTGACAAGATCCTCAAGGAAAACTGGATGGATTTCGACGTTGTAATCGCATCTCCCGATATGATGGGTCTTGTAGGTCGTCTCGGTAAGGTTCTCGGTCCCCGCGGACTTATGCCTAACCCCAAGGCAGGTACTGTTGCTCCCGACGTTGCAAAGGCTGTAACAGAAGCTAAGGCCGGTAAGATCGAATACCGTCTTGACAAGACAAACATCATTCACTGCCCTATCGGCAAGGCTTCCTTCGGTGCTGAAAAGCTCGACCAGAACCTCAACACCCTTCTCGAAGCTGTTGCAAAGGCTAAGCCTGCTGCTGCAAAGGGTACTTACTTCAAGTCCTGCGTTGTTACATCTACAATGGGCGTTGGTATCCCCGTAAACACAGCTAAGTACGGTGTTTAATTAATTACGCAATTAAACTTTCTCTCCGCTTGAAGAAACCTCTTTGAGCGGAGTTTTTCATATCTGCACATTCTGACAAGGGGAGGGGAACGGAAATGAAACGCTGTGAAAAATGCGGCGCAGAATACGGCGACGACGGCTTGTTCTGCCCATACTGCGACGAGCGCTACGGCACGGTAAAAGGCGACAACGACATAGTTTCCGGCATTTTCCCCGAATTCCCTCCCGATGTGTCAAATTATGCAGGTCATATCGAAACAAATGCGGTCAGCTTCCGCAAGGAAAGAGAGAAAATATACAGCAGGAATATCCGCCTTGCCGCAAAGGAAAATTATGCGCTTAAAAAGGTAGAACGGCGGACGGCTGAGGCTGTAAAAAAAGAAGCCGTACATAAAGAAATACGCCCCCTTACCGCTTCAAACGTTTCAAATGGCAGGCTTAAACCGCAGAACGGGTTTAATCTATCAAAAAGTTTTATGCGCCTTGGCAAGATACAGAAGGGTATCCTTGGGGCGGCGGTCTGCATTGCATTGCTGGCAGCTTCCGTGGGGATACAGATGGTCTGGGACGGCGCTCTTGCCGATTACGAAGAGAAAAAGCAGGAGAAGGTCATTGAGGGTACTTTCGGACGGACTATTTACGGCAAGGACGGCTCACCTATGATACTGAGAAGACTTGACAATAACGATAATTGGAATTATACTTTTGTATATACCAACACAACGGATGAGCCTGTTTTCCATTTTGCGGAGCTTTTCAGCGGCTCAGATGACCTTGAAAATGCTGCTGATATGTTAATAATATATCCCAGCGGAGCAAGAGGCGCTATTGAATGGGAGGACGGTGTGCCGGATATTTCGGAAGAAAATGTATATATATCTGTCCTTGAAAACCGTCAGCTTGAAATTGATGAGTGGCGTACTATCGAGCCGGGAGAAACGGCAAGTGGATATTTGTATATTGGAGGATTAAGAAAAAGCTGATCAAAGCGCAATCAGTGTTTTCTTAGTCAGGAGGCGGTAAAAATGAAACGCTGCGAACAATGCGGCGCAGAATACGGCGACGACGGCTTGTTCTGCCCATACTGCGACGAGCGCTATGGCACGGTAATGCGTTCAAACGACGTTGTTTCCTGTAAGTTTCCGCCGTTTTCTCCCGAAAATGTACATTATGCAGGATATACTAAAGCGGATAATGTCAGCTTTTATGCGGACAGAGAAAAAATTTACCGCAGAAACGTCCGCCTTGCCGCCGTAAAAAAATATTCGCTGAAAAAGTCTGAACAGCAAAAGCAGTTTGACCTTATCAAAATCCATTCACGATTCAATAACATAATCAAGTGGCTTGTTCGCTACATAGTGCTCTGCGTTGTTTTGTTTGTGACTTCTTTAGGCGTTTGGTTCGTTTGTCATAAAGCGGCGCAGTTTATTGAGGATAAAAAACAGCGCCGGCTTTATGAAGAATACCTTGCGAATAATGTGACCGAATCGGAAACATATACGCTTTACGGTAAAAACGGCGCAGAAATGACTGTTGAAAAAAGCAGCGTCTTTTCTTTCTATACTTTTGTATATACCAACACAACGGATGAGCCTGTTTTCCATTTTGCGGAGCTTTTCAGCGGCTCAGATGACCTTGAAAATGCTGCTGATATGTTAATAATATATCCCAGCGGAGCAAGAGGCGCTATTGAATGGGAGGACGGTGTGCCGGATATTTCGGAAGAAAATGTATATATATCTGTCCTTGAAAACCGTCAGCTTGAAATTGATGAGTGGCGTACTATCGAGCCGGGAGAAACGGCAAGTGGATATTTGTATATTGGAGGATTAAGAAAAAGCTGATCAAAGCGCAATCAGTGTTTTCTTAGTCAGGAGGCGGTAAAAATGAAACGCTGCGAACAATGCGGCGCAGAATACGGCGACGACGGCTTGTTCTGCCCATACTGCGACGAGCGCTACGGCAGGGTAATGCGCTCAAACGATGTTGTTTCGGGGGATTTTCCCGAGTACAAAGAGGACGAGCAGCGCATTATCGGCGAAACTGCGGAAAATTACAGCTTTACAGCCCACAAGGACGAAATTTACCGCAGAAATAACCTTATTGTCCGTGAAGCAGCCCTTGTTGACAGGGAAACGGAGCGGCGGCGCCTTGAAGCGGAGAAAGCGCAGGTAGCGGAGCGTAAGGAGCAGCTTGATACATATAGGCTGAATAAGACCGTGCGGCGTGTGGCTGCTGTTGCGGCTGCGCTGATAGTGTCTGTCGTTACCGTTTTGGCGGCGGTGAACTATATGATGGACGATGTAAATGTTTATCAGGAAACCATGCAGACGGAAGTTGCGGTAACGATAACGCAGACCAACGCTCCTGCTGCGGAAATAAGCGAAGCGGTCACCGAACAGGCTGCCGAAATAGTTACCGAAATAAATGCCGAGGCGGTGGAGGAAGTGCCTGAGGAACAGACCGCCGCAGAAGAAGTGACCGAAGTATCGGCAGTAGAGGAAGTTCCTGTTGTCCGTGAGCGCCTTGTGCCGAGGGACGGGGAGTATTCCGCAGACAGCGAAAATATATCCTGCTGCTTTTCAATTATGCAGGCGGACAGCCTTAATTCGGAAAACGGCTTTAGCTCGCCTTGGTTAAGGGTCACAATGAGGATACAGCTCCTTGACGACAGCGGCAAGGAAATGATGTCCAATTTCCGCATCAACTACACAAACTCGGCATACAGCCCTTCTGACGGTCAGAGGATAAGCAAATCCTTTTCCTCCGGCGTAAACTGCCTAACCCCTCTTACTTCCGGGGCAGAGGGGCTGGAGCGCAAGTATGACGGCTCCTTCTCCATAGGCGGAGTATCGGGATTGTACGAAGCACCCTTTACACTTTCCTTTGACGACAACGGTTATGCTGAATACGACCTGTACTTTGTTCCGTCCTTCAATTTTTACGGCTTCTCGGAGGAAGAAATGTACCTTGATACCCTTTCATTTTCGGGCACCGAGAGCAGACATTATTTATCCGATACCTTTGAGGTGGATATAAGCGATTTTGACATGAGCAGCTATCTTGCAAAGGAGCTTGCGCTGCAAAACAGCGATTCTTGATAAAAGGCAAAAAAATTTGAAAAAAGTCTTGACAAACGGAATAAAATGATGTATAATTATTAAGCGTTCAGTTGATAAGAACCTGAACGTGTGCTAACTTAGCTCAGATGGTAGAGCACATCCTTGGTAAGGATGAGGTCGTCAGTTCGATTCTGATAGTTAGCTCCATAATTGGATGGCTCCGCAGGCTGTTTGGCTTGCGGAGTTTTTATTTATGCACCTTGATTCCCTATATTTGCCATAATATTCACACTAAATTTTACATTTCCCTTGACTTTTTTACAAAGTATGATATAATATTTATTATAAGCTATCTATTATTTGATTATAGTTAGCTCTGCAAAAAGCCGCTCCGAGTCTGCATAGGAGCGGCTTTTTTTTAGTTTGAAGTGTGGAGAGTGAAGAGTGGAGTTGTTTGAATTCGGAATTATTTTGGGACGCATATCGTGTCAAAAAAATAAAGGGCGGCTGTCAGCCACCCTTATTATATACAAATAACCAATAAAACTGTAGACAAAAAATCTTCGCATAATCCATATATGCAAGATTATGTTCGATTTTTTGTACAGTTTTTAATTGGTTATTAGTATTAGTTATTATAAGCGCAGAGTATCGGAAAGCAACAAATGAAAGTTCAACTTCACTCTCCACTCTTCACTCTTCAAACTCACTTAACTTCCACTGTCCAGCCGAACTTGTCCTCGATCTTGCCCCACTGAATGCCTGTGAGAGTGTCATAGAGCTTCTGAGAGATAGTGCCGATCTCGCCGTTGTTGATCTGCATTACCTTGTCGCCGTATTTAAGCTCGCCTACGGGAGAAATTACGGCAGCTGTACCTGTGCCGAAAGCCTCGTCAAACTTGCCCTCGTCGTAAGCATTGATAAGCTCATCAATGGTGATGTCACGCTCTGTAACCTTGTAGCCCATATCCTTGAGGAGAGCAATGCAGGACTTTCTTGTGATGCCGCCCAGGATAGAACCTCTGTCAAGGCTCGGTGTGATAACTTCGCCGTCAACAACGAAAAATACGTTCATTGCACCAACTTCGTCAATGTACTTTCTGTGTACGCCGTCAAGCCAGAGTACCTGCGCATAGCCCTGCTTCTCGGCTTCTTCCTGTGCCTTAAGGGAAATTGCGTAGTTTGCAGCAGCCTTTGTGAAGCCTGTGCCGCCTGTTACTGCACGGACATAATGCTCTTCAACGTAGATCTTAACGGGAGCAAGTCCGTTCTCATAGTAAGCGCCAACGGGGGAAAGGATGATAGCAAAAATAAGGTGCTTTGCAGGGTGAACACCTACCATTGGGTCAATTGCGAAAATGTATGGTCTGATGTAAAGGGAAGTACCCTCTGCGGTGGGTATCCAGTCCTGATCGACCTTAACAAGAGTCTTTATTGCTTCAACGGCAAATTCCTCGTCTATCTTGGGGATGCAGAGACGGTCGTTTGAAACGTTAAGTCTTGCCATATTCTGGTCGGGACGGAACAACTGTATTTTGCCGTCCTTTGTTCTGTAAGCCTTCAGACCCTCGAAATCAGCCTGACCGTAGTGGAGGCACATTGCAGCAGGGTCCATAGGGATAGGACCGTAGGGAACGATGCGTGCGTCATGCCAGCCCTGTCCCTCGTCATAGTTCATAAGGAACATATGGTCAGTAAAAATTTTGCCGAAACCCAGCTTGGATTCGTCAGCAGGCTTTGCTTTCGGGCTTGTTGTTCTGGTAATTTTTATCTCCATAATAAAACACCTTCCGATAAAATAATCTTTACTTATATCATATCATAGGTTAAATAAATTTTCAAGAAAAAAATGAATAAAAAACTCTTGCAATCTATATTTTTTTATGATATAATTTATAACGTTGGTTTATATAAGATATTTGTCGTTGTAGCTCAGCAGGATAGAGCGGCCGCCTCCTAAGCGGCAGGTCGGAGGTTCGAATCCCCTCAGCGACGCCATAGCTGCCGGAATCGTTGTTTTCAGCGTTTCCGGCTTTTTCACCATATGGGCGGATTTTACGGAAAGTGTTGGTTATCATATTAATGCGGCTTAAAGTACAGCTTTAGGAGGAAGATAAAATGGAGCCTGAAAAATTTTTGGAAGAAGCCTCGGCGCTTCAGGAAACTATTGTAAAAAACAGAAGATTTCTTCATACCCACGCAGAAACAGGCTTTGATTTGAAGGATACCTTTGAATTTGTGAAAAAAGAGCTTGAAAGCATGGGTTATTCGCCCGTGCAATGCGGAAAAGCAGGACTTGTCGCCCTTGCAGGCGGTAAGAAAGAGGGCAGGACCTTCCTTATAAGAGGGGATATGGACGCACTCCCCGTTAAGGAAGAAGCAGAGGTCGATTTTGCCTGCACAAACGGCAGGATGCACGCCTGCGGACACGATATGCACACGGCAATGCTGCTTGGTGCTGCAAAGCTGCTGAAAGCCCACGAGGACGAAATAGAAGGTACGATAAAGCTGATGTTCCAGCCTGCGGAGGAAATTTTCGAGGGTTCGCAGGATATG
The DNA here is from genome assembly GCA_051881775.1 of Oscillospiraceae bacterium. Classification (GTDB taxonomy): domain Bacteria; phylum Bacillota; class Clostridia; order Oscillospirales; family Ruminococcaceae; genus UMGS363. The sequence continues at coordinate 2,403 of JBJEQN010000026.1, read as the reverse complement.
ATAAAATCGGGACTGCTGAAAAACCCCGACGTTGACGGCGCACTTATGATACACGTAATGGCAGGAATGCCCTTTGAACCGGGTACGGTCATTGTTTCACCTGCAGGAGTAAGCGCACCTGCTGCTGATTATTTTGAAATAAAGGTAAAGGGCAAGGGTTGCCACGGCTCAATGCCAAATACCGGCGCAGACCCCGTGAACGCAGCCGCACACATAATTATCGCACTGCAGGAAATAAGCGCAAGAGAGCTTGCAATAAACGACCGTGCGGTACTGACTATAGGCACGGTAAACGCAGGCACCGCCGCAAACGTTATCCCCGATTCTGTGACCCTTGGGGGAAGCCTCCGCACATTTGACGAGGAAACACGCAACTTCATAAAGGAAAGAATGACGGAAATAGCGGAAAATACGGCAAAGACCTTCCGTACAGAAGCGGCAGTTGAGTTCGGCAGCGGCTGCCCTACCCTTAATAACGATAAGGAGCTGACGGTCTGTGCATTAAAGTATGTAAGAGAGCTTCTCGGGGAGAAAAAAGCCTTCTCGGCAGAGCAGATGAGCGCAGCAGGGGGCGGAAAGCAGTCCAAGACCGCAGGCTCGGAAGACTTTGCATATGTAAGTCAGGAGGTTCCCTCCGTAATGCTTGCATTAGCCGCAGGACAGCCGGATAAGGGATATATCTATCCACAGCATCACCCTATGGTCAAGTTTGACGAGAACGCTCTTGCAGGCGGCAGCGCAGTTTACGCATATACGGCAATGCGCTGGCTTGAGGAGCATAAATAAATTTTGTTTGATTCGACAGCGAAGCGATAATGGGATTCCAAAGGGACGAGTCTCTTTGGCGAGGATTTTTAAGGGCGAGGAGCCCTTAAATCGCTCTCAGCAGAGAGCGAAATCCCCTAAAACTATGGCACAGAGCCAAGTAACAGCAAAAACAAACAAAGCAGCAAATCCAAAGGCGCAATTCACATCAGAAAGCGGAAACAAGGAATGTTTGATATAACATTAAACTTGTAGAACCGACAAAATGTGAATTGCGCCTATTCTTACATATCACAATAAAGTACCCCTCGCAGAAAAATATACTGAGCGTAGCGAAGTGTATTTTTCTGCGATACGACAAATTTAATGCGGAATTCGGAATTATGTCCGTTTTACTTTGATATGCTGTGTAAGCAAATCGGGCGCACACTGTGCGCCCCTACAGAGAGATTGCAAAAAATGCTGATTTTGTGCGAAAAACTACCGGAAAAATATGCTGTGTCGCAACAAATACACGTCGTTTCACTCCGTATATTTGTTGCGAGGGCAGTTTTATTTTATTTGTTAGAAATAGGCGCAATTCACATTGATTGGTTCCACGAGTTTTGTGTTATGCAAAACATTACTCGGTTCCTCTTTTGATGTGAATTGCGCCTTTGGGTTTGTTACTTTGCTTGTTTTACTTTTACAATGCGTTATGCCCGACTTTAGGGGATTTCGCTCTCTGCGGAGAGCGACTTAGGGGCTCCGCACCCCTAAGAACCTGCGCCAAAGGGACTCGTCCCTTTGGAATCCCGTTATCGCTTCGCTGTCGGGCCTTTTCATTTGTGTATATGCTCAGGTGTTCTCCTTTTTATCAAACAGCTTCTTCATAAGCGGTATAAACATTCCGCCCAATGCGTTGCCGATCGCAACCACAAGGATATAAAGCAGACCTGCCACCGAAACATCTGCCGCAAACAGATAGAAGCAATCCGCTACCGAATGGTTGAAGCCGCAGAATATGAACAGCATTACAGGCACCGCTGTACCGAACACCATTGATGTATCGTGTCCCTTTGCACGGCAGTTCCTTGCATTTTCTACCGCCAGATACATAAGCATTCCGCAGAAAAATCCAAGTATAAGCCTGCTGAAAATACCGTCGCTCATTTTCGTTTCCATTGCCGCAACGGCGTTTTCGTGCACCTTTCCGCCAATACGGGTAAAGCGTATCATTGCCGCAGAAATTCCCGTTCCTATAACGTTTCCAAGTAATGTGATAAGCACTTCACGGATATAAATGGGCTTGTTTTCGGGAATATAGCCTACCTTGCCCGTGTAAAGCGCAAAGCCAAGCTGGATAATGGTAAAAAGACCGAAGCTGAACAGAAAGCCGCCGATGTATTTGTTGTCCGCCATAAGGTAGACCGTGCCGCCGATGCCTATCATAAATCCGGACATTATGGCTTTTGCAAGAATACTTTTAAAGGATTCAAGTTTCATTTTCAACGCCCTCATTGTTTTATTTGTTATACAATTTTCTTCGTTATGCAAAAATAAAAGCCTCACAAACTAAATGCTTGTGAGGCTTTTGGCGCGGAACAAGGGATTTGAACCCTCGCGCCGGTTACCCGACCTACTCCCTTAGCAGGGGAG
>JBJEQN010000025.1:0-19196 GCA_051881775.1 Oscillospiraceae bacterium | reverse complement strand
CATAAAAGGGGGAGATCTTATGGACGAAGTAAGGGTAAAATTTTATGACAGCGTTCCTGACGAAAGGCTGAAGTTTGCCGTAATTGCCGCAAGATACAACGGCAGATGGATATGGTGCAGACACAGGGAACGAGACACCTATGAAATTCCGGGCGGACACAGAGAACCGGGGGAAAATATAACAGCCGCTGCAAAACGTGAACTTTATGAGGAAACGGGAGCTGTCCGTTTTGATATTTCCCCAATATGCGTTTACGCTGTGGAAAAAGGCGGCGAAGAGACCTGCGGTATGCTTTTCTTTGCGGAAGTATACGAACTTGAAGCAGAACTTCACAGCGAAATTGAAGCAATAGAGTTTTTTGACGGTATTCCCGACAGGCTTACATATCCGCTTATACAACCGTTCCTATATAAAAAGACAGAGGAATATATTAAAATGAGAGAGCTTTGCAGAATTATTAGGGAACAAGTATATCCCAATTTTATAAATCTTGAGACCGCAATAAAAACATATGACAGAAACGCTCTTGTCTGCGGCGCACCTGCTTGGCGGTATGTTTATCACACCATACACTCCGCCGACAAATGGTTTTTTGACCCCTGCGCATATGACGAACCCGATTTTCACGAAAACGGTATGGATAACCCCGACAATCCGTGCAGCATAGTTTTAAGCGATGAACAGCTGCTTGATTATCTGCATAAGGTAAGGGATAAAACTCTTGCTTATATAGACAGCCTTACGGACGAGGCGCTGTACGAAAAGCCCGGCAAGTGCCAATATACCCGTTTTGAGCTTGTGCTTATGCAGTTTCGGCATATATCCGTGCATACGGGTATGCTCAACGGTCTGACCATTGAAAAAACGGGCAGATTTCCCGTTTATGTCGGTGCAGAAGGGTATGACAAGCTGAAAAAGGGATTGTTTGATGATTAAGGAGATGAAAATATGAAATACTACATAGCCGACGCATTTACAGATGAAGTATTCGGGGGCAACCCTGCCGGAGTTTGTATTCTTGACAAGCCGCTGCCCGATGAAATTATGCAGAAGATAGCCTTTGAAAACAACTTTTCGGAAACAGCATTTGTCCGCAAACAGGGAGATATGTATTCTCTCCGCTGGTTCACGCCGAAATTTGAGATAGACCTGTGCGGTCACGCCACACTTGCTTCCGCTTTTATCGTGCTTAATTTCATTGAGCCTGATTCGGACTCTGTGCGCTTTGATACAATGAGCGGAATTCTTACCGTTGAAAGGAAAAACGGTGCTTACGAAATGTCTTTCCCTATAAGAACGCCCGAAAAAACAGCCGTTACGGAGGAAATAACAGCGGCGCTTGGGTTTGTTCCGCAGGAGCTTTACTCGGAGCGTGACCTTTACGTTGTTGTGGACAGCGAGGAGGAGGTGCGCAGCTTTGTGCCCGATTATGACAGGCTGAAAAAGCTTGACAGGTGGCTGGGCATAGCCGTTACGTCAAAGGGCGCAGACTGCGATTTTGTATCAAGGTTTTTCTGCCCCGAGCTCAGGCTTGAAGACCCCGTGACAGGCTCTTCCCACAGCAGCCTTGTTCCCCTTTGGAGCAAAAAGCTGGGCAAAACAGAATTGACCGCAAAACAGCTTTCCCAAAGAGGAGGTACACTTTACTGCAGACTCTGCGAAAATGATGTGAAAATTTCCGGCAGAGCGGCGCTTTATTTGGAGGGAGAAATCACGGTCGATGCTTAACACAGACAAAAAAATCAGCGAATTTGAAAGGCTTATGAACTGCGGTCACGGACGATGCTTTGATATGCTTCCGGGCAATGAAGAATTATACAGAAGCACCGTGCTGTACGGCTGTCTTAACGATATAAGCTTTGATATGCAGTGCGAGGGTTCACGGGGACTTTATATGTACAATCTGGCTGCGCAGTATGATGAGCCGGAGTATTTTCTCCAAGCCGCCGCAGAAAAGCTGCTTACAAGGGATATCAACGATGATCGGCACACAATAAATCATCTCTGCGACTTCATTGCCGCTTATGCTTATGACGGGAACTCTTTTGCGGCGGATACTCTTGAAAAAAAGTATAGGGAGCTTTATTCCCTGTTAATGACAACACGGAAAAGCCAAAAACATATGGGATATATCGAATGCTTTGAATATATCTCAATTGTTCTTATGCAGCTTAAAGACTTTGACAGGCTGACGGAGATCGCCGCTGATATGGGAGCATATTTTATCCGCCGCAGACGAACAGAGGACGAAGACCTGCGTTGGTATTTCGGCTGGTTTTTCACCTGTGCCAAGGATAAATACAGCGACGGTTTTTTACGGGAACTAAATGCCGATTCCGCCGAAACACGCAGATTTATCCGTGTTATGAGCTTTGAGGAAGCGAAAGAGGATAGGAAAGAAAAGCCCGATATTACCGCCGGGGATATTATCGGCAGGATCTCCGAGGGTGGGAGAATGTTTCCTCGGGATGTATGGTACTTCGGCAGAAAAAGCTCTTCCGAGGACAAGCGAAGGGTTGCGGAAATGGCGGTATCGGAAAAGGACATCGAAAAAAAGGCAGAGCTGCTTTATATGTTCTCGGAAAAAGAAAACCCTTTTCCCCTTGACCCCGAAATACTGATAGGATATGCCGAGTCGGAAGATGAAAGACTGAAAAATGCGGCTATAGATGCGCTGTGCGTAATAAGAGCGGACAAAGTACATGAGCTTGCCCTTGAAATTCTGCGCAGTACATATTCTGTCCAAGCGGTCTATATGCTTATAAAAAATTACAAAGAAAGCGATCATGACCTGCTTATGAATATCCTTAACGGGCTTGAAATTGACAGAGAGAATAAAAGCGACTGGCACGGCATTGTTCTTTCGCTCCTTGACGAAGCGGAAAACGGCGTTCTTCCCGATGAAGCGCTGATGTTCATATACGACCGCTCGCTATGCTCCTGCTGCCGTGAATACGCTTTTATTGAAATGCGCAGAAGAAATATCCTTACAGACAAAATAATCGACGAATGTCTTTTTGACTGCGGTGAGGACATACGCAAGGCTGCAGAGGAAATAAATCAGACTGGCAGTACAAGTTAACATAAAAAAGTACGCTCTCCAAGCGGAGAACGTACTCTTTTTTATTCAATATCGCAGCTTTCGCAATGCTCGGTGGGTTTGCCCACGATAGGCTCGGGGTCAATGCCGTTTCTGCGGTAATAATCGGACAGTGCCGCTCTTACAGCCTGCTCCGCAAGAACGGAACAGTGTATTTTCTGGGGAGGAAGTCCCTCCAGCGCCTCAACTACCGCCTTGTTGGTCAGCTTCAAAGCGTCGTCAATGGTCTTGCCCTTTATCATTTCCGTTGCAATAGAGGAAGTCGCCACAGCCGCACCGCAGCCGAAGGTCTTGAACTTACAGTCCGTTATGGTGTTTCCGTCCACCTTGATGTACATTTTCATTATATCGCCGCACTTTGCGTTGCCTACCTCGCCTACGCCGTCTGCGTCCTCAATTTCTCCCACATTTCTGGGGTTTGCAAAATGATCCATTACTTTTTCGCTGTATAACATTTAAAATTCTCCTCTCAGGACTTGGTATTTATCTTTGAAACAAATTTCAACAGCTTTTCCGTATGCTCCTTGCCGCTTATAATATCTTCCCACATAGGCGACATATTGCGCAAACGTTCAACTACCTGCTTTACCGAGGTTATAATATAATCCGCATCGTCATCGGTAAGCTCTGCGCTTATGGAAAGGCGCATTGAGCCGTGTGCTACCTCGTGGGGAAGTCCCAGCGCAAGCAGAACGTGTGACGGGTCAAGAGAGCCTGACGTACAAGCCGAACCGCTTGAAGCGCATATGCCCTTTGTATCAAGAAGCAGGAGCAGCGACTCTCCCTCTACTCCGAGTAAGGATATATTGATGTTTCCCGGAAGGCGCTTTTCCCTGTTTCCGTTAAGGCGTGAACCTTCTATTTCAAGAACACCGTCAATAATTTTGTTGCGGAGCCTTGTTACACGCTCTGTTTTGCCGGGAATATCCTCGCAGGCTGCGGTTATAGCCTCTCCAAGTCCGACTATGGCAGGAACGTTCTCCGTTCCGGGACGTTTGCCCCTTTCCTGTCCGCCGCCGAAGGTAAGGTTTGGCAGCGGCACGCCCTTGCGCACATACAAAGCGCCTATGCCCTTCTGTGCGTGTATCTTATGTCCCGAAAGTGACAGCATATCGATGTTCTGCTCCTTAACGTCAATGGGAACATTGCCCACCGCCTGAACAGCGTCCGTATGGAACAGCACGCCCTTCTCACGGCACACCTTTCCTATTTCCGCAACGGGCATAATGGTTCCTATCTCGTTGTTGGCGTACATTATCGTAACAAGAGCGGTGTCCTCTCTTATTGCGTTGGCGACCTGCTCCGCAGTTACAAGGCCTTCGCTGTCAACGGGGAGATAGGTTATCTCAAAGCCCTGTTTTGCAAGATATTCGCAGGTGTGCAGCACGGCGTGATGCTCGATGTTCGTGGTGATAATATGCTTTTTGCCCTTTTCACCAAGGCGGAGAGCGGTGGAGCGTATCGCCCAGTTATCCGACTCCGTTCCGCAGCTTGTGAAATAGATTTCGGGAGGTGTACAGCCAAGAGCCGCAGCCACCTTTTCTCTTGAATCCTCAACTGCCCTCTGAGCGTCTCTGCCCAGCTTATAGATACTGGACGGGTTGCCGTACTGCTCCGTAAAAAAGGGCAGCATAGCCTTAAGGACACGTTCTGAAACTGCGGTAGTAGCCGCATTATCCGCATATATAAATCTTTTTTCCATTCTGATCCTCTTTTCACAGGTATATACTCGCTTGTTTATAAATTATATATACTTAATAGGTTTTACATATCATATTATATACCAATCCGATAGGATAATCAATAGCTAACCAAAAAAATATATTAATTTTTTGTAAATTATATCAAATAAGTATAATATTCTTTACGGGTTTGAAGTGTGGAGAGTGAAGAGTGAAGTTGTTTTTGTATGTGGAATTATTTTAATTTGGAATGTGGAGAGTGGAAAGTGGAATTATGGTATCGCCTGCGGCGATGTTATTTTGATATTTCTCTGTAGGTGACTGGTTTCTGTCACGCTTGCACCGAATTACTTTAAATCGGAACGGGAGACTCGTTCTCTACATAATTTTTCCATTTAGCGAAGCACCCATAATTCCGAATTACGCATTCCGAATTCCGAATTTATACAATTCCACTTTCAACTTTCCACTTTCCACATTCAAAAACAACTCCACTCTTCACTCTCCACACTTCAAAATTATATAAAAACTTATATAAATTATTCAACAGTAAACGAGGTCCACGGCATTCTGTTGTACTCCATTATGTCCTCCGATTTCTTCATTCCTATCTTCTCGTAAAAAGGAATAGCATCCTCATTGGCGCAGGTGTACATAACTATCTCGTCCTCGCCGCCGGCAGCTTCAAGGGCTTTGAAAATAAGCTGTCTGCCTATCCCCTTTCCCGTGCAGCTTCGTATCACTCCCAGGTCGGTTATGAACAGCCAATAGGCAAAATCGGTTATTCCAAAGCACACACCCACTATCTCGTTATGCTCGTTTCTTGCCACAAGGCTTATGGACGCATTTTTCACCAGTTTTTCTATCCGTAATTCAAAATTTTCCTTGGGATACTGCGAACCCAGATCGGTTTTTTTCAGAAAATCTATATACTCTTCTGCGGTTATTCTTTCGGAATTAATTGTAATGTTCATATATGTTTTTCTCCTTTGCTGATTCTTTCTATGTTTGCTTTACGGTTGATTTTTTCAAGGGAATATGGTATAATGCAGTTAAAATTATGTTGGGTGTGACTGCTCGATAAATCGGAATTTACGGAGGCAATATACAATGAAAAAAGCATTACTTGTAATTGATATGCAGAATGACTATTTATATGAAAAACGAAAAGTAAAATTTTCGTATGATACAGAAAACCTTGTAAATAGTGTTAATTCACTGATAGAAAAGTATCACGGAGAAAATTCGGACGTTATATATATACGCCATATTATTCAGAATCTTCCTACGAACCGACTGCTATTTGGCTATTCTATAGCAGGAACCGAAGGTGCGGAAATATACTCTGGTATCAAAATTGTATCGGAACATTGCTATGACAAATTTTTAGGAGATGCTCTTACAAACAAAAAACTTCTGAGTATGATAAAAGAGAAAAAATATGATGTATTGCATTTGTGTGGTTTAGATGAATGCGGATGTGTAACATCAACTGCTCTTGGTGCTGCCAAAAGAGGTATTAAGGCTGAAATTATTCAGAACGGTACAGCAACGGTGTTTGATGAAAAGAAAGTTGCAAATGCTCACGGCAAATTGAAAAAAGCAGATGTTAAATTTATATAAGAGCTGATACTTATATTAACAAATTCCAATTTAACAAACAAACTGTATAATTCGGCGCAGACGGGACGGGAAACCCGTCCCCTACATAATTTTTCCATTCAATGAAGCGCATATAATTCCACTTTCCACTTTCAACTTTCCACATTCAAAAACAACTCCACTCTTCACTCTCCACACTTCAAACTTGTAAAATTCCACATTGAAACAAGCGCCCCTGCTTTCGGCGTTGAAAACAGGGACGCTCCGCTTTATAGATCAATTATACCATAGCCTTTTTAATAGCCGCCATAAGCTCGTCATATGTTTCAAATGCGGGCAGGTCGGGGTTATCGGCTTTTATCTTGTCCGTGCTCTTGAACAGGAAGCCTGCCTTGCTTGCTCTTATCATTCCAAGGTCGTTATGGCTGTCACCGCTTGCGATAGTTTCATAACCGATGGACTGGAGAGCCTTTACGGTGGTGAGCTTGGACTGCTCGCAGCGCATTTTAAAGCCTGTTATCTCGCCGTTTTCAGCAACTTCAAGGGAGTTGCAGAAGATAGTGGGCCAGCCCAGCTTCTTCATAAGAGGGCTTGCAAACTGTGTGAAGGTATCGCTGATAATGATGACCTGACAGATAGAACGAAGCTCGTCAAGGAATTCCTTTGCGCCGGGCATGGGGTCAATCTTTGCGATAGTTTCCTGGATCTCTTTAAGACCGAGACCGTGTTCCTTTAAGATGCCCAGACGCCAGTTCATCAGCTTGTCATAATCGGGTTCATCTCTGGTAGTTCTTTTCAGCTCGGGGATTCCGCTTGCTTCTGCGAAAGCTATCCAGATTTCGGGAACAAGAACGCCCTCAAGGTCAAGACAGGTAATGTACATTTTATTTTCCTCCGTTATCCATAACATTATTAAAACGTTACATATTTTTCTTTTACAAGTATAGCATTTTATCGTGATTTAGTCAACAGAAATGCACGGAAAATTTTATCTGTGTTTTTTTGTCTTTATGCGGAAATAATAACAAACGCAGGAAGCGGCTATAGTGTACCGTAAAAGTATAAGTTTGCTATTGACATTCGGGCTTACAGATGTTAAAATGTTTATGTACTAAAACAAGGAAAAGTTTTGCAGTTTTCCGTATTGGGGAGAGAAATTATTAATGCTCAGACTTGAAAACATTACCTACGGCGTTGAAGGCGAAAACGGCGGCAGGGAAATTATAAAGGGACTTGACCTTACCGTCCCTGACGGCACATTTCTTGCGGTAACGGGTCCCAACGGCGGCGGAAAATCCACCACCGCAAAGCTCATTATGGGTATAGAAAAGCCCTCGAGCGGCAGGATATTTTTTGACGAAAACGACATTACCGAAGCAAGCATAACCGACAGGGCAAAAATGGGCATAGGCTTCGCTTTTCAGCAGCCTGTGCGCTTTAAGGGAATACGCATAATCGACCTGCTGAGAATTGCCGCAGGACGTGACCTTTCCGTGTCGGAGGCCTGCGTTTATCTGTCGGAGGTAGGTCTTTGCGCAAAGGATTATATCGACCGTGAAGTAAATTCCAGCCTTTCCGGCGGTGAGATAAAGCGTATTGAGATAGCTGGCGTTGCCGCAAAAAATTCAAAGCTGTCCGTTTTTGACGAGCCGGAAGCAGGCATTGACATCTGGAGCTTCTCGAATCTTATCAAGGTGTTTGAACGTATGCACGAGGATAAGAACAAGACCATAATCGTTATTTCACATCAGGAGCGTATCCTTAACATTGCCGATGAGATAGCCGTTATTGCAGACGGAAAGATCCTTCTTCACGGCAAAAGAGACGAGGTGCTGCCGCAGATAAAGGGCACTCCCTCCGTTGCAAATATCTGTCGGGGCGCAGCCGTTTAAACGCCCGGAAAGGAACAGTCACAGCCATGATAGACGATATACAGAAAAAAATACTCTCCGAGGTAGCCGACCTGCATTCGGTGCCGGAGGGAGCTTATAATATAAGGGCAAACGGCGTCTCCGCAGACCGTAAGACCACCGCAAATATTGATATTATAACAAAAGAGGACAAGTCCGGCATAGACATACGCATAAAACCGGGAACTGTTCACGAAAGCGTCCATATCCCCGTTGTTATAAGCGAAAGCGGTCTCAGCGAGGTCGTTTACAACGATTTTTATATAGGCGAGGATTCCGATGTTGTGATAATCGCAGGCTGCGGCATACACAACTGCGGAAAGCAGGATTCCCAGCACGACGGCGTTCACCGCTTCTTTGTGGGCAAAAATGCCAAGGTGAAATACGTTGAAAAGCACTACGGCGAGGGTGACGGCGAGGGAAAGCGCATACTTAACCCCGTTACCGAGGTCTATATGGAAGAAAACAGCTATATGGAAATGGATATGGTGCAGATAAAGGGCGTGGACTCCACCAAGCGCACCAACACAGCCAAGCTTGAAGCCGGTGCAAAGCTTATCGTAAAGGAACGCCTTATGACCCACGGCAGCCAGTACGCCGAAAGCTCCTATGATGTTGATCTTAACGGCGACAACTCCGCAGCGGACGTAGTTTCACGCTCCGTTGCAAAGAACGATTCGGTGCAGATATTCAATTCAAGGCTCATAGGCAACGCAAAGTGCAGCGGCCACACCGAATGCGACGCAATTATTATGGACAACGCAAGGATAAAGGCTATACCTGCTCTTGACGCAAACTGCACGGACGCAGCGCTTATCCACGAAGCGGCAATAGGCAAGATAGCAGGAGAGCAGATAATCAAGCTCATGACTCTCGGGCTTACCGAAAGCGAAGCGGAAAGCCGCATAGTAAACGGTTTTCTTCAGTAAACATAATACAATAAAAACAATGCAGCGTTACGGGATCTTCTGTAACGCTGCAATTTATATTATCAATCAATTTCAATGCTGAAAATACAGTTACATTATACAACATTTCCTTGTAAGTGTCAACGTCCTGCCGATTGGAAAAGAACAGCGCAGAAGTTTTTGCGTTATATTCCCTATTCATACCTGCTCCCGATCTTTTCAATGCGCCTGAGCATTTCTTTTCTTACTCTTTCGGGAGAAATGACGGTAACATATTCTCCGTATTGCAGCAGAAGATAATACAAACCGCTGCTTTCTTCCGTGCGCACCGTAAGACGGTATTTATCATTGCAGCGAACGATCTTTATATCATTGCCGAAGCAGTCAATAAGATCATCGGCAATGTTCTCCTCAAATTCAAGCGTAAGTGATATGGTTTCCCCCACATAGCTGTACTGTGCCTTTTTTATATGCTCGGAAATGGCTTCGGAGGGATTTGCGCCGACTATCTCTTCCGCAGGTCTTGCCCTGTCTTCGGAAACGGCAAGCTCCGCCATTCTGTCAAGACGGTAATGTGAAAGGTCGTCATATCCGCTGTAATTCCCCACAAGATAATAGTTGTCATTTCTCCAGAACAGCGCATAGGGCGAGACCTTGTATATCCTTCCGTCCTTTCTGAACACCCTTTTCATAGTGTTATCAACAGTCACATATCTGAACTCTATCTGCCTGCCGCTTTTTATGGCACGGAGAATAAGGTCGATGTTCACCTTTGTCAGCGGCGAACTATTCTTTAATACAGCGTCGATACGTCCCGAAGAACGAAGCACCTTGTTTCCGTAACTGCTTGACAATGCCTGCAGCTTTTTTATGAGCCTGTCCGTGTCTGCCCGTGTCAGGAACTTTGCTCCGGCGACCGCATCGCACAAAATTTTCAGCTCCCAGTCCTCAAATTCCCGTGAAGCCATATAATAACCCAGCTTGTTGTCATGGTGTAAAATTATATCATAGCCGTATTCCGCAAGAGTTTTTATGTCGCGGATAACCGACTTGTATTCCGCATCTATGCCGCAGTTTTTCAGCTTTACGGCTATCTTTTTTGCGGTAAGAGGATGCTGCTCGTCCGTCTGCTTCATTATATCAAGGACATAAAGCAGCTTTAATTTATTCTTTCCCATTATTCTAAATCTCCGAAAACCTCTTTGCAAAGCCCCGTGTATTCTTTATAAAGACTTGTGCCGCCGAAGCAGTCAAGCACCCTTGCAAGACTGTTGTAATACCACGACTGCGCAGCCTTGTCCTTCATATTGAACTTATCCCACATTGCATCGCCAAGCTCACGGTGATCCCTTGCAATGGCACGCATATTTGACAGCTTATCTCCCATAGCAATTATCTTCGCTTCAAGCGGTGCATCTTCAAGATGACAAAGTGCCTCTTCCTTGCGTATTCTCCAGCTTTCCTCGGGAGGAATACCCTCACGCTTGTTCTCACTCTCATGCTGCACAAGCTCGGCGATCCTTCTGCCGAATTCATATTCAATATCATCTATTGTGTATTTTGTGTCCTCGGCAACATCGTGAAGTGCAGCAGCTGCGGCAATTTCGTATATGTCCGCACCGATCTTCGTGTCAAGTTCGTTATAAAGACATATCGCTATCATCGAAGCCTCAACGGGGTGAACTATGTAGGGTATTTTTGTACCCTTGCGGTATGAACCCTTGTGCGCCTTTGCAGCAAACTTCAGTGCTTTTTCATAAACAAGCGCACTTTCGTCCCAACTCAGGCAGTTAATGCGGCTGTCACTTACAAAGTCGGGGAACTCCTCCGAAATACCCAGCTTTATCATACCCTCGGTGTGGTTTTTCGCTTCCGACGGTGACACTTCAAAGGGTACTTCAAAATCATAGTAGCTGCAGCATGGCAACCGATATTCACCATTCCACAGCGGACAATATTCACATATTATATCATCAGACTTTAAAATCGCATTTGCCATGCGGCAGAATACCTGTTTTTTGTTATTCGACGTAGCGTGAACAACAGGTCCATAAGTATAGGTTTTGTTTCTGTTCATTCCGATAGTGTTATTTTCCATAATAAAACCTCCATCAGATTTTTATTTCAGCTATATTATAGCATATAACGCATACCAAAAGTGTACTGTGTTGCCTTGATATTTATTATAACATTGGGATAAATAAATGTCAATTTTGATAATACACCCGAAAAATCAACGTGACGATCCGCAGGCTATGCCTTCACAAATACCGCCGTAACATACATATATCCGTGACGTATCTCCGCAAAAATTTCCCCGTTCATCTTGCGCATAAGCTGACGGCAGATGTAAAGCCCCAGACCGCTGCCTTTTTCGTTTGCGGCATTTGCACCTCTCCAGAAGCTGTCGAAAATATGGGGCAATTCCGTATCCGCAAGAGTACATCCGCTGTTCCTTACGGTCACAAGAACACACCCGTCCTCCTCTGAAAAACCGATAGCAATGCTTTTCCCGTCACCGTATTTCACGGCGTTTTCCATAACATTCTGCAAAACCTCCACGCTTCGGTCAAGGTCGCCTTTCAGCAGGCAGTCGGAATAGTTTTCCACGGAAAAATCAGTCCTGATAAGCTGCAGCTTTTCCGTGTAGTACAGCTTTATTTTATTCACAAGCTCCGAGAGGTAAAATTCACTGTTGTTTACATCAAGGCTTAGAAAATCCTCCCTTGAAGCGGTGATTATCTGCGAAACATAGCTTTCTATCTCATCGGCTTTTATATTGATATTTTCGGCAATTTCAAGCTGTTTTTCGGGGCTGTCGTAAAGTCCTTTGGAAAGCGCCTTTGAGTACAGCTTTATTGCAGACAGCGGCGTTTTTATATCGTGAGAAAGGGATAAAAGCAGCATTTTCTTATCTCTCTGCAAATCAAGCTCACGCTGCTTCTGCTGCTCCATATTCTCACGAAGCAGGTCAACTCCCCATATAAATCTGCCAAAAAAGCGGTTTTTCGTTTCCTTTACGGGCGGTGTAAGATTGCCCTTTGACAATTCATACGGCACCTCCGTCAGCTTTTCAAAGGGTGACAGAATTTTTACCCGTATAAAAACAAGCACCCCAATGATAACCGCCGACATTACCCCGAGAATAACATTTACCGTAAATATAACGCCGCTTTTGTCCGATTTCATATCTGCCCTGTAATCAAAACGGTAAAGCTCCCCGTTTATTTCACGGATAATGCAGTCACTGTCGGTATCGTAAAATCCGCTGCCGTATTTTTCAATGTTTGTCACATACCGGCAGCCCGATATATCCACGCCGGCAAAGCCGTTCTGCTCTATTTCAAGTGCAAGACGGCTTATCTCAACACGGTATGGTCTGCCGCTGTCGCTGTTATCTGTAAGCAATATCACATTTGCAGCAACGAAAACGGCAATTATCACAGCAATGACCGCCGCAGAAATTCTGTTAAACGCCTTCATATTTGTACCCCATACCCCACACGGTCAGAATTTTTTTCGGCTCCTTGGGGTCGTCCTCTATCTTCTGCCTGAGCCATTTTATATGCACGGTCAAGGTCTGCTGCTCGGAAAAGCTGTCGCTACCCCAAATTTGGTTGAAAATGTATTCCTTGCTAAGTGCCTTTCCCCTGTTTTCCATAAGCAGCACAAGCAGGTCAAATTCCTTTGCGGTCATTTCAAGGGGTACATCGTTTTTATACACCCTGCGGCTGACCTTGTTCACGCTGATATTACCGTCATTCAGTTCCGAAACGGCATATCTCCGCTTGAAAATGCCCCCTATTTTTGCAAGCATAATATCAATGTCATAAGGCTTTTCAATGTAGTCGTCAGCACCCAGCACAAGACCGTTCAGCTTGTCCTCCTTTTCGGTTTTTGCGCTGACGATTAGAATAGGCGTGTTGCTTTCCTCACGAATTTTTCTGCACACCGCAAAGCCGTCCATACCGGGGAGCATTATATCAAGCACAATAAGCCTTGCGCCGTATTTTTCGTACAGCGACAAGGCTTTTTCACCTGTTTCCGCAGCCGACACCGTGTAATTTTCCGCACGGAGAAAATCACACAGCAGCCCCGACAGTTCCTTATTATCCTCGACAATTAAAATATCTATCATTATATCACCGTTATTCCTTTAAGGCTTCCTGTGCCAGACTGCAAATTGCATACAGATAATTATGCCATGGATAATTTGTGCCGTCCTTCGGAAAATCCTTTATGTAAACATCTCCCAGACACTTTGGGTGAAAAAGGATCTCTCCCGATAATTCATGCCTTATTCTATTTCGCCTGTATTCATTCATATCTTCATCCTGTAATTCACAGATAATTTTTCTCACATCATCCGAATAAGGCGATGAATTTTTATCAAGCCAGCAGCATAATTCCTCAAGCTTCGATATTAGTTCGGCATACTTATCCATGATATTTACCTCACTTGCTTTTATTCCCGATAAACAATTGCGTTTACGTCACCAGCCAAGTTCAAGCAGCCAGTTATTCAGCGCGCGTTCACGCTCTCTCATCTGCGAAGCGTTTTCATATCTGTCTAAATTATACTCTCCTTTTATGTTTCCGTCAACTATGTAAAGCACCCTTGTACATTTCGCCGCAACCTTTACATCGTGAGTGACAAGCATTATTGTGGTGCCGCCGCTGTTCAGCTTTGCAAGCTCGTCCATTACCTCGTCGGATGAAGTGCGGTTCAATGCGCCCGTAGGCTCGTCGGCAAAAATCATCTTCGGGTCGTTTATCATACTGCGGCAAATGCAGGCACGCTGAAGCTGTCCGCCGGAAACTTCGTTGATGTCGTTGTCGGCAATATCGATAATGCCTAATTTACGCATAAGCTCCTGTCCTCGCTGTACCGTTTCCCTGCGGCTTTCGGTATTCTTGCTTGATTGTACCGCAGGAAGAATTATGTTGTCAAGAACGGTGAGATTTTTAAGCATATACATCTGCTGAAAAATAAATCCCATTTCGTCAAGACGCAGGTCGGCAAGCTCCTTTTCACCCATTTTGGCAATGTTTTTTCCGCAGAACGATACCTCTCCTGCGGTAACGCTGTCCATTCCCGAAACGGCGTAAAGCAGCGTTGATTTGCCCGAGCCTGAGGGTCCCATAACAGCTACCATTTCGCCCTCGCTGACGGTGAAATTCACGTTTTTCAGCACGTTGTTCTGGCGCTTGTTTACGATATATGTTTTGCAGAGGTCTTTTACTTCAAGTATGTTCATATTGATCCCCTTTCTTATTCAATGCCCGATGTATCGGAGGACTTTATCTTCTTTGTGTAAAGCGATGTCAGAAATGCGCTTGCAGCGGTTGTAACAAGTATCACAAGAGGAAAGACAAGGTACATTTCTATAGGGTCAAGAACGTAGTTTACCGTCGTTTCCATACCCATCATCTTGAAAATAGGGTCAATGCAAAGGTGAGTGAGGGGCATTGCGAAAATTTCACCGATAATTACCGCAATAATTCCCACGAATAAAAATCGTAATGCGTGGTAGGCATATATTTTTCCGTTTCGGGTACCAATTGCTTTCATAAGGGCAATTTCGCCCTGTTCCTTTGCGATAAAGGAGCGCTCCATAAGGACGGTGATAAGAGCAGATAAAACAATCGTGAGTATAGCAATCATTGATTTAACTGCGTCGATAGTATCGGCAACACCCGTCATATCTTCAACAGATTCGGCGCAGGTCTGTATTTTATCAATTTCGGGGTATAACTCATATATTTTTTCTATTCTGCGGCTGATTTCTTTATCATCGGGGTTATCTTTAAATATAACCTGCGTAAACATACCGCCTTGTGCCTGAATGTAATCTACTTCCTCGTCCGTGTAAAATCTGATTCCGTCGCCCAAACTGTGCATGGACTGGAAAAATGCTGTTATAATAAATTCTCTGTCGCCCTCCAAGGTTTTTATAGTTATCGTATCGCCGATATCCGCTTTAAGCTTATCAGCTGACATTCGGGTTATGGCAATTTCTCCGCAGTTCTGCGGCGCTGTACCCTCTGTATATTCGTACATATCCATAGTAGTGCCTGTGCCTTGATATGCAGCAATTTTTGCGTTGTTTTCTCCGTAGGATACCGACAAAGAAAAAAACATCTCCTGCACACAGCTTGCAGGCATATTATTTTCTGCAAGAGTATCTTCCATTTCCGCAAGGTACTCCTCCAGCTTTTCACGACCGTCCTCTGTCATAAAATCCATTACTTTACCGTTTATGATAATATCACAATCCGCTATCCCAAAGGTATAAATAAGAGAATCGCTTTTAAGCGTTGTAACCGAAGCTGAAAGTATAAGCATAAGGGACAAGCAGAGGAAGAAAGTCAGAGCGATAATGCCGAAACGCTTAGGACTGCTGACAATATCGTTAATGGCGAGGAAGGAAGCTGCGCCGAGCTTTGATTTGCCGAGGCTCATTACGCTCTTTCTGCGAAAACGTTCGCCCGTCTGTCCATTTCTGATTGCGTCTATGGGGGTCATTTTCTTAACCTTTCCGGTACAGCAATAGCAAAACAGAAGAATTACCGCAACAACAAATATTGTACATATTATATTTATAAAAAACGGGTTCTGATTGCTTATTATAACCGATTTGGAAGAAACGCTCATAAGCATTTCACCGAATGGGAAACTCAGCAGGAGACCGATAACCGAGCCGATTACAGAAAGTCCTGCATATTTCACAAGGTATAAGCCCCTGATTTTAAAATTGCCGATACCGATAGCTTTCATAACGCCTATTTCACGGAATTCCTCTGAAAGAGTAAAGGTAATGGTGAAGCGAAGAACTACAAATGCAACCGCAATAAGCACGAGGCTTACCACAAGGAGAATTCCCACTGCGATCATATCAAAAATATATGTAAATTTCATATATGCTCTGTTCATTGTGAAAGGGCTGTTGTCAATGACCGCCTTTATTTCGGAGAGCATTTTATCTATATCGGAGGTGTTTATGTAAATCAACTTGCCGCCGTAATATGCGTCAATAATATCATTTGAGAGATAGGCATCAAAATCCTCTGCACTTATTATGTATCGGGTAACATTTATCGCATTTGAACCGAAAACTGCGTCCTTTATACCTCCTGCAAGTGTAAATTCACGGCTTATATTATCAATTTCAACAGTAAGTTTATCGCCGATTTCAAGCCCGAGTTTTTTCACATCACGGTCAGTCAGATAAAGCTCGCCTTTGTTTACGGTTTCAAGGATACTGCCGTCTTCAAGAAAATAATTCATAGATATATCGCTCTGCAATATATTTGTGCCGCTTGAAATGCTCTTGCTTTCATCTTCAAGGGAAATTTGCTCATGGGACATAAATATGACATTTTCCATGCTGAAGCTATCAACCGACGAGGCGCTTCCAATAACTTCGTCAATATCAACGCTGTTGGATTTATTCACAAACGCCGCCAGATAATCCGGCGCATCCGCCATATCAAGATAATTATCCAGCGCCGTTGTAACGCTGATAATATTATTCACGCTTGAGGAAACGAACATAGTCGCAAGTATAATAAATGTGAGCAGAATTACGTTCATCGCCCTTTTTCGTTTAAGGTCCTTTTTCAGTATTCGCAGATACATTTTTATGCTCCTTTCATTGCTGTGACTATATTGTAGCATAGAAATTATTAAATAATCCTTAAATACCTGCTCAACCTGCGAAAAGGCTCTGTTTATACTGCTGTTTACTTTTTATGCTAAGTCTAAATCGTTCTATAGACAAATTCGGCAGATAGAATAATTCAAGTCAAGGGAGTTTGGTGCAGAATTGGATCATTATATCCGAGTATTTATCTATAGGTTGATTTGGAATAAATATTAACAGCAGGATAAAGGATAGGCTGCCGTGTTTTTTGCATTGCTTGATTTTTTCAAGGGAATATGGTATAATACAGTCAACATTATGTCGGGCTTAACTGCTCGATAAATGGGAAGTTGTTTAAGTTTGAAATGTGGAGAGTGAAGAGTGAAGTTTATTTCAATGTGGAATTTGGAAAGTTGAAAGTGGAATTATGTGTTTTCTGAGGAAGCAAGTATAAATATTAGTCGGCGCAAGCCGACACCATAAATTCCACTTTCCACTTTCCTAATTCCAATTTGTAGAGCAGACATAATAATTTCACTTTCAACTTTCCACATTGAAAAAACTTCACTCTTCACTCCTCACACTTCAAACTTATTCAAATTCTGTTTTTACAAAAGGATGATAACATTGGTATACGAACTAAAAGACACATCAAAGGTAAAGGAACTGTTCGCAGGCTGGCAGGAAACGCTGATATATTCCTGCTTGCAAAATGTTATGGGTAAGATATATGTTACGGACACAGTAAGCCCTGTGTCGGCATTTGCGTTTGTGGGATGTTTCGGATTCTTTGCAGGAAAACCTGACAGAGAACTGGTTATCAACAAGCCGGACGGATTCGTGATAATGGTTCCGCAGAATGAAGAGTGGTCAGTACTTATCGAAGAATGTTATCCCTCTGCAAAAAGAGTCACAAGATATGCCATAAAAAAAGACACGAAATTTGATGTAGAAATGCTGAAAAGGGAAATAGACAGGCTTCCGCCGGAATATGAGCTTAAGCAGATAGATCCGGGGATTTACGATATGTGCCTTGAAAACCCCGTGACCGCCGATTTCGTTTCTGCGTTTGAAAATAAGGAACAATATCTGAAAATCGGACGAGGTATGGTTATCATAAAAGACGGGAAGATAGTTGCCGGTGCTTCTTCATATACCCGATATAACGAAGGCATTGAGATCGAAGTAGATACAATAGAATCTGAAAGAAGAAAGCATTTAGCAACAATAGTATGTTCGGCTCTGATACTTAAATGTCTGGATGAAGGTTTGTATCCCAGTTGGGACGCTCACAATATGAACTCTGTTCATCTGGCTGAAAAACTCGGCTATGAATTTGACCGGGAGTATGCAGCTTATGAAGTCGCATCAGAGGCAAGGACGCATTAAAAGGAACTAATAGCTGACTGTGACTGATAAATTTGAATAAAGTTGAAGTGTGCGGAGCAAATGGTTCAATTGTAAAGTTGAAAGTGGAATTGTTTTGCTTAAATTTTGAAAAATCAAGTAAACAAATCGAAGCTTAGAGGTATCAGGATATGGCAAGAGAATCAATGTTAATTCTCGATTGCAGTTCACACTCAAAAGAGATAATAGATGTTATTAAACTGTTCAATAAGATTGGCTGGGCATTTAAGAATGAGAAAATGGAATACCTGCCTTTAAATGATGGTGATATGTATAATTGGCAGGAAGAACCTTTATCCCATGACAACTTGTTTTCCATTGTTTCTCAAAAGCAGGAAAACGGAGAAACTATTGGTGTGATTCTTTATCAAAACAAATCTGATAAGGGTATAACATTTCTTGCCAAAAGTACCGATGAAATACTTATTGGTTTAGATATAAACAGAAAAACAATAGGCAGAGATTTTTCTGACATATCGTGTGGTGGAGACTATACCGATATATCTTGGTATATAATCAACATTGTTGCTAAATTAGAAAAGGCAGGTTGTGTGTTGGAAAAAATAAAATATGAGGAATGTATTGGATAAAGTCCGGGTTTTCGCTCTTTTTTAAAAGCATACTCAGCGCAATTTCACTCTCCCCCACTCTAATACTAAACACCAATAAAAAACGGGAAAAAATCTGCGCCGAAATCCATTATACGCAAGATTGTCGGCTTGATTTTTTCCATATTTTAAATGGTGTTTAGTATAAGCTCATAATAATTCGGACGGTTTTAATATCAGAAAAAATAAAAAATCCGAACCCCTTGTTAGAGTTCGGATTAAATAAGTGGCTCCCCCAGGCTCCTGCCATCCGAAACACACCCATCGGGCAAGGCGAGAATACTCGCCTTTTCCCGACAGTTGAAGCTTACGACCATTCTGTCATCGTAAAGATA
>JBJEQN010000024.1:0-19200 GCA_051881775.1 Oscillospiraceae bacterium | reverse complement strand
AGAAGATTTGTTTCAATAACGCTGCAGCCCTTTTTTACGGCAAAAATAATTATTGCGTCACGCTCGTCACGGGCATAAAGAGTACGCATACCTGCCGTTTTCAGCAGCTTTTGAGTTTCGGCAAAATTCAGCTTAAAGCCGAAGGAAAGACCTATTATCTTATCACGGGAGGGATTTTTGCCGCCTTCAAATATCTGGTAAGCATATCCCCTGTTAAGCCCAGAATTTTTTATTACCTCGTACTCCTCCATATTACGGCTTGCAAGAAGCTCGTTAAGATACTCGGAAAGCTTTACATTAACGAGTTCATCTGAATTTTTCTCCAGAAAGTCGCTTATATCGGAAATTTCCGAGAGTTCGTTTTCAAGTTTGTCTGTGCTTACTGTATCCTGCATAAAAAATTCCCCCTGAATGTTGAAATTCTGACAAAAATATGATACCATATAATCAATAAATTTTCAAGGGAATCGGATATTTTTTTGAAATTAAGCTGACAGCTTACCAAAACGAAATATAAAAGGTGTATAATTAAATCTGTATGTTTTCCCGTATGACCGATCAAATTCAAGAAATAATAGGGGTTCTCTAAAAACCGAGACTAAGCAATACTTCGTATTGCTCGCAAATTTTCGTATATGACTTTGTTCAGCTGCAAGGCAACAAACCGCCGTAATACTTGATGTATTACAAGGTTTGTTAACGCAGCAGATGAGCAAAGTCATAGAAAATTTGCCGAGAAGGAGGTTTTTAGAGGTTCCCAATAACAAACAGGACTTGGCTATGGATATAAAAGAGATAAAAACCGAATATATGCCCGTCCGGCAGCTTGACAAGGACGACAAGGGGACTGTGGAGGTCGTTCAATCGGACGGAAAGCAGTATGTTCTGCGTACAATGAACGGAGATATAAGCGTATACAAGGCGCTGCAGAAAATAAATTCGCCCTACCTTACAAGGATAGAATACGCAGGCTTGGACGGTGACAAGACCGTTGTGCTTGAAGAGTACATACCCGGCGAAAGAAACATATCCGCTCTGACGGAGGAAAAGGACATTGCTGCGGCGTTCTGCGAGCTTTGCGATGTGCTGGAGGTGCTGCACAAGCATGGTATCGTACACCGTGACATAAAGCCTTCCAACATTCTCCTTGCCCCCGATGGACATATAAGGCTCATTGACTTTGACGCTTCAAGGCATTTTGACGAAGGCAAGGAAAACGATACACGCTACCTGGGAACAAAGGGCTACGCTCCCCCGGAACAGTTCGGCTACAGCCAGACAAACGCCGCTTCGGACATATATTCCCTCGGCGTTACGCTGAAAACCGTGCTTGGGCAAAAATCGGAGAAGAGAAAATTCAGACGCATCATACGAAAATGCACGGAATTTGACCCGAAAAACCGTTATCAGAGCGCTTCTGCCGTAAAAAGAGCGCTTAAATTCGGCGGAATGACGGCTTTTATGCCCGTGCTGCTGTGTGCAGCGGCGGTTCTTGCCTGCGCTTTGTATTTCTTCGGCAATATTTACGGAGGAACCCCCGAAGACCTGCTGACGGCATCGGAAATGGGTGCTTCTTCTTCAATTGGAACAACGACAACGGCGGCAGCTTCGTCTATATCGGCGACTACAGTATTTACAACAACGTCCGCAGCTGTAACAACGTCGGAAGTGACCACTACAACTCCGGTTACCGAAGAAACTACCGTTGTTCCCGAAACTGAGGATACCTCAGCCGAAGCCTTGACGGAAGAAACAACGGAAACCTCCGTCACTTCGGTATCTTCATCGCAGACCACCGCTTCAACAACGGCTGTAAAAACTACAACAACAGCAAAGACAACGACTGCTGCCAAAACCACAACTGCCGCAAAAACGACCGAGGTGCCGAAGTCGGAAACAACAACGGTGCCTTCCTCCTCGGAAACGGAAAGTCAGACCACCTCCCCCACGGGTCTGCCTGCCGGAAAGGTCTTCAGAAAGATGCTTACCTGCATTACGGACAGCTTGAAGGTTCCTGCTTTCACAAGATACGAGTTCAAGTCGGGGAATTTCTGCGATGTACTGGATGAGCCATTTGAATTTGTTACGGACGAAGCGGTGCTGGGAGTATGGAGCGAGCTGGACTATGAATCAAACGGAGCCGCGCTTTTCCCGAAAATGTATTACAGTCTGGAAAAAGCGCCCCGTCTGGACACCTTCCCCAAGCTGTTGGTCTTTAACAAAGACGGTACCTGCTACTCCGAAAGGTATACCAATTACGGAGGGACCCTTAAGTTCGACTACAGCAGCGACCAACTCAACTGGACCTACGGCATGATAGAAACCTCGGCTGTGGAGGAATATTATTTTTACGAAAGATACTATATTTACAAAGACGAATCGGGTGAAGAATATCTTTTTGTGGAGCAAAAAAACGGCGATTATATGAGAGCCAGAGACCCGGAAGCCGGTTTGCACTACTACATATACGAACGATATAAAGGTCAATGAATCCGTCCGCATTAAAAGCGGGCGGAATTTTTTTGCGAAAGTTAGCTGGCAGGTGACCAAAAGATATAATAAAGAGTGTATAATAAAATGAAGCTTGAAATATTTTATATTTCGGGCAAAAAATATTTGGGGGTAACAAAAATGAGTATTGAAAATGATATTGCAAAGGCGGAAATAAACAAGGCAGCACTTATACCATCTATCCTTACCGCACTTATTATCGACACCATTCTTCTTGTTTACGGTTTTGAAGTCTACTGGGATATTACGATGTCCTTTATACCGATAATCGCAATAGGAGTAATGGTCTTATTTGTCGGCTTCAAGCTGTTTGTTCTGTTCAACACAAGGCTTGCCCTGACAAGCAAACGGATATACGGCAAGACAGGCATCATCAACACAAAATCAATGGATTCACCCATAAGCAAGATAAACAGCGTGTCCGTTGAACAGGGCTTCTGGGGAAAGGTTTTCCGTTACAGCACGATCTCCGTTTCCACCTCTTCCGGCACATTCAAGTTTGCATACATAAAAAATGCGGACGAGTTCAAGGAAAAAACTATGGAACAGATAGACGCATATGAAAATGAAAAGTTGAAAAATCAGGCTGCTGCGCTTGCAAACAGCTTGGCTCAATAAAAAATAAAGGAGAAATTCATCATGAGCGTAGAAACAACCATTTTAAAAGCAGAGATCAACAAACTTGTTCTTGTAACGCCTGCAATATGTTCTGCAATTATTTTTATTATCGGTGTTATGGCGGCAGGGGGCGGCGGAGCGCTGGTAGGTCTTATCATTGCCGCTTTATGGTTAGGAACAAAGTATCTGGGCGTAACGCATACTTATATTTCCCTTTCCAATACAAGGTTAACGGGAAAAACCGGCGTTATAAACACAAAATCAATGGATTCGCCCCTTAACAAGATCAACAATATCTCCGTTGAACAGGGTCTCGGCGGTAAGATATTCAATTACAGCACTCTTGTTATATCGACCTCTTCGGGCAATTACAATTTCAAGTATATCAAAGATGCCGACGCTTTCAAGAGCAGAGTTTTGGAACAGATCGAAATATGTGAAAACGAAAGGCTGAAAAATCAGGCTGCTCAGCTTATGGGCGCTATGAATAACAACCGCTGAAGATCCGTTTAATACAGTCCCATAAATAATGAAACGCCGCAGAGGTCACTCCCCTGCGGCGTATTTGTTTTGCAAGCATTATTTATTTTGCAATTTTAACCTTTCCGTTTGAATCAACGGCAATTGAATGATAGCTGCCTGCGGAGAGCTGTACAACACCGCTCCAATCGGATACCTGACAGCAATCAAGAGTACGTCCGAACCAGTCTTTTCCTGCGGCAGCAACGGTGCCGTCAGAACGCAAAGCCACGGTATGAAGCTGACCGGCTGAGATCTGCTTTATATTTTTCCAGCCTGATACATCGCATTGCCAGTCGTCATTGCTTCCGGCGGCTACAACTGTACCATTTGAACACAAGCCTACAGAATGATAACCGCCTGCAGAAACGGCTGTGATATTTCTCCATGAATCAACTCTGCACTGACCCTCTTCATTGCTGCCGGTCGCAACAACGGTACCGTCCGCTTTAAGTCCAAGAATATGATTTTGTCCTGCAGAAATGGCAATTATGTTGCTCCATGATGATACGTTAAAATTTGTTCCGGGTGTTACGACCACCGTTCCGTAGCTTGTCAGTCCCACAGTATACCGTCTGCCGGCTGATATTGATACTATATCCGACCATTCGCTGACATCACAGCAGCCATTATCATTTTTGCCTTGGGCTACGACTGTTCCGTCTTTGCGCAGACCTGCAACATGGTAATCTCCCGAAGCAACAGAAACAAGATCGGACCATTCGGGGGCATTGAAATCAAAGTATATCTGTGCATCATAATAAGAGGTATTCCACGATGTATCTATATGATTTTCAACTACATACGCCTTACCATCAGAATTTACGCCTATAGTAAAATCATAACCTGCCGATAAATTTGTCCTTGGTGCTATATCATCCCACAGCTTTGCCGCCCGTTCTTCTGCGTCCTTGAAATTTATTAGTCTGCCGAAGGTTATAGCCGCCATGCCTTTGTTCCCGTTGACGAGATATTCCATAGCGTCGTTGTAAATGATCATCAGCTCAACTTCATTTTTTGTTACAGCAAAGCTTCCATAGTCATTATCTCCTCTGTACAGACCACTTTTATCGGAAGCAAGTATTGCCTCAAGAATATCGTCAGCTCTGCTGCATTCTCCACGTTCGCAAAACTGTTCGGCGTAGGCATATGCAGCTCCTACGGCATCCTTCAGCCAACAGCTGTCTTCACCCTGCATACCGGCAAGTTCGTACAATACCCGAGCAGAGTCAAGGTATTCACCGTTACTGTACAGAAAATAGCCGTATCGCCACATCGTATCTTCAAGACACGCTTGGGAATCCTTATAATCGCCAAGTTTTTTATATATCTCTATTGATTCGGCGTATTTTTGTTCTGTCCAAGCTAAACTATATGCTTTTTCGTACATCGAATCACGCACTATGCAAATTATCAGCGGTATTGCAACTGCAACAGCTATAAACGTGATAACTATTATTTTGCTTTTTTTCTTATTTTCCATATCAATTCCTCCGTTTTTGAACTTTTATTACATTTTAACTCAAAAAAAGGCGCTTGTGGTCAGCTTGCAGCTTACAAATAGCAAAATTATCTGCTTTTTTATTGTAACCTGAGGAACAATATGTTCTTTCTGCAATTTTAAAGGAGCATTAAACAAATTTACCCTGCGGCTTGAACGTCCACCCAATTTTCAGCAAACTGCACATTTTAACAAAAGCAATGCCTACAAAATCTGTTGGCATTTTCTGCGTCCGTTTTTTTGCCGAATTATCGCCGCCAAAAAACCGTTGATTCTAACATAATTGCTCTTAAATCCGCCGCAAAAGCTGTTAATTATGCACAAATCTGCGGCAAAGCAAGGAAAACTTCCCAAACTTGCAAAATACGTTCCCAAAATTATAATTAAATATGATGATTATTTTTGAAAGGAACGTTTTTACAATGAACGAAAGATCTGAACTCAACAAAAACCTTGCTCAGATGCTCAAAGGCGGCGTTATTATGGACGTTACAACTCCCGAACAGGCTAAAATTGCCGAAAAAGCAGGTGCCTGCGCAGTTATGGCGCTTGAAAAGATACCTGCCGACATAAGAGCCGCAGGGGGCGTTGCAAGAATGAGCGACCCGAAAATGATAAAGGGCATTCAGGCTGCCGTTTCTATCCCGGTTATGGCAAAATGCCGTATCGGTCACTTTGCGGAGGCACAGATACTTGAAGCTATCGAGATAGACTACATTGACGAAAGCGAAGTCCTCTCCCCTGCAGATGACAAGTACCACATTGACAAAACAAGGTTCAAGGTGCCTTTTGTCTGCGGTGCAAAGGATCTTGGCGAGGCGCTGAGAAGAATATCCGAGGGTGCTTCAATGATAAGAACAAAGGGCGAACCCGGCACAGGCGACGTTGTTCAGGCGGTAAGGCATATGCGCATGATGCAGAGCGAGATACGCCGTCTTACTTCTATGTCAAAGGACGAGCTTTATCAGGCTGCAAAGGACTTGCAGGTGGATTATGAGCTTGTAAAGTACGTTGCGGAGAACGGCAAGCTGCCCGTTGTTAACTTTGCGGCAGGCGGCGTTGCAACTCCTGCGGACGCTGCGCTTATGATGCAGCTTGGCGCAGAGGGTGTATTTGTAGGCAGCGGAATTTTTAAGTCGGGCAATCCCGAAAAGAGGGCGGCTGCAATCGTAAAGGCGGTAACAAATTACAACGACCCGAAGATAGTTGCGGAGCTTTCCGAAGACCTTGGCGAGGCTATGGTAGGCATAAACGAGCAGGAGATCGCTCTGCTTATGGCGGAAAGAGGCAAGTAATGGCAACGGCGGTACTTGCCCTGCAGGGTGCTTTTATCGAGCATGAAAAAATGCTGTCACGGCTTGGAGAGGACAGCTTTGAGATACGTCAGCTGAAGGATATGGACAGGGATTTTGACAGGCTCATTATCCCCGGCGGCGAAAGCACCGTTATGGGCAAGCTTATGAGAGAGCTTGGACTTTTTGACGGGATAAAAAGCCGCATTGAGGGCGGAATGCCTGTTTTCGGTACCTGCGCAGGACTTATCCTTCTTGCGGAGAGGATAAACAACGAGCCGGGCACCGTTCACCTCGGTACAATGTCTATCTGTGCAGAAAGGAACGCTTACGGCAGGCAGCTTGGCAGCTTTTACACCGAGGAGGAGTTCAAGGGCTTGGGTAAGATACCTATGACCTTTATCCGTGCGCCTTATATAACCGAGGCTTACGGCGATGCGGAGGTGCTTGCAAAGGCGGACGGAAAGATAGTTGCCGCACGGCAGAAAAATATGCTTGTTACGGCGTTCCACCCCGAGCTTAACGACTGTACAAGGGTGCATGAATACTTTTTGAGTATGTAATGTATTAAAGCTGCACAGCAGCACGAAATAATGGGATTCCAAAGGGACGAGTCCCTTTGGCGCAGGTTCTTAGGGGCGCGGAGCCCCTAAGTCGCTCTCCGCAGAGAGCGAAATCCCCTAAAACTATGGCACAACACAAAGCAGCGTTAAAAGCAGCAAAGTAAAAAATCAAAAGGCGCAATTCACATAAAAAATCGGAAATAGCAACACTTGTGTTTCAAATGCAAGCAGCGAAACCGACTATGTGAATTGCGCCTATTTCTATCCGTATAAACAAAGCACCCCTCGCAGAAAAATGCAAGGAGCGAAGCGACGAACATTTTTCTGCGGCACGGCAAAATTAATGCGGAATTCGGAATTCGTAATGCGGAATTATATGCGCTTTGCTAAATGAATAATGAATAACGAAAAATGAATAGTGAATAATATCGGACGTTACGCCATAGTTTAATTTAACGTGATTTTTTTGTGAAACGCTGCCAAACGGCACGGTATGCAAAGGGACAACCTTCGGGAGAGAGGTGGAGGCACTCCGGTACACGAGTTCCTGATTTGTGCGGTTAAGCAACGGGCGCACAATGTGCGCCCCTACAATAAAAATACAATAAAAATACGGTGTTGAAATGCAATTTTTTCATTGCTTTATTCCTTTCTTTGTGGTATAATGTTAAACTGTATAATTATGATATTACGAAAGGAATACATCTATGATAAACAAAATGAATCTTGCAGACAAGGAATGGAACTTTCTTTTAAGCCCGGAAAAGCCTGATATAAACAGCAGTTTCAGCGATACCGTTATGCTGCCCTCCACTGTTTCGCAGACGAAAAGATCTCCCCTTTGCACCGACCGCTGCGACGGCTATCTGAACGACCCCTACAAATTTGATGGCTACGCTTTGTATGAGCGCACTGTAAACGTTGACAAGGCTGCGGAAGATGAAGAACTGTTCCTGGTTCTTGAACGTACACGCACCACAGAAGTGTGGATAGACGGCGTTTGTGCAGGCACGAACAACAGCCTGTGCGCTCCCCACAGATACAACATCACGGAGCTTGTTAAGGGCGGTGCTGTCCGTATCACGATTATGGTGAACAACGTGTCCTGCCCCGTTCCCGGCGGTCATATGACCTCTCCCGACACACAGACCAACTGGCTTGGCATAACGGGCGGTATCTATATTGAACGCTGCGCAAAGTGCCGTGCGGAAAACATAAGGCTCTTCCCCGACGTTAAGAACAGCACCGTTACCGTTACGGGCAAGACCGTTGGCGGCAAGGCTGACTTAACGGCTGCTGTGGAGGGCTTCCCCGAGGTTAAAATTTCCGCAGAAGGTGAGTTTTCCTTTACATACAAAATGGAGGGTGCAGCGCTGTGGAGCGAGTTTTCCCCCGTTACTTATACGATGAAGATAACCGCAGGAAAGGACGTTTCCGAGGTCGTTTTCGGTATGCGTGAGTTTGAAACAAGGGGAACGGAATTTCTCCTTAACGGAGAAAAAATATTCCTGCGAGGCAAGCACGACGGCATGATTTTCCCTCTTACCGGCGCTGCTCCCACCGACAAGGACGGTTGGCTCAAGGTCATGAAAGCCGCAAAGGAACACGGCATAAACCACTACCGCTTCCACACCTGCTGTCCTCCCGAGGCTGCGTTCTGCGCTGCTGACGAGCTTGGCATCTATATGGAGCCTGAGCTGCCTTTCTGGGGCACCGTTGAGGAAGAATTAAACGACGGACAGCGTTACCTTATTGACGAGGGCTTCCGCATTCTTGACAGCTTCGGCAATCACCCCTCTTTCTTCGGAATGTCCCTTGGCAACGAGCTTTGGGGCAGCAAGGAGCGGCTTAACGAAATTCTCGGCAGCTACAAGGCTCACGACAGCCGCCACCTTTACACACAGGGTTCAAACAACTTCCAGTTCTGGCCCTGCATCGTTGAAAACGACGATTTCTTTGTTGGCGTAAGATTCTCCAAGGAGCGCCTTTTCAGAGGTTCTTATGCAATGTGCGATGCTCCTCTCGGTCACATTCAGACTGCTGCGCCCAACTCAAATTACAACTATGACGGTATGATACGTCCAACCTCCGTAAGCAGCGAAAAAAGCAGCGGCGGAACGATCGAGATACAGTACGGCACGGGGGTCAAGACCGTTTCCCTTGACAACGGCTCAGGCGAATTTGTTTCGGAGATACCCGTTGTTTCCCACGAAGTGGGACAGTATTTTATGTACCCCGATTACAATGAAATCCCCAAGTACACGGGCGTGTTAAAGCCTTACAACCTTGAAATTTTCCGTGAACGCCTTGAAAAAGCAGGACTTCTGCGCCTTGCTGACAGCTATTTCCGTGCAAGCGGACGGTTTGCGGCAGAGTGCTACAAGAACGAGATAGAGACCGCACTGCGTTCCAAGGAGCTTTCCGGCTTCCAGCTTCTTGATATTCAGGACTTTACGGGTCAGGGTACGGCGCTTGTTGGTGTGCTTAACTCATTTATGGAGAGCAAGGGGGTAATTTCTCCCGAAGAATGGCGTAATTTCTGCTCCGAAAGGGTAATTCTCGGCTGTCTGCCAACATTTGTATTCAAGTCGGGGGAGGAAGCAGATATGCCCGTTATGCTGTACAATTATGCAGCTGCTCCCGACCTTGACCCTGTTGTAAATATTACCGTTACGGCAGGTGGCAAGTCTGTTTCTTATACACTTAACGCAAAGGGCAGCTTCAAGGGCGGAGTGTTTGACCTTGGAACGGTAAAAGTCACAATGCCTGTTGTTGACAAAGCGGAAAAGGCTGTTTTAAAGCTGACCTGCGGCGATATTTCCAACAGCTACGGTCTATGGCTCTGCCCCGAAACGGCGGCGGACGCTTCTTCCGTTGTGAACGATTGGAACGAAGCAAAAGCACGGCTTGCAAAGGGTGAAAAGGTGCTGTTTATGCCTGACAAGCTGCCCGAAAGCAAGTCTATCGAAGGCACATACTGCACGGATTTCTGGAACTACCCAATGTTCAACTCAATTTCCCTTTCAATGAAAAAGCCAAGCCCCGTAGGCACTCTCGGTCTGCTTATCGACAACACAAGCGCCGCTCTTTCGGAGTTCCCAAGCGAAATTTACTCCACTCCACAGTGGTATGACGCTGTTACCGATTCAAGGACAGCTATCCTTGACGGCACGGGCATTGAACCTGTTGTAAGAACTATCGACAACTGCGGAAGAAATCACAGCCTCGGTACTATTTTTGAGGTCAACGCAGGAGGCGGACAGCTTCTTGTCTGCACGGCACGCCTTGACAAGAAAACAGACAGCCTGCCCTGCCGCAGACTACTGAAAAGCCTTTCCGACTATGTGAAGTCGGACAGCTTCAAACCTTCTCAGAGTGCAGAAATTTCCGCTCTTGACAAAGTTTTTACGGAGTAATGTAAAATGGCATCTTATACAAAAAATATGACGGAGGGCAGCGAGATAGGACATATCCTGCGTTTCACCCTGCCGCTGCTTGCCGGAAATTTATTTCAGCAGCTTTACAATATTGTGGATTCGGTCATTGTGGGCAGGTATCTCGGATATGACGCACTTGCCGCAGTGGGAGCAACAGGCTCCGTTACCTATTTTTTCTACACCCTTTGCATAGGTCTTTCCGTTGGTTCGGGGATTCTTATTTCACAAAGCTTCGGCGCAGGAATGGAACGTGAGGTAAAAAAGTACATCTCCAACTCCGCCTATGCCTTGATAATTGCAGGACTGCTCATAAGCGTTATCTCAAATTTGCTTGCGGCGCCCTTGCTGCGGCTTATGAACACTCCCGACAGCATTTTTGACAACGCCCTCGGCTATATGCGCATAGCCTGTTCGGGAACCATAGCGGTAGCGATATACAACTGGATAAACGCAGTAATGCGCTCTCTGGGCGACAGCAGAACGCCCCTCATATTCCTTGTGGTGGCAAGCGTTCTCAACGTTTTGCTTGACCTGTTTTTTGTTATAGTGCTTAAAACAGGGGTAACAGGTGCGGCTCTTGCAACGGTAATTGCGCAGGCGCTTTCGGCGGTGAGCTGTATCGTCTTTGCGTTCTTTAAAACCGACTTCTTTAAAATGAGCCGTGAGGAGCGCAAGTTCAGCAAGCTGCATTTCGGCAAGTGCATAAGGACGGGCGTACCCGTTGCGCTGCAAAACTCAATGATCTCCGTTTCAATGGTGTTTCTCCAAAGGGTGGCAAACGGCTTCGGCGACACAGTAATTGCGGCTTATACCGCTACAATGAGGGTGGAACAGCTTATACAGCAGCCCTTTTCCTCCCTTAACGCCGCTCTTTCCACCTTTGCAGGACAGAACACGGGTGCAGGTCTCACGGACAGGACGGTCAAGGGCTATCGTCAGAGCGTTAAGGTAATGTCGGCGTTTGCACTTGTTATGCTGGGAGTTTTCTTTTTATGCAGCAGGTATATAATCGGCTTTTTCGTAACGGAAGAAGCGGTAATTGAAATAGGCTCAAAGGCACTTGTGCTGTCGGCGTTTTTCTACATTCCTCTGGGGCTTATCCACACCACAAGAGGACTTCTCAACGGCGCAGGTGACGTTACATATGCAATGATAAACGGATTTGTTGAAGTAGCGGGGCGAATCGGCTTTGCCCTTATCCTTACCCACATACCTGGCGTGGGAATGTGGGCGGTATGGGGTACCACCTGCCTTACATGGGTGCTTACGGCGCTGATGAGCGTTATAAGATACAAGGGCGGAAGGTGGCGCACAAAGGCTAAAGTGCAGAAAAGTGAAGTATAACATCAAGGGGGCGCAGATATGGCTGTCATAGGCATTGATCTTGGAACAACAAACAGCCTTGCGGTATGTTACAGAAACGGCAGGGCGGAGATAATAAAAAATTCACTGGGTGAGGTTTCCACGCCGTCTGTGGTAAGCGTTGACGAAAACGGCGAGATACTTGTGGGCAAAATTGCAAAGGAGCGGCTTATTTCCCACCCTGAGGCAAGCGCCTGCGAATTCAAGCGTGATATGGGTCTGCGGCGCAAAATTACTCTCGGCGGCAAGGATTTTTCCCCCGAGGAGCTGTCTGCACTTGTTCTGAAAAAGATAAAGGAGGACGCTGAAAAGTATCTTGGAGAACCCGTTGACGAAGCTGTGATAAGCGTTCCTGCCTATTTTGACGACAACTGCCGAAGTGCAGCGAAGCTGGCGGCAAGGCTTGCAGGACTTAACGTTCAGCGGCTTGTGAACGAGCCTTCCGCCGCTGCTCTTGCATATCAGGCGGAACACGGCTTTTGCGACGGTACATATATGATAGTGGATTTCGGCGGAGGAACGCTGGATGTTTCCATAGTGGATTCCTTTGACAGCGTAATGGAGATACTGGCGGTTGCAGGAAACAATCACCTTGGAGGAAAGGATTTTAACGAAGCTGTGGCGGACTATTTCTGCCATGAGAACGGTATCGACAGGGAAAGTCTTTCTCCCGATGAAAAGGCTATTGTGTACAAGCTGGCGGAGAACTGCAAGGTCGCACTTTCCGACACGCCTGCGGCAATGATGGTGGCAAACATCGGCGGAAAGCAGTATTCCCTTACCCTTGACAACAACAAGCTGATAGAAATTTCCGCTCCCGTTTTTGAGAAAATGGCGCAGCCTATCAGAAAGGCGCTTAAAGACAGCAAATGCTCCATAGATGACATTGACGATATAATCCTTGTGGGCGGCTCCTGCAAAATGCCTACAGTAAGAGCGTTCATTGCCGAGATAACGGGCAGGAAGCCCTGCACCGACATTGACCCCGACACCGCAATAGCCGTGGGCGCAGGAATTTTCGCAGGGATAAAGGACAGGAACGACAGCTTAAAGGACATAATCTTAACGGACATATGCCCCTTTTCCCTTGGAGTAAAAATTCTTGACGAGCGCTCGGGCAACGAAGTAATGAGCTTTATAATCGAGCGCAACACCGTTCTGCCTTCAAGCCGTGAGGAGCTTTACAGCGCCGTTGCCGACGGGCAGAGAAAAGTTACATTGCAGATTTATCAGGGAGAAAGCCGCATACCCTCGAAAAACCTGTTCCTGGGGGAGCTTGACATAACCTTTCCGCCTGCGAAAAGGAACGAGCTTGTCTGTGCGGTACGAATGACCTACGACATAAACGGCATACTTGTGGTGGACGTTACCACAGCTGCGGATAAAAAGCAGTATAACAAGGTCATACTTGGCGGCAGCGGCACTATGAGCGACGCAGAGGTGAAAAGCTGCATAAAGAATATGGAAAAGCTGAAAATAAGCCCTGCGGAAAAGGAGGAGAACCGCCTGCTCATTGCCCGTGCGGAGCGTATCTACGAGGAATCCCTTTCGGAGGAAAGAGAAGCTGTCGGAATGCTCCTCAGCGCATTTCAGGCGGCGCTCAAAGCTCAGAACAGCCGTGACATACGCACAGCTTACGAAAGGCTGAGCGAGCTTTTGGACAGGCTGGATAATTAGGGAGGAAAGACCCGTGGAAAGAACAGAAGCGTTTGAAAAGATACTGTCGGACATAGTTGCGCAGTATGAATATGAAAAAGCAAAAATGGACGAACTGAAAGCCGTGGGCAAGGAAAAGACTGCCACATACAAGCAGTATATGGGGAACCGTATGGTTTACGGCAGGATAATTTCGCTGTACAGGGAGTACGGTCTTATAGAATGACCACGGCACATAAAAAGTTTGGAGTTGATACAATGACAAAAATACCCCTTGAAGCAGAAAAAATAATGGAAGAACGGTTCGGCAGGGACAGCATTATTGCACTTGCCACCGCAGCAAACAACATACCCTATGTACGCAATGTAAATGCGTATTATGAGGACGGCTCATTTTACGTTCTCACCTACGGTTTATCGGCGAAGATGAAGCAGCTTAGAGAAAATCCCGTTGCCGCAATTTCCGGCGAATGGTTTTCTGCCCACGGAAAGGCTGTTGACATGGGTTATTTCGGAAAAGAAGAAAACAAAGCTGTTGCGGAAAAGATGAGAACGGTTTTTGCAGAGTGGATAGATAACGGTCACAATGACTTTAATGATGAGAACGTTATTATTCTCCGCATTGTTCTTACGGACGGGGTGCTTTTTTCCCACGGAACACGCTACGACCTTGATTTTTCCTAATGACACCTTCAAGGAGGGAAAACAATGGTTGAACTGCTCAAAGTTACGCCTGACAAAAAGGCGGTCTTAAACAATCTTATGGAAAAATATCTGTACGAATTTTCGCAGTGGGAAAAGACAGATGTTAACGAAGACGGTTTGTACAATTACGAATGACCGGACTGCTATTTTACGGAGGAAAACCGTTACCCTTATTTTATACTAAACACCATTTAAAATATGAAAAAAATCAAGCCGACAATCTTGCGTATAATGGATTTCGGCGCAGATTTTTTCCGTTTTTTATTGGTGTTTAGTATTATTATGTCGGACGGGCGGCTTGCAGGCTTTGCGCTATACTAATCCCAATTATAAAGTGTACAAAAAATGGGGCAAAATCTTGCATATATGGATTTTGCGCAGATTTTTTGTCTACACTTTAATGAGGGATTAGTATTTGTCAGTGATTATCCCGAAATGCCGGAAGAACCCACCGACTTCTGCCTTTCGGAATTTTTCATTATGTACAAATACCGCAGGCAGGGCATTGGACGTGAAGCTGCATACCGCAGAAGTTGACTATGAGGACGGCACACCTGCGGAGCGGAGCGACGGACTTTTTATCCGACACGACAAACTTTGGCGGTAATTTTCCGCACAAAATCAGCATTTTTTCGCAATCTCTCTGTAGGGGCGCACATTGTGCGCCCGATTTTATTACACGGCATATTAAGGTAAAACGCACATAATTCCGAATTCCGCATTAAATTTGCCGTGTCGCAGGAAAATGCTCGTCGCTTCGCTCCTTACATTTTTCTGCGAGGGGTACTTTGTTGGTACGGGTTAGAAATAGGCGCAATTCACATAGTTGGTTCCGCAAGTTTTATGTCATATGACACTTTACTCGGTTCAACTTTTTTGATGTGAATTGCGCCTTGGGTTTGTTAGTTTGCTTGTTTTATCGCTGCTTTGCGTTATGCCTTACTTTAGGGGTGTTTCGCTCTCTGCGGAGAGCGATTTAAGGGCTCCTCGCCCTTAAAAATCCTCGCCAAAGGGACTCGTCCCTTTGGAATCCCATTACGCTTCGCAGTGCCGGGAAG
This sequence comes from Oscillospiraceae bacterium, assembly GCA_051881775.1. GTDB lineage: Bacteria > Bacillota > Clostridia > Oscillospirales > Ruminococcaceae > UMGS363. Next base: position 3,978 of record JBJEQN010000024.1, on the reverse strand, counting down.
TTTGCTATTGCATTTTCTTTGTTTTTGTGATAAAATGTACCTACCCGATAATGAAAGGAATGATATTATGCTCAGCGAAATACGTAATCCCGAGCTTTACAATGACGGAAATATCAAAATTGACTGGGTAAAGGCTAATATGCCCCTTCTTAACAGCATCGAAAAGGAATTTGCCGAGACAAAGCCTTTTAAAAATATCAAAATTGCCCTCTCCGTTCACCTTGAAGCTAAGACCGCTTATCTCTGCAAGGTGCTTGCGGCAGGCGGTGCGGAAATGTACATCACGGGAAGCAATCCCCTTTCCACTCAGGACGATGTTGCGGCGGCTCTTGTTCATGACGGGCTTAACGTTTTTGCTTGGTATAACGCTACTCCCGAGGAATACCACCGCCACATTTCAAGAGTCATTGAGGCAAGTCCAAACATTATTATTGACGACGGCGGCGACCTTGTTCATCTTATCCACACAGAATACCGTGACAAGATAAAGGACGTTATAGGCGGCTGCGAGGAGACCACGACCGGCATTCTCCGTCTTATTGCAATGGACAAGGCTCACGAGCTGGAGTTCCCCATGGTGCTTGTTAACAACGCAGACTGCAAGCATCTTTTCGACAACCGCTACGGCACGGGTCAGTCCGTATGGGACGGCATAAACCGCACAACAAACCTTATCGTTGCAGGCAAAAATGTTGTAGTTGCAGGCTACGGCTGGTGCGGCAAGGGCGTTGCAATGCGAGCAAAGGGTCTTGGTGCGGAGGTCATTGTTACCGAAGTCGATCCCGTTAAGGCTATGGAGGCTGTTATGGACGGCTTCAAAGTGATGAAAATGGAGGAAGCGGCTAAGATAGGCGATTTCTTCATTACCGTTACGGGCTGCTGCGGCGTTATTACGGAAAAGTGCTTCAACGTTATGAAGGACGGCGCTATCTGCTGCAATGCAGGACATTTCGATGTTGAAGTGGACGTTGCGGCGCTGCGCAGAATGGCTGTAAAAACAAAGGTCGCAAGAAAGAACATCACCGGCTACATTATGCCCGACGGCAGGCAGATAAACGTTATTGCCGAGGGCAGGCTTGTAAACCTTGCGGCAGGTGACGGACATCCTGCGGAAATTATGGATATGAGCTTTGCTATACAGGCGCTCTCCGCTCTCCATCTTGTGAAGAACAGGAACAAGCTGCCCAAGGATTCTATGGTTATCGACGTTCCGAAGTATATTGACCGTGAGGTTGCGGAGCGGAAGATAAAATTCTGGGGCATGGAAATAGACCGTCTTACGGAAGAACAGGAAAAATATCTCGGAAAAAGTTTATAAGCCGTATCTATGGTACAAAGGAGGATCGGCATGGAAAAAAATCAGTTGATGCGCATCAACTTTAGTGAAATAAGCGTTAAAGAAACTCTGCCCGATAATCTGACGGTGAACGACCTTCTTGAAATAGTGCAGGAGGATATGTCGGCGTGGAAGGAGCTTAACGCTTATTACCGCTGCGCAATGATGGAGATAGAGACCAAGTTCAAGGTGCTTAACGAGCAGTTTTCTCTGCGCTATGACCGCAACCCTATCGAAACGATAAAGGCAAGGATAAAGTCGCCTGAGAGCATTGCCGAAAAGCTGATAAAAAAGAAGCTGCCCATTACCTATGAGGCGATAACGGAAAATATCAACGATTTCGCAGGACTGCGCATAATCTGCTCCTTCCCCGAGGATATTTATATGCTTGCTGACTGTCTTTTGCAGCAGGACGACATAACCCTTATAAAGCGAAAGGATTATATCAAAAACCCCAAGCCTAACGGTTACAGAGGGCTTCATCTTGTGGTTGAGGTGCCGATTTTCTTACAGAACGAAAAGAAGCCTATGAAGGTTGAGGTACAGCTCCGAACCATTGCAATGGACTTCTGGGCAAGCCTTGAACACAAGCTGAGATACAAGAAAAATCTCAATCCCACTCTTTCCGCAGAACTTGAAGAGGAGCTGAAGGCCTGCTCGGACGAGGCGGCGGAACTGGATATTCGTATGCAGTCCATACGCAAGCGCATTGAAGCGGAAACTGAGGGTTCCGAAATTTTAGTCTGATTTTTGTTGAAAGAAGCAAAAATACCGTCATACTGCATAATATTCCGCCGTAAAAATTCTCTTGCGGCTTTTGCGGTATGGCGGTTATTTTGGCATTAAAATTATGTTATTGTATGTTACGGTGTTCTGTGCTATAATTGTCACAGAAAGCGGAACTGTGGGTGATGATGCTGCAAAATAATTTTTAAAATAGGTTGAATTTATCCTACTTTTGGCGTATAATAGGTTTGGGAGGTGTCGGTCATGACAGTAAACACAAACGCTCTTGTATCTATCACGGAAGCCAACAGGAATTTTTCCAAGGTGGCAAGGCTTGTTGACGAAAACGGCTCTGCCATTATTCTTAAAAACAACGTGCCGAGGTATATAATCATGGAATTTCCCGAAGCCGAAAAGCTGGCAGCTGCACCTGACGAAGATGTAAAGTCGGTTTCCGACAGGCTTATTGCGCAGAATCTTGAAGCGTACAAGGAGCTGGCGAAATGATACGGCTTACTAAAAATCAGATAATTGCCATTCACAGTTCTCTAATTTCTGCCACCGGCGGTATTGACGGAGTTCGTGACGAAGGTTTGTTGGAATCGGCTCTTGAAGCGCCGTTTCAGACATTTGACGGGGAAGATCTTTATCCTTCGCTGCTTCGCAAAGCAGCACAGCTTGGCTATGCTTTGGTATCAAATCACCCGTTTGCTGACGGAAACAAGCGTATCGGCATACACTCTATGTTGGTTTTTCTAGCGTTGAACGGTGTTGAAATAAGCTGTACACAGCAGGAATTGATTTTCGCAGGTTTGTCGCTGGCTTCGGGGAAAATGAACGCTGAGCAATTATTTGAATGGCTTAGCAAGCACAATTAAAGGAACAAAAAAATGAGAGAATTTATAATAAACAAAAACGACAGCGGACAGAGAGCCGATAAATTTCTGCAAAAGGCGGTGCCGCTGCTGCCCAAGAGCCTTATGTATAAGTACCTGCGCATGAAACGGATAAAGCTGAACGGAAAGCGCTGCGAAATTTCCACACGGCTTGCAGAAGGGGACGTTATGCAGCTTTATATCGGGGATGAATTCTTTGAAACAGCGCCCGAAAAGGAGTTCCTTGCCGCTCCTGCCGTGCTGAACATTGTCTACGAGGACGAAAATATAATGCTTCTTGACAAAAAAAACGGGCTTGTTGTTCACGAGGACGACGAACACACCGCTGACACCCTTATCAACCGCATTTTGCATTATCTTTACGACAAGGGGGAATACGACCCGGGTGCCGAAAACAGCTTTACGCCCTCCTTATGCAACCGCCTTGACAGAAACACGGGGGGTATCGTCATTGCCGCAAAAAATGCGGAGGCGCTGCGGATACTTAACCAAAAAATAAAGGACAGGGAGATAGAGAAGCGTTATCTCTGCATAACCGTGGGGATTCCGCCGAAAAAACACGATACAATGACGGCTTACCTTGAAAAAAACGCCGACGGCAATACGGTCAAAGTCACCGACAAAAAGACCCCCTACAACAAGACCATCATCACCACCTATGACGTACTGAAAACAGACGGCAGGCTTGCACTTGTGGAGGTGAAGCTGGACACGGGGCGCACTCATCAGATAAGAGCCCATTTTGCACACATCGGCTGTCCTCTTCTCGGTGACGGGAAGTACGGCTCCAACGCAGTTAACCGTGAATACGGGATCAAGACCCAGGCGCTTTATTCCTATAAGCTGAAATTTGTTTTTACGGGTGAAAGCGGCGCACTTGAGTATCTTAACGGAAAGGAATTTTCGGTTAAGGACGTATGGTTCAGGGATAAATTTCTTGGAAAATGATAAAAATTGCAGAAGAACAGCGAAGCGATAATGGGATTCCAAAGGGACGAGTCCCTTTGGCGCAGGTTCTTA
>JBJEQN010000023.1:0-3461 GCA_051881775.1 Oscillospiraceae bacterium | reverse complement strand
AAGGAGGGCTATTATGGAAGAACAGGTACTTAATTACGGCAGTTACGCCGCCTTTAAGCGCACAGTCGGAGAGCTTACCGACTGTCTTCATCAGCTCAGAGAATACAGCGAGGAGCTGGAACTGAGCAACACCGCACAGTCTATCGCTGATACTATTGAAAAGATTGCCGATGAGCATTTCGAGGTGGCTATCGTCGGCGAATTCAAACGAGGCAAAAGTACGCTTATCAACGCTCTTCTCGGAGAGGAGGTACTTCCTGCCGACGTTCTTCCTGCCACGGCTACTCTTAACCGTGTTACATACAGCGAGACACCTTACGTTGAGGTGGAATACAAGGACGGAACCTCGGAAAACGTTGATATAAACAAGCTTGCCGACTATGTTACAAAGCTTTCCTACGAATCGGAAAAACGTGCGGAGAGCGTAAAGCAGGCTACAGTTCACTATGCAACGGATTTCTGCAAAAACAACGTTGATATTATCGACACGCCGGGTCTTAACGATGACGAGCAGATGACAAACGTTACTCTGTCCATTCTCCCCGAAATTGACGCTGCGGTCTTCGTTATCAGCGCAAATTCCCCCTTCTCACAGTTTGAAAAGGAATTCCTTGAAAAGAAGATGCTTACCAGCGACATGGGACGTATCATCTTTGCGGTAAACTGCTTCGGAACCTTCTCAAAGGAGGACGAGGACAGGATAGTTGAGACCGTTGAAAAGCGTATCGGCAGCTACGTTATGGAAAAAGCCAAGATGGTAATGGGCGAAAACTCCAAGGAATTTGCCGTTTACAAGCGCAAGATAGGCAAACCGAGAGTTATCGGCGTTTATGCCAAGAAGGCGCTTATGGCAAAGGAAAGCCATGACGAAAAAATGCTTGAAGAGAGTAACTTTCCCACCTTTGAAAAGGCACTGGAAACAATGCTTACAAAGGAAAGAGGTTCCATTACCTTACAGATACTTGCAAACAAGATAATCAGCTCCGGTTCGGAAATAATCAACTCCATTGTTCTCCGTGAAAACTCCCTTATGATGGAAACGGACGAATTTATGGACAAATACAACGCAGCTATCGAAGAGATCGACGAGATACGCACAAAGAAGAGAGAGGAATTCGTGCGCATAAACGAGGCTGCAAATCAGGTGTTTGAGAGCCTCCAGCCTATCCTTGACGGCTACTGGACCCAGATCGAGGAAACGGCTATGCAGGTTATCGACGATTATCCCATGTCCGCAGACGACCTTAAGCGTGACAAGCTGAAAATAGTTTACTCCAAGCTCACCGAAAAGATCAAGGAAAATATCGAAAACAAGGCGCAGATAATCTGCGAACAGATACAGAACGAAATAAACGTTGCCCTCAGCGACGAAGCGGAGCGTTTGCAGTCCTTCGAGGACGAATTCTTCGCATCCGTTGCAAGGATCCAGGAGATGTTCGCCGTTCCCCAGCGCCATGCAAGAAACGGCGGCGTTGTTGATTCCATTATCGGCGTTGCAATAGGCAGCATCGGCACAGGCGGTCTGTTCATCGGACTACGTGAAGCAGGTATAAAAGGTGCGCTGCTTGGCGGTGCTTCCGGCTTTGTGGGCTTCTGCGCTACCTTCTATGCTGCGGCTTATCTTGCAGGCTTCCTGGGAATTGCTGCCGCAGGCCCCGTTACACTGTGCATTATGGCTGTTGCCGGACTTGCGGGAACCTTTACCGGAAAGCTGTCCGTTGACAAGCTGCTTGTTCAGGAACGTATAGACAAGTACAAGAGCAGCTTCAAGACCTCCGTTCAGAAGCAGTTCCACGAAATGAAGATCTCCAGCGACTTCTCTGAGACCGTCCGTCAGCAGGTATTCGCTTCCTTTGAAGGACTTAAGAGAAAGATCGAGGACGAGACCGAGATCATACTTCAGGATACACAGAAAACTCTGGACAGCCTTAACGAGCTCAAGGCAGAGCGCAAGACAATGTCGGACAACGAAAAAGTCAAGCTCCAGAACATTGCCGAATACACCGGCGCTCTCCTTGCCGAGACCTATAATCTGCATCAGGCTCTTACCGACGAGGCAGAGTAAAGGCGGCTGACATTTTTCAATATCACATAAGGAGGTACTTTTTCCAATGAACGATGTTCTCGATTCATTTGCAGGGCAGAATCCCCTGCTTGATATAGATACCAGCTTCAGCAACTACCTTGCCGCCAGAACAAGAAACTACAAGGATCACCGTGTAGGCGGAAGAATGGACTACGCCTTCGACGCCGATTTTTCCTTAAGGCAGAAGTTCATCACATACTCCGGCTGGAACAAGATATACAAAAACCTTGTTACCTCGGAGATACCAAACAAATTCAAAAGAGTTTTCCAGACAGCCAGCGAGGCCGCTCCCGGAATGTACCCTGAGGCTTACGGCGCTGTCAAGACCTGCGCAGAGCGGCTTTTGATAGACGTTCCCAAGGTATATGTGCGAAACGCTCCCAACAAGCTGGAGATATACACCCTTTCGGCTGAAAACACCGCTCCTGCCATTGTTGTTACCTCGGGACTATGCGAAGCCTGCACAAAAGACGAGCTGCAGTTCCTTATCGGCTGCGAATGCGGACATATCCAGAACAACCACTGCATTTACTATATGGCTGCCCCCAGCTTCGGCATTATTATGGACAGCGAAGTGGTAAATCCCGTTACAGACAGCGGAAAGCAGCTTTCCTCCGCTATGATGGACTGGATAACCCTTTCCGACGTTACCGCCGACAGAGCAGGCATTATCTGCCTTGACGACCCTCAGAGCTTCTCCGCCGTTTTTGCAGGCATAAGAAGCAAGGGAATAAACGATATTTACAGCAGAACAGGCTGCGTTTACGACACCGACAGGACAATGAAGATGTATGATACCATACACGTTACTCCGGCAAGGAGCATTTCCCTCGACAGCTCCTGGAACAGCCTCGAAAGAAGAGTTTTCGCAGGAATGGAGTTCCTTAACTGCGAGATACTTTACAGCTGGAGAAGCGACATTGAGAAAACCGATATACATATGGTCAACAAACAGGCGCTTGAAGTAAGATGCGAGATAATCCTCGGCTCCGGCGCAGGAAAGGCAGGTGTCTGACAATGAATGAAAACACGGAAAACAGCACTCTGACCTATGCTGCCGCAGAACCTGACATCGAAAAGGTACAAAGCGCCATGAAGGATATAATCGCCAACAAGGCGGTCTGTCAGATACTTGGCGAAGAATTCACGGAACACCTTAAGGAATGGGACAAGGCGATAACAAAACGCCGCACAGAGCCCTTCTCCCTTGTTGTTCTGGGCGATTTCAAGCGAGGCAAAAGCACCATTATCAACGCTATCCTGGGCAAGTCCATTGCTCCCGTTAACGTTGCACCCGAAACCTTTACCATTAACTCTATAAGCTACGGCGAAACTCCCCTTGCGGAGGCTGTACTCAAAAACGGACAGCGCATAA
>JBJEQN010000022.1:0-3583 GCA_051881775.1 Oscillospiraceae bacterium | reverse complement strand
CGTCAACGATGATAACTTCGCCGTCCTTGACAACGTAGTCAATGTCGTTTTTCATTACGCCGTTAGCTTTGAGCGCCTGATTTATATGGTGGAGCAGAGTGGAGTTGTCTGCGTCGTAAAGATTCGTAACGTTAAAGAACTGCTCCGCCTTTTTAACGCCTCGGCGTGTGATAGTAGCGGTCTTTGCCTTTTCGTCGATGATGTAGTCGCAGTTCTCGGAGTTTTCTTCCTGATCCACCTTGTCGTCCATTTCAACAACGGTGTAAGGCTTCAGGGTCTTGGCGAAATGGTCTGCCTTTGTGTAAAGGTCGGTAGACTTATCGCCTCTGCCGGAGATGATAAGAGGAGTTCTTGCCTCGTCTATAAGGATGGAGTCGACTTCGTCCACGATAGCAAAGGCATGACCTCTCTGTACCTTTTCCTTGGCATAGATGACCATGTTGTCACGGAGGTAGTCGAAGCCGAATTCGTTGTTCGTACCGTAAGTAATATCACAGCTGTAAGCCGCACGGCGCTCGTCGTTGTTAAGGTCGTGAAGGATACAGCCGATAGAAAGACCCAGATAGCGGTATACCTTGCCCATTTCCTCCGACTGATACTTTGCAAGGTAGTCGTTAACGGTAACGACATGAACGCCCTGACCGGAAAGCGCATTAAGATAGGAAGCGCAGCAGGCAACGAGGGTCTTACCTTCACCTGTTTTCATTTCGGCGATACGTCCCTGATGGAGAACGATTGCGCCGATGATCTGAACGGGATAAGGCTTCTTTCCGAGAACTCTCCAAGCCGCTTCTCTTACAGTAGCAAGAGCCTCGGGGAGAATATCGTCAAGAGTTTCACCGTTTGCAAGGCGCTCCTTTAAAATTTTTGTCTGAGATTTGAGAGTTTCCTCGGACATAGCGCCGTATTCGTCTTCGTATGCAAGGACCTTGTTTTTCAGCGGTTCGATCTTAGCAAGCTCTCTCTTGCTGTAATTGCCGAAAAGCCCGTCAAAAATACCCATGTTTAAAATTCCACCTTTGATTTTATATAATTATCCACTATAATCTTTTATCATACTATAATATTATAACTCAATACAGCGGCTTTGTCAACAATTTATATGCAAACTGCTCATAATCAAATTTCACCACAAAACGACAGAAAAGTTTGAAGTGTGGAGAGTGGAGAGTGAAGTTTCGGAATGTGGAAAGTTGAAAGTTGAAAGTGGAATTATGTGCGCTTCGCTAAATGAATAGCGAATAATTAATTGTGTCATTCACAGTTTAAAAAATTGCCGAAGGCACACCATAACTTCACATTCCACTTTCCACATTATTTATACAATTTCACTCTCCACTCTCCACACTCCAAACTAAAAAAAGGGCTGCCGTACCGAAAAAAGTACAGCAGCCTGAAAGGTTTTGTTAAGTTAAGTAAGAAAACTTACTTGAGTTCAACAGTAGCGCCTGCAGCTTCGAGCTTAGTCTTGATCTCTTCAGCGTCAGCCTTGGAAGCGCCTTCCTTGAGAGCCTTAGGAGCAGCTTCAACGAGCTCCTTAGCTTCCTTAAGGGAAAGACCGCAGATGTCCTTAACAGCCTTGATAACGTCCATCTTCTTCTCACCGAAGGAAGCAAGAACAACGTCGAATTCAGTCTTTTCAGCAGCAGCGCCGCCTGCAGCAGCACCAGCAGCAGGAGCAGCAGCGATAGCAGCTGTTACGCCGAATTCTTCCTGGATAGCGTCAACGAGCTCGGAAAGCTCAAGAACGGAAAGTGCCTTAATATCTTCTACAAACTTTAAAATCTTTTCAGAAGCCATGATAATAATCTCCTTTTAATAAATTTTTTATGCGGCATTTAAGCCGTGATTCCTGTTGTCCGCAAGGCTGCAATTATGCAACGTCGCCTTCGGACTGCTTGTCTGCAACAGCCTGGAGTGTTGCTGCAAGCTTCTGCATGGGGCCCTGGAGAGAACCAACGAGCTGTGCAAGAAGAACCTCTCTTGAGGGGATCTTGGAAAGAGCGAGAACGCCCTGTGCGTCGTAGATCTCGGTTCCGATGAAGCCAGCCTTCATAGAGAATGTGGACTTTTCACCTGCGCCCTCGATGTATTTGCCGAGGATTCTTGCAGGAGCAGTCTGGTCGTCGTTGGAGAGAGCAATAGCTGTTGTTCCCTCGAGAACGTTCTCAAGACCTTCAAGACCAACGTTGCGAAGTGCAAAACGGAGCATAGAGTTCTTTTCAACGTAGTAAACTACGCCTGCTTCTCTGAGTTCCTTTCTGAGCTTGGTGTCGTCAGCAACGCTGATGCCCTTGTAGTCAACGATAACGCCGGCAGCGGCATTTTTGAGCTGTTCGGTAATAGCTTCAACCTTAGCCTTCTTGGATTCAAGTACCTTTGCGCTTGGCATAATGATTTCACCTCCGTAATTGTTCTGAAACAAATTGCTTTAAAACAATTGCTAACGGATCCGTAAAAAAGAAAAACCTTTTCCGAAAAGACGGAAAAGGGCAAAGTACATTATATACTTAAGCGATCTTTTCCTCGGCAGGATTTACGGAGCAAGTCCACCTGCTGTCTTTAGAACACGATAGCCGTTGTAAAACAACTCATATATAATATCATAGATTTTTTGGCTTGTCAAGGGGTTTTTGAAAAAAATATCACAAATTGCTTTGTTTATCTTATTACCATATACATAGGGTAACAGCCTTCTGTAAAACGGTCGTTGCTTTTCATTGCCATCTCAATAAAATCGCTGAAACCGTTTCGCTTATAAAACTCATATCCCTCTTCCGTTGAATAGAGCGTTATAAAATTTGCTCCGCACACATTATCGGTAAAATCAAATATTGTGCCAATAATATGGTCAAGGATTATATTGCTCAGGCAGCCGTCCTCTTTATCGTCGGAATACCGTATATCCTGATAAGCCTTGTTCATAGCAAAAATTTTTATTTCAACAGCAGGATAAGGATAATAAAGTCCGTGAGAAATAACGGTATAGCTTGAACAGCAAAGCGAATAAATACAAATAACATCATTGTTTTCCGCATTGACCACCATTGTCGTAACTGCGGTCAGGTCAGATGCGGCTTTTTCTTTTATATACCAGTCTATCCCGTCGTTTCCGCAGAAATATGTATCAAGCAGACCGGCGTTTTCACGCTCCAGCGGAATAAAAAGCAGTTTCAGATCCTTTCCTAACATAACTTACTTTTTAACAATCTGCTTGTTAACCCTTTCTGTGTTTTTCAGAATGCGGTCAATTACCGCCTTATTGACGTTTTTCTGCATTTTAGCAGCGCCTTCTTCGGAGGTTATCATTGCCTTTTTTACGGGTTTTGTCATTACAGCCATAATATCACGCTCCTTAGCTCCGTTAGTTCTCTTCATACCGCCGCCCCCTCATAAGATAATTGTATCAGGTACGCACGGTAAATATACATAATGCCTTACTATATTTATATTATAAAACACTCAGTGCCTTTTTTCAAGACTTTTTTATTGCTTCACTTCAACTTTATATCCTTATGCTTCGCCTTGATATGCTCCTTCAGCTTTTCAAAGGATTCGGCGCTGATGTCGTGTTCCAGCTTGC
>JBJEQN010000021.1:0-3619 GCA_051881775.1 Oscillospiraceae bacterium | reverse complement strand
AGTCTGTAGTGGACTTTCACCACCGAGTTACTGCCCATTCGGGGCAAACCACAAACCCCTGCAAGCCGCATATACAGCTTGCAGGGGATATTTTTATGTGCTATTCCGATTTTTCCAAGGTATGTACACTTCTTCGATAAATTCCTCGGGAGTATAATTGCGGTCGCCGACACAGCTGTGCTTGCAGGCACGGCGTATTACTCCGCAGCGTTTCAGTTCAAGATTCACAAGCAGCGCCTTATAGCTGTTATTTGAAGCAACGCATCTGAAACCGTCCTGCCTGAGTTCCTTTATGAAGCTGTGCATTTCATCCACAGACGGAAACAAGACCATATAAGGAACAGATTTTTCCTCCATCTCCCAATATCTGTCGTTGCAATTTTCGTAATAATGCTCGTAGTAAACCTCCATAAGCATTGCGATTCTCCCCTTGTCCTTATGATAACCCATATTTCATTTATCTGTATGTTTATTTTATCACCTTGTTTTTCCGTGATATTTTTATCTTTTCCGCTTTTTTCTTTTCGGGCTTTTCAATAGGCTCTATATCACATTCCTCCGGGCGGTCGGGATTAAGCGCAGGATTGTATTTTCTGAAAATAACAAGAAAACGCACCGCAAATATCATTGTAAGAAAGCCGTTGCCCACAATAAGGAAAACATAACCTGCAATAGGCAGCATATAGCAAAGATAGGATAAGCCTATGCTTATAACAAGCAGCAAAAGGCTTGTTGGCCAGTTGTTCAGCGCCATAAAAAAGGCTGTTTTAAGCGTCTTTTTGACGGGATTTTCAAAAACTGCCTGCACAGGGAAAACAAACAGCAGCGTTATAAGGTACAATGCAGCGATACCAAGACTCAGCGCATTCATTACAAAGGAAATTTCCCCTTCGCTGTGCGCCCAGTAATAAAGGTCTGCCGCTATGACCGCACCTATGGGCAGCATAATGAAAAACAGCGCTGTTGCCTGCTTTAGGTTGCTCCTGAAGGAGCGGAAGAAATCCTTAAAAACGTTGGTATCCCTTGCACGGATTATCTTAAAGGCGCAATCATATGCCGCCGTTGTTGCTGCGCCTATTGTAAAAACAGGCAGGCTTGCTATAAGCCACAAAAACGACAGTATAAACATATCCCCCAGTCTTGATATTGCACTCCAAACCGGATTGTCTATGCTAAATAATTTCAATTGCTATCTTCCTTTCAGACCGTTACATTCTCCCATATGCTGCGGATAAGCTCCCTTGCCTCTGCGGCATTTTCGGGAGAGGTGTTTTCAAGGGAAACGTGGATATAAGGCTTATCCCTTTTTATAAAGCGCATAATTTCGGTATAATCCATCTCGCCCTTTCCTGCAGCCACGGAAACAAGCTCGTTGTCCTTTACGACAAAATCCTTTATATGCACAACGGCGATGTCCTTCCCCAAAAGCTCCATAGCTTCGGCAAAGATGCCGTCCCTGTCCTTGTAATTATTATAGCACAATAAATTCACCGGGTCAAATATGATCTGCAGATTCGGCGAAGCTATTTCGTCAAGAACGGCACGGGCACGTTTCGGCGAATACACGATATGCTTCCACACAGGCTCTATTGCAAGGATAACGCCCATTTTTTCGGCATATTCCACTACGGGGCGGAGATTTTTTATGAAGGTTTCCAGCGCTTCTTCGCTGTGACAGGCAGGCTCGTATTTATATTCCCTGTTGGGTGCGCCTGTTTCCGTTCCCACAACTCCGCAGCCAAGCAGCGAAGCAAAGCGTATATGCGCCATATATTTTTCCGTAATGCCTTTCAGCGCCTCGCTGTCGGGGTCAGCAAGGTTAAGGTAACAGCCAAGCACGGCTATATCAAGGGAATTCCGGGCAAACAGTTTTTTCAGATACATTGCAAGCCCCGGCGTAAGCGCAGAAACGCCTGTGCTGTATTCCTTTATGGATTTTGAAAGGGCAATATGTCCGCAGGTAAATCCACGGCTTTTTAATATTGGCAGAAGCTCCTCCAGGGGCAGCTTTTCGCCGTCATGAACTCTTATTCCAAGCTGCATTTTTTCTCTCCGTTCATTATTCATCTACATTGCAAAGCTCTGCAGGCTCACCTGTCTGACCTTTGATATTTACATTTTCAAGGGTTATTTTTTCAACGTTTTCTGCAACGATGCCTCTGCGTGACATTTCTTTAATACCGCAGAGCATGGCAGGGAAACCCTTTTCGGCATTATCGGCATAGGCTACCGATACATTTTTCATTGCTATCTCGCCTATTTTTCGCTCGGGCAGACCGATAAAGTACGCCGCCGCATAGTGACAGTTCCTGCATTCTATATTTTCAAAGCAAAGCCTGCCGATATAGGGAGTACGCTCGTCAACGGGAAGAGGGTTCCTGTCCTGAACATAGCCTGTCCTGCCGTCGGGGTCGCAGAAATAGAAGCAGTTTGCAACAAAGGGGGTCTTTACGCCGTCCATAAGGATATTTTTAAACACGATATTTTCAACGACCGCTTTTTCTCCCCTGCCCCGTCGTGTTTTTATGCGAAGTCCCCTGTCTGTGCTGCGGAAAAGACATTCCTCTGTCAGCACATTCTTTATTCCTGCCGACATTTCGCTGCCGAGAGTTACCGCACCGTGACCGTTTTCCATTATACAGCGGCGGATATGTATATTGTCGGAGGGAACGCCGTATTTTCTTCCCATATATATCTTGCCGGATTTCAGCGCAATGCAGTCATCGCCCAAGGTGAAGTGTACGCCTTCTATTGTCACATTTTTGCAGGATTCCACATCAATTCCGTCCGTATTGGGGGAATTCTGCGGATTATTTATCCGTAATGCAGCAAGGGTAACATTTTCCGAGAAGTAGGGATGTACCGTCCAGGAGGGGCTGTTCATAAGCTTCAGACCGAACACGCTTACGTTCTTACAGCGTTCAATAAACATCAGACGAGGACGGAACGCACCTACCATGACCTTTTCGTTATACCACCAGTTCTCGTGAGAGGCGTTTCCGTTCACCGTACCGCCGCCGTAAACCGTTATATTTTCTGCGTCCATGGCGGTGATTATACCTGCAAACATTTTAAGAGGGTTGCCCTCCCATGTGCCGAGGTTATATTCGCTTTTTTCGTCATAGCTTTGTATCATTCCCGGCATGACGGGGTGGGAAAAGCGTTCCTTATCCGCAAAAAGCTCCGCTCCCGAGGCTATTTCAAGGTTTGTTCCGCTTTTAAGGAAGAGGCTTGTTATCTTATATTTTCCCTTTGGAACGAGCACACGGCTTTTTTCGGGACAAGCAGCTATTGCCGCCTGTATATACACCGTATCGTCATGTACGCCGTCACCGTATGCGCCGAAAGCTCTTACATCAAGAGTAACAAATTCATATTCCGTTTTAAAGGTCAGCTCTGCGGTCTCATCTCCGTATGCTGCTGTTATGGTGTACTCCTTTTCGGGCAGAAGTCCGTCTATAAAGCATATTCCGCCGACGGTCTGCAGCGTTCTGCCGTCTATCTCCGCCGATATTTTCTTCTCAAAATCAAAGCTGCCGCAGTCAGTAAGCTCTGCCAAAGCAAATCTTGCGCCGCAGCGAAGTATATTGATCTTCATTATATAAACCGTTTTCCTTTC
>JBJEQN010000020.1:0-3720 GCA_051881775.1 Oscillospiraceae bacterium | reverse complement strand
ATGCGGCGGCATAAAATAAACAAAACTATTGACCAACGCCCCGGGAAATGGTAAAATTATAAAAAATACAGACAATATAAAGGAGCAGAATGTTATGGAATATATTTTCGATATTGATACGCTTGACAAAATGATCTTATACTAATAACCAATTAAAAACTGTACAAAAAATCGAGCATAATCTTGCGTATATGGATTATGTGAAGATTTTTTGTCTACAGTTTTATTGGTTATTTGTATCAGATAACAATACGCTGTCAGACGGTGCAAAAGCATTCATCTGTCTGACATGGCCGGGACTTTCGTCTAAGGAGATCGAAATTTAAAGAAGTTTGAAGTGTGAGGAGTGAAGAGTGAAGTTTGTTTCAATGTGGAATTTGGAAAGTTGAAAGTGAAATTATTTAAATTCGGAATTTGCTGTGGAAGAATGAGTATGAAAGCTTTATTGATAGTAGATATTCAAGAGTCATATGTTTCGAAGTATGATGTCTCGCTTTTAGAAAAAATAAACAAACGAATTCTGGAAGCACAAGAACAAAAACAGGAAATCATATACATAAAGAACACAAAGAGACTTAGAAGTGGATTGATTACCGATGATTTTGCTTGTGGGCTTTTAGTAAAGACAGACAACGTATTTTGCAAAGACCAAGCTGATTTATTTTCATCTGAAGAACTACTTGCATTTTTAAAAACGAAAAATATCTCAGATGTTGAGATAATTGGTATTGATGGAAATTCATGTATCAGTGCAAGTGCAAAAGGTGCAATTAAAAAAGGATATGTCGCTTCGATTAATCTCAATTGCATTGGTGTTGCGAACCCACTACGTTTTGAAAAGACAAAGGAAACGCTTTCAGTTATGGGAGTAATTCTAAAACAAATCTGAAATATGAGAATTGAGTTTAAATTTCAATTTAACGAACAAACCTTAGAATCCGCCCAGACAAATCCGTGTCACCTGCGCCCCTGCCATCGCCGCAAGCGATACCTTGATTATTCATTATTCATTATTCATTCTTCACTATTCGTTATTCATTTAGCGAAGCGCATATAATTCCACTTTCAACTTTCCACATTCCAAATTGAAAACAATTCCACATTCAAAAAAACAAACGAAAGCCGCCGCTGGGTATTGTCAGCGGCGGTTTTCGTTCTATGGCATATTCAAAATTTAGTATTTGGCAAAATTACTTTCTCTTTCTTGATACAAGAGCTGCTGTGCCTGCAATTGCTGCTGTGCAGATGATAACTGCAGCAGAAGCGTTTCCTGTAACGGGAGAAGAGGTTTCTGCAACGGCAGATGTATCTGCAGCTGTAGTTTCGGTCACTTCGGGCATCTCATATTCGCCGAAGCAGTAAGGGATAACGTTGCATACCTGGAAGCCGATTCCGCATACGCCGTCCTTATCGGTAAGGTTTGCGATAACGTCAGCAGGAACAACGAATTCAACGGATGTTGCGCCCTGAACAATACAGATAAACTAGTCTTCCTTTGCAACTATGGTGTCGCTGGTGCACTGGTTGGTGATACGGGGCCAGCCGGGAGCACTGTAGTCCATAGGAGTTACAAGGAACTGCTTTTCGTTGGTAGGGTCAATTGTTTCAACGGAAAGAGTGATCTTTACATCTCCGCCGATAGCTTCAAGGTCTTCCTTGGGGATATATGCGCCTGCGCCCCAGTTGCCTGCATAATCGCTGTCAAGCTGGATAGTTGTTGCAGCGAAAGCGTTAAAAGCGGATACGGACAATGCTATTGCAGCAGCCGCAATTGCCGCTGCGATCTTTCTGAGTTTCATACAAAATTCCTCCAATACTGTTTGACAGCTTTACTGTCTTGATTTTATGTATTGATTATATCATAATATGAACATTTAATCAACGTCAATTTTCAACAATATTACACCCGATTTTTTATTGAATATAAATAATTGAACATCGAATTTTAATATTCAAAAATTATAATTGTCTTAAAATTTCTTGAAAATCAGACTTTAAAAAGCCGTTTGTTTTTGTAAAAGAAGAAATTTTGTTTATAGCTTATCATTTTTTGAACATTTGCGTCGCACAACTGCGAAGCAAGCCTTGAAATCGCAGTATTTTTAAAATTTGAACTTCAAACTTTCACATCTACAGTATTTTTGTAACGGAAAGAGTGGGGTCGAAGCCATCTCCGCCGTTTTCGGCGCCGCCGCCGATAAAAACATAGTCCTCGGGCAGCTCTCTGGGTGTAAAGCCTGTGTAACGCTTGAAAATGCGGTTAAAGCTGCGTATAGTGCCGAAGCCTGCCGCAAGAGCGGTCTCCCCTGCCGTCATATTTCCACGGGAAAGCATTTTCACCGCTTCGCTTACACGAACCACGTTCAGATACTCCGAAAAGGTCATGCCCGACATCCTGCGGAAGTATTTTGAAAAGTAAGGCTTGCTGAAGCACATGAACTCCGCCGCTTCGTCAAAGGTAATATCGGCGTAACGCTTTGCAACGAGCCGCAGCAGCTCCTTATATGCAGAGCTTTCCGAAGAAACGCTTAAGGCTTCGGTCTTTTCGTTTCTGAAAATTTCTGCGGTCATTGCCGTAACAAGTCCTGCGCATACCACATCACAGTATTTTTCCCCTGCGGATATTTCCTGTCTGATTTTTTCAAAAACATCTCTGACGGAATAACGGTGTTCCAGAAGAGGACAAACAGGCGTCTGCGCCCCCACAGCGGAGGAAATAAGCTCCGAATCAATTTTCATAACGGAAACAACGCTGTCCGCCTCTGCTTTTATGTAATGCACCGCTCCGCTTCGTATAAAAACGCAGCCGCCCTCGGATAAAGCGTATACCGTGTTTTCCGCCATTACCTCCGCGGCGCCCTTTTCGGCGTAAATAAGCTCGCTTTCCATATGCCAATGAGGAAGATTCTGCAAGCCACCGTACCGCTGCACCGTGACCTGTGTTTTCCCCGAAAGAACGCTTTGCTCATATCTTGCTATCATTGTAACGCCCCCTTTCTTATATCATAGCACAAAGGTTAATAAATGTCCATAATCGGCAAACAGGATTCTTGAAAAAAGCGGCTTTATAAGCTATAATACAGATAACAATAACTGCACGGAGGGAACGTCTATGAAAACATTGTATTTTATTACGGGAAGTCAGGATCTTTACGGCGAGGAGACACTTGCACAGGCGGCTGCCGATTCAAAGGAAATGGCGGCATTTTTAAGCGAAAAGTTAAGCGGCATTGCCGAAGTCGTTTTTCAGCCTGTTGTAAGGAACAGCGGAGAGGCACTTGCGGTCTGCACAAAGGCTTCGTCCGATGATGAATGTATCGGCGTTATAATGTGGATGCACACCTTTTCTCCTGCGAAAATGTGGATAACGGCGCTTAAAGCGCTCCGCAAGCCTATGCTTCATCTTCACACGCAGTACAACGAAAGGCTGCCCTACGAAAGCATTGATATGGACTTTATGAACCTTAATCAGTCCGCTCACGGCGACAGGGAGTTCGGTTTCATCTGCACACGCCTTGGCATAAAGCGTGAGGTGGTCTCGGGATATTACAAGCACGCCGATGTTCTGGACAAGATACGCCGTTTTGCTCAGGCTGCGGCTGCCGTTGATTTCGGCAAGGGCATGAAGGTGGCAATGCTTGGCAACAATATGCGTGACGTTGCCGTTACCGACGGCGACAGAGTTGAAAGCGAGATAAAGTACGGCTGGAACGTTAATTA
>JBJEQN010000019.1:0-3729 GCA_051881775.1 Oscillospiraceae bacterium | reverse complement strand
GCGCCACCTTGCCAAGGTGGAGGTAGCGAGTTCGAGCCTCGTAATCCGCTCCACATTTAAAGCGCCGAAGCAATAGTTTCGGCGTTTTTCTTTTTGCCCGAAAGGAGGAAATGCGTGAAAACTCTCTATGTGTCCGACCTTGACGGAACCTTGCTCAGAAGCGATGAGACATTGTCGGATTTTACCGTTGATACCGTCAACAGCCTTATAAAACAGGGTATGCTGTTTTCCTACGCCACCGCAAGGTCACGCACCACCGCAAGGAAAGCCGCCGGAGGGCTTGAAGTAAGGCTGCCCGTTGTGCTTTATAACGGCGTGTTCATCGCAGACATAAAAACGGGGGAGATACTTGCTTCAAACCATTTCGGCGAAGACGTTAAGGCGCTTATCGGCGATATGCTTGAAAACGGCTTGTGTCCCGTTGTATATTCCTTTATTGATAACGCAGAAAGGTTCTCTTACATAGAAAACAGGGTAACAAGAGGGTTGAACACCTTTCTTGCCAAGAGAAAGGGCGACAAGCGAGCCTGCCCCACAGATTCGGAAGAAGCGCTGTACAGGGGCGATATTTTCTACGTTAACTGCATAGATGAAAAGGATAAGCTTGCACCTTTTTACGAAAAATACAAGGACAGGTACCGCTGCATTTTCTACAAGGAGCAGTACACGGGAGAGCAATGGCTGGAGATAATGCCCCTGCAGGCGACTAAGGCAAACGCCGTGCTTCGGCTTAAAGAACAGCTGCAATGCGACAAGCTGGTGGTTTTCGGTGACGGTGTTAACGATAAGGATATGTTTGCTGCGGCGGATGAATGTTACGCTCCCGAAAATGCGGACGAAGCACTGAAAAGCCTTGCAGACGGAATAATCGAAGCAAACGACCTTGACGGAGTAGCGAAAACGCTTCGGAAAGTTTGGAGTGTGAAGAGTGGAGAGTGAAGTGCTTTATTATGGTCAAATTGACGAATGGAAAAGGTTTTCACAGCTTTGCTTAATACAAAACTCCAAAGGTTTGCCCTTTTGCTTTACACGGATTTTAAAATGTGCTATTATATGTAGGCTTAAAAAGCTATTTAAAGCTACTTAATGAAAGGAAGTATTTTTTATGAAAAACAGAATAATCAAGCTGCTTGCAGCTATGGCGCTTGTTCCTGCAATGCTGGCAGGCTGCTCCTCCTCAAGCGGAACAACAGAGGAAACTACCGCCGCTGAAACAACAGCAGCAGAAACAGACACTGCATCCGGCGAAGACAACTCTCTCCAGAAGGTGCTTGATTCAGGCAAGTTCATTCTCGGTCTTGATGCGACCTTCAAGCCTATGGGCTTCACCGATGAGAACGACCAGATCGTAGGCTTCGACATCGACGTTGCACAGGAAGTCTGCAACCGTCTCGGCGTTGAGCTTGTAAAGCAGCCTATCGACTGGGATACAAAGGAAGCTGACCTTGACGCAGGAAAGATCGACTGCATCTGGAACGGTATGTCCATCAACGCTTCAAGACAGGAAGTTATGAACCTTTCCGAAGCGTATATGGAAAATGCAATGGTATTCGTTGTTGCAAACGGCAGCGCGATCGCTTCTCAGGCAGACCTTGACGGCAAGACCGTTGCTGTACAGAGCGGCTCCACAGCACAGGATATTCTCCGTGAATCCGGTCTTAACTTAGTGGAAACAGCTCTTGCAACAAACGTTGAATGTCTCCAGCAGCTTGAGCTTAACCTTGTAGATGCTGTATTTATGGATTCCGTAGTTGCAAATTACGAAATAAAGGAATCCGGCAAGGATTATGTTATCCTCCCCGATGGACTTGAAGAAGAAGAGTACGCTATCGGCTTCAGAAAGAACGACTGCGCACTCCGTGACAAGGTACAGTCTATCCTTTCCGAAATGAAGGCAGACGGCACTCTTGGTGAGATCTCCACAAACTGGTTCGGTTCCGATATTACTACTGTTAAGTAATATTATCAAGATCTGAGCAAATTAACAAGGGCTGTTGCACGTTAATAAAATTATAACAAAAACGGGCGGCTGATAGCCGCCCCTACAAGATAAATGCGCTAAAATACGCAGTTTAATGTAGGGGCGGATATTATCCGCCCGCAATTTTATGATTTTTAATCAACATGCAACAGTCCCTTTTGCTTTGTTATATTTTTTTGAGCTTTTCGGCAATTATGTCAAGTATGGCGTTTGCCGCTTCAAACTTTGTCATTTTTCCAAGCTCCGTTTTTCCGTCCTTTGTTATAACGGTTATGATGTTTGTATCGCTGCCGAAGCCTGCGCCCTCCTGACGAAGGCTGTTTGCGCAGATAAGGTCAAGGTTCTTGCGCCTTAGCTTTTCCTCGGCGTTTGCGATAACGTTGCTTGTTTCCATTGCAAAGCCGCAGAGTATCTGTCCGTCACGTTTGTGTTCGCCAAGATGACCGAGAATGTCTTTGGTGCGTTCCAGCTTAATGCTCAGTTCGCTGTCCGACTTCTTTATCTTTTCGTCAGCAATTTGAGCAGGACGGTAATCCGCAACGGCGGCGGCTTTGATGATAATATCCTGCTCGGGAGCGGCTGACGTTACCGCATTAAACATATCCTCTGCGCTGAAAATGCTTACGGGCTTAACAAACATGGGGAACTCAGCTTCGGTCTTGCCGTAAACAAGAGTTACCTCCGCACCTCTGTACGCCGCCGCTTCTGCAAGGGCAAAGCCCATTTTGCCCGTTGAATGGTTGGTTATATAGCGCACGGGGTCAATGGCTTCTCTTGTTGCGCCTGCGGTAACAAGCACCTTTTTTCCGGCAAGATCCTTTTCGTGATAAATTTCACGGAGAATGTATTTCAGCAGAATTTCAGGCTCGGGCATACGTCCGTCACCGTCGTCGCCGTTGGCAAGCATACCGTGGTCGGGGGCGACTATCTCATAGCCGTAACGGCGCAGCTTTTCTATGTTTTCCTGCACGATAGGGTTGTGGAACATATTGTGGTTCATAGCAGGGGAGATTATTTTCTTGCAGGGGCAGGCCATTACCGTTGTTGTAAGCATATCGTCGGCAATTCCGTTTGAAATTTTGCCGATAACGTTTGCGCTTGCAGGGGCAATAAGCACGGCATCCGCCTTTTTGGCAAGAGCAACGTGTTCAACGCTGTATTCAAAATTGCGGTCAAAGGTGTCTGTAAGGCACTTATGCTGAGTAAGGGTCTCAAAGGTCAGAGGGTGGATAAAATTTGCGGCGTTTTCCGTCATAAGAACGTGGACTTCGCAGTGCAGCTTTGTAAGCATTCTTGCAAGGTTTGCGATTTTATATGCAGCAATGCTTCCGCTTACGCCCAGAAGCACGGTTTTTCCTTTTAACATTTATATCAGCCTTTCGTTGGTGTATGTACAGTTATATTTTAGCATATATAAAGGAAAAAATCCATAGTTTGCAGAGGAAAATTGCAGGAATATATCATTAATAAAACGTAGGGGCGGATTCAATATCCGCCCGAATAACCGCTTTTTCAAACAATCTTTGGGAAAAGAATGTAGGGGACGGGTCTCCCGTCCCGTTTTAACCATATTCGGTGCAAACGGGACGGGAAACCCGTCCCCTACATAAAATAAATACCGCAAGAAGAATAATTTTGCGCAAACCGGGCGGATATTGAATCCGCCACTACCGAAAAATTTTAAAACACATCGCCGCAGGCGATACCTTAATTATTCATTCTTCATTATTCACTATTCATTATTCATT
>JBJEQN010000018.1:0-3797 GCA_051881775.1 Oscillospiraceae bacterium | reverse complement strand
GTCTTGCCTGTGCCGATAGCCCAAACAGGCTCGTAAGCGATAACAGTTTTCTTAACATCCTCAGCAGAAATGTCAAAAAGGTCAAGCTTTATCTGACGGGCAATAACTTCTTCTGTGATGTTGCATTCTCTTTCCCAAAGAAGCTCGCCAACGCAAACGATAGGCTTAAGACCTGCAGCAAGCGCAGCCTTGGTTCTCTTGTTAACGGTCTCGTCTGTTTCGCCGAAATACTGTCTTCTTTCGGAGTGACCGAGAACAACGTATTCAACGCCAATTTCTGTAAGCATATCAGCGGAAATTTCACCTGTGAAAGCGCCGCTCTTTTCAAAATGTACGTTCTCTGCGCCAACCTTAACGTTGGAACCTGCAGTTGCACTTACAGCTGTTTCAAGGTTTGTGTAAGGAACACAGGCAATAACTTCAACCTTGCCCTCAGCGTTTGCAACGAGAGGCTTGATAGCTTCGAGAAGCTCCTTAGCCTCGGGACGGGTCTTGTTCATCTTCCAGTTTCCTGCAATGATAGCTTTTCTTAAAGACTTGTTCATGTTTATTACTCCTTTTTAATGTAACGCACGGAATTTCCGCACGAAAAAAATTTCAAATCTATTATACCACATTATGCAAAGGAATATATTACTTTTTTATTAACAAATAATCAGAAATCCCATTCAAGGGTAACAACACACTTCGTATCGTATTTTTTGAAATGCGCCGCAAACTCACTGTCCAAGCCGCAGCCCATAAGTTCAAGCTCCTTCAGCGGCTTGTAATAAATTCGGTGCACTGCTATACCTTACAAACTCATCAATCGCACGGAGTAACACCGTACCTATTCTTGGCTCGGTGCTTCATTATTTTTTCTGCTCATAACTTGCGCAAAGGATTTTTTTTAAGTCACCAAGGGTCTCGCAGTCGCACTTTTCACGCATTGATGCAAGCAGCTTTTTTATGTAGCTGTATGAATAAAACAATATATCGCATATTTCCTTGCCATTATATCCTTTTATGATAAGCTCGGCAACTTTACGTTCCGTATCATTAAAACCGGCAGTGGCAAGTTCTGCTGACAAAGGGGCAGGCTCGGATTTTTTTAAAAGATTGCTTATCCTTGCAAGCAGTATTTTCTGAGAAAACGGCTTCTTGATATAATCCACTGCGCCGAGCTGAAAGCCTTTCAGTTCGTCCTCTTCATCGGACATTCCCGTGAGAAATATTATCGGGATATTTTTGCATCGGGGAATTTCGTTTATCCGCTGAATAACGGTATAGCCGTCTATATCGGGCATTTTTACATCAAGCAGAATAAGGTCGGGCAGAGCTTTTTCCGACAACGCTTTCAGCGCCTCTGTTCCGCCGGAATACAGACTTACGCTGTAATTTACGCCAAGCAGCACGGCGGCATTTTTCAGCAGCAGCTTATCATCATCCACCACCATTATACGCTTTTTTTCATCGCACATTTGCTTTTCTCCTTTCTATAAACTGACCGAAAAGTGTTTCCGCACTTACAAAATCAAGTTCGTCAACAAACTCAGAAATATATGTCAGATTTCGTATAGCTTCCGCATCCGTTTCCTTATTGATAAGCTGCGCAAGAGCATTTTGTGTTTCGAGCCAGACATGCTCCTCCAGACCCTTTTGTATCTGCATTTCAAGGCTTTGGCTGCTGATCGGCTCTGTCGGAACGGAATGGATATTATCCGCTGTTTCCGAAACAAGAAGCTTCATTCCCTCTGCCGCACGTTCCCATTCAAACATAAGCAGTTCACGGGCGTGTTCGGCATATTCGCAGTCACCGCAGGCAAGACGGTTCTCCATAGTTTTTGCAATTTCAAACAGCGAGATAGCACCGATGCCCTTTGCGGCAGATTTGAGGGAATGTATCTCAAAAATAAGCCTGTCGCTGCCGCTGTCAAACATATTTTCAAGCCTTTCACGATTGTGTTCATATCCGTCCGAAAAGATCTTCGCAAGGGTACAGAATCGGGTCATATTTCCGCTCAGATAGCTTAGTCCCGAATCAAGGCTTACATCATATTTTTTCATAAGCTCCGACAGTCTGCGAGATTCCTCGGGCGAGATGATCTCTTCCGACGAACTGCCGATTATTACCTTGTCGGCAGGAAGCATTGCTATAAGCATTTTCTCAAGAGTGTGCCAGCTTATGGGCTTGGACAGATAAGCCGAAAAGCCTGCGGATACGAATTTTTCCTCCGATCCCGACAATGCTTCGGCGGTCAGAGCAATAACGGGAGTGCTTGCGGACAGAACGTTTTCACGCATTTTCTTAAGCGTTTGTATTCCGTCTGCAACAGGCATCATATAGTCCAGAAGAATAAGGTCATAAGCTGTATTTTCCACAGCCTTTGCCGCCGATATACCGTCGGAAGCGGTATCAACGGTTATCATAGTGCGTTCAAGCAGCAGCCTTATCACACGCAGATTGTCAGCATTGTCATCTACGGCAAGAATGCGGCACTCGGGGGCAATAAAGCTGTCCGAACAGTTTTTTTCGCTGACGGTAAGGGCTATTTCGCCGATAGGAGAGCTGTTGCAAATTTTCTGCGGTATTTCTATTCCGAAGGTGCTGCCCTTGCCTTCACAGCTTTCCGCAATAAGCCGTCCGCCCATACTGTCTGCAAGATCCTTTGATATTGCAAGTCCAAGACCCGTACCCTCAATAGCATATTCCACAGCATTTTTTCCTCTTCCGAACACTTCAAAAATATGTTCAAGCTCCTTTTCGGGTATGCCTATGCCCGTGTCGGAAACGGTTATTTTAAGAACGGCGGTTTCGTTATTATCATTTTGGACGGAGGTTTCCGCCGAAAGCGTCACACTTCCGCATTGGGTATATTTGACGGCATTGGTGAGAAAGTTTGTAACGATCTGTTTAAGATGATTTTTGTCACCCTCAAGCATAGACATCATACTGGGAGAAATATCAGCCGTAAAGACCAGACCCTTTTTGCCGCAAAGCTCACTGCCAATGGACGCAAGCTCCGACACAAGTGAATCGGTGCGGTATGGCTTGACCGAGGTCATTATTTTTCCCGATTCTATCTGTGTTACATCGAGAATATTGTTTATGATGGAAAGCAGCATATCGCATGCACTCTGTATTTTTGAGGTATATTCAAGCTTTTCCCGATGATCGGAGGAACGTGTTATAAGTTCGTTCATTCCAAGAATAACGTTTATCGGCGTGCGTATCTCGTGGCTCATATTTGCAAGGAAAATGCCCTTTGCCTTGCTGCTGCGGCGAGCCTCCTCCATTGCCCCGTTATACATTTTAATCTGAAAAAACATTGTGGCACCCAGGGCGGAGGATGCAACGCAAATGCCGGTCACAACGTCACCGACAACGCCTTTTTCATCGGGAAACGGCGTTACAAGCTGCGGAAAACGATAAGCTGCGGCACAGCATAATACATAAATGACTATCTCGGCTGCGGCACAGATAATACCAGCTTTTCCCTCAAGCATAAAAAGAGTAAACACCACTGCAAACACAAAAAAACAAGGCATACCGCTGTTATATCCGCCTGCTGTGAAGAACATTATCGGAAACAGAAGCATAAAAACGAATGTGATCGTAATTATGTAGCATGGACGGTAATTTCCCGTTTTAGCTGAATATACCAGCAATCCTGCCGAAAGAAGAGCCGATGAAAACAGCACAGCGCTGTTAAGTGCAGACGCACCGTTTATCAGCGACGCAGCAAATATCACAAGACTCACAATAAAGCCTGTTGCCGCAAGCAGGTTAAATATCCTTACTCGGAAATCCATATTCT
>JBJEQN010000017.1:0-22003 GCA_051881775.1 Oscillospiraceae bacterium | reverse complement strand
TTTTTTATGTTTAATGCAATTTTTTCGCCTTTCCACACCGCAGCTTGTCGATTTTCCACAAACCCCACGCAAAGCAAAAGCCGCCTGCAAAACAGACGGCTGAAAAAAAACACTTTTTACCTATACTGATAACCAATTAAAAACTGTACAAAAAATCGAGCATAACCTCAGCTTTATTGATTATTTGTATTAAGCAGCTTTTTAAGCCTGTTCATAGCTTCAACAGTATTTTCCTTCGTTCCGAATGCAGTAAGCCTGAACCAGCCCTTTCCGTTGGGACCGAAGCCCTCTCCCGGAGTGCCTACCACCTGTATCTCATTAAGCAGGTAATCAAAAAACTCCCAGCTTGACATTCCCTTGGGGCACTTGAGCCAGATGTAAGGCGAATTCTTGCCGCCGGTGTAGCTCAATCCAAGCTCTTCGCAGGTCTCGGACATAATACGGGCGTTCTCCATATAATAGTCGATAGCTTCGTGGGTCTGCACCTGTCCCTCGGGCGTGAACACAGCCGCAGCGGCGCACTGCACAGGGTATGATACGCCGTTGAACTTGCTTCCCTGACGTCTGCACCATATCTTATATACACTAACTTCCTTGCCATCCGCCGTTTTTGCAGTCAGCTCCTTGGGAATGACCGTGTAGCCGCATCTTGTTCCCGTAAAGCCTGCAGTTTTGGAAAGGGAGCATATCTCGATCGCACACTTTCTCGCACCCTCAACGGTGAAAATGCTTCTGGGCAAGGACTTATCCTTGATAAATGCCTCATATGCGCTGTCAAAAATGATTATCGCACCCTTTGAAAGAGCATAGTCCACCCATTCTTTAAGCTGTGCGCTTGTGTAGACCGAGCCTGTGGGGTTGTTGGGCGAGCAGAGATAAATAATGTCGCAGTCAACGTCCTTGTCGGGCATTGCCGCAAAACCGTTGCCCTCGTTTGAAGAAGCGTAAATTATCTCCTTGCCGCTCATTGTGTTGGAATCAACGTAAACAGGGTATGCCGGGTCTGTGATAAGCACTTTGTTTGCGCTGCTGAAAATGTCAACGATATTTCCGCAGTCGCTCTTTGCACCGTCGCTGATAAGTATCTCGTCGGGGTCGACCTCCGCTCCGATAACATTCTTATAGTATCCTGCAACCGCTTCTCTCAGAAAATCGTAGCCCTTGCCGCTGTCCTCGTAGCCTCTGAAGGTCTCCTGATGACCCATTTCCTCCGCACCCTTTTTCATTGCCTCAACAACAACAGGCGCAAGCGGACGGGTAACATCGCCGATACCCATTCTGATAAGCTCCTTGCCGGGGTTTGCTTCACGGTAAGCCTTCAGCTTCTTGGCAATATCTATAAAAAGATAATTCTCTTTAAGATTAAGGAAATTTTCATTGATGTAAGCCATTTTTATGTTCTCCTTTAAATATTAATTTCTCCCGTAAATACGGTCTCCGCCGCACCTCTCATAATAACGTGTCCGTCGCTGCGGTAAGTAATTTTCAGGTCGCCGCCCCTGAGCTTAAGGGTAATCTCCTCGTCACGGCTGCAAAATCCGTTCAGAACCGCAGCCACAGCAGATGCGCAGGCACCCGTTCCGCAAGCCCAGGTCTCGCCGGAACCTCTCTCCCACACCCTCATTTTAATGGTGTTCCCGTCAATTACCTCGCAGAATTCCGTGTTCACTCTTTCGGGGAAAACAGGATGATTTTCAAAGTCCGGGCCTATTTTTTCAAGGTCAAGCCCATCAACTCCCGAAGTGAATACCACCGCATGAGGATTTCCCATCGAAACAGCAGTAATATCAACATCCTTGCCGTTTACGGAAATAGGCTTGTTGATAAAGGAATCCCCCTCTGCGTCCATGGGAATATCCTTCGGTACAAGCACAGCCTCGCCCATATCAACTTCAACGGTCTTTACAACGCCGTTTTCGGGATAAAGCCGCAGATTCTTGACACCGCTTTTTGTTTCAAGAGTAATTTCCGTCTTGTCGGTAAGTCCGTTATCGTAAACATACTTGCCAATGCAGCGTGAAGCGTTGCCGCACATCATACCCTCGGAACCGTCCGCATTGAACATACGCATACGGAAATCCGCCTTGTCCGACGGCATAATAAGCACAAGTCCGTCGCCGCCTATTCCGAAATGCCTGTCACTTATCTTTATAGAAACAGCCTCCGGGTCGGGTACGCTTTCCTTGAAGCAGTCAACATAAATATAGTCGTTGCCTGCTCCCTGCATTTTTGTGAATCTCATAATTATGTTCATCCTTTCGGCAAAAGCTACATTTCATATGTCCTGAGAATATCCATCGCTATCTCAATTTCGGGAACTCTCTGGTCCATTGCTCTTTTCTGTATCTGACGGTGAGCGTCCGCCTCGGAAATACGAAGATACTGTATAAGAACACACTTCGCTCTGTCTATCTGCTTTATGTTGTACAGCTTTTTCTCCAACTTTTCCTTTTCGGCTTTAAGCGCAAGCATTTTATCCCTCGCCGTGACCGCAAACCGTATCGCCTGTATAAGCGCCGTCTTGTTAAAAGGCTTGGGCAGGATATATGCTCCCGTCGAACCTATTTTATTGTACACGCTGTCGCAGTTTTTCTGTGAAACAGCCACTATAAGCGCAGCGTCGGTATGTGAGCTTATAAAAGAAGAAAGTTCAAGCCCGTATTCCTCCGCAAGAGGTGTGTTAAGAATAACAAGTCCGTAGCTTTCCTTTTCAATAACGTTTCGCACCCCGGTACCGTCGGAGACCGAAACAGAGCCGAAGCCGCATTCCTTAACAACGGGAATAAGATTTTCCCTTACTTCTTCACTGCAGGATATAATAAGAACCTTCTGATCCTCGCTCATATTTCTCTCCCCTTCCGCAATTTACCGAAAATGGCAGAGAAAACTCCGCCCCATTGCCGACCGTATTATATGATAACATAGTATAAAATATTTGTCAAGTGCCAATGCAGGAAATAAATCAAAAACTTGCATTTTTATAATAAATTTTCAATAATCCGTCAGTTTTCTCGGCAAAATAAGAAGTAAATACAATTTCAACTTTCATTTTATTTTTTATATTTACAAAACAGCCATTTATCCCGTTAAAAATAATAATTTATCTCCGTTCATATCACTTCTTGACAAATTTCAAAGTCAATGTTATACTTGTAAATGAAGTTTTCCATAAAAATCAGACAGATTTTTCTGTATATATGTAATATAGTATAAATTTATAATGAGAGAAGTGAAACAAATGCAATGTCCTAACTGCAAAAAAGAAAACCCGGAAGGCTCGGCTTTCTGCGGAAAATGCGGATACGACTTTTCTTCCGACAGCATAATGAGCGCCCTTGAAGATACCGTCACCGAAGAAGCAAGTCCCAAAAAAGAGACGAAAAAACCCCGTCCTGCAGCAAAAAAAGCTAAAAATACACAGGATGACCCCGAAAGCAAGGAAAAAAGCAGGCTTAAACTGAAAATCATCCTTGCAGTCACAGCGGTAGTTGTAATTGCAGCGGCAATTTTCGTACTGCTGATGCTGTTTTCTTCAACCGAGGGAGAAAAAGTGCTTAAAAACGTTCCCATAGGCCGTGACATTGCTTACGCCGAAACTAAGATAAACAGGAGCTTTACCACCGTTTCAAAATATGACGCCCTGAATACATTGGGCGGCTTCGACAGCGTGTGCGAGTCCGATTCGGGACTCCGTGTGGAAGGCACTCACTTCCCCGAATGGGCTGTGGCGGTCTCCCTTGCGGAAGATGATACCATAAGCCGTGTCGCATACTACGATTTCTCCGTTCTCCAGAAAAGCTGGAAGGGTCACCACTCCTCCGACGAGCTTACCTCCGCCTTTATCGAGTACGGAATGAGCGAAAAAGCGGTCGAACGCAAAATGGGCTTCAAACCCTATACTATAATAAAAGAAATAGACAATACCGTGACCTACGTTTACAGGTATTACTATTCGGACGATGTTACCGGCAACGACGCAGTCTGCAACTATTTTGTGGTCTTCAACGATGTTGACAAGAGCGTAAAGAACGTTTACTCCACAAGAATTGACTACTGCGGATTTATGCTTGGCACAGATTGAGATTCGGTCAAAAACCTTAAAAGAAAGAGGTAATTATTATGGATACAAAAGCGCTGAACAAAATAAGCTACGGACTTTACGTTCTCACAGCAAAGGCTGACGGAAAAAACAACGGCTGCATCGTTAATACGGTAATGCAGGTCTCCGGCTCTCCCGTCACCATAGCCGTTGGCGTAAATAAGCAGAACTACACCCACGACATCATCTGCAAAACAGGAGAATTCAACATTTCAGTTCTCTCCGACGAAACACCCTTCGACCTTATCAAGCGTTTCGGCTTCTCTTCGGGACGCGATACCGATAAGTTTGACGGTTTCCCCTCTCCCACCGCAGAAAACGGCATCGCCTATATCGATAAGTATACCAACTCTTACCTTACCTGCAAGGTCATCGACAAAATAGACTTCGGCACACATACCCTTTTCAAAGCCGAGGTAACAGGTGCAGAATGCTTCTCTGGCAGAGAATCCCTCACCTACAGCAGCTACCATAAAAACGTTAAGCCCAAGCCTGCCGTTAAGGTCACAAAGAAGACCTGCTGGCAGTGTACCATCTGCGGCTATATCTACGAAGGCGAAACTCTCCCCGATGATTTCGTATGTCCTCTGTGCAAACACGG
Organism: Oscillospiraceae bacterium; assembly: GCA_051881775.1. Classification (GTDB taxonomy): domain Bacteria; phylum Bacillota; class Clostridia; order Oscillospirales; family Ruminococcaceae; genus UMGS363. The sequence goes on along the minus strand of JBJEQN010000017.1, from coordinate 17,303 downwards.
CGCAGCTGATTTTATAAAAATTGAAACAACATCTGAAGAAAAAGGAGCGGATCATCCCATGAACAAGTATGCAGGCACAAAAACCGAAAAGAACCTTATGACAGCCTTCGCAGGTGAAAGCCAGGCAAGAAACAAGTACACCTACTTTGCTTCCGTTGCAAAGAAGGAAGGCTATGAGCAGATCGCAGACATCTTCCTCAAAACCGCAGAAAACGAAAAGGAACACGCAAAGCTCTGGTTCAAGGCTCTTGGCGAGCTTGGCAAGACAGCTGAAAACCTTGCAAAAGCAGCAGAAGGCGAAAATTACGAGTGGACAGATATGTACGATACCTTTGCAAAGGAAGCTGACGAAGAAGGCTTCCACGACCTTGCAGCACAGTTCAGAGGCGTTGCAATGATCGAAAAGGCACACGAAGAAAGATACCGTGCGCTCCTTAAGAACGTTGAGATGCAGGCAGTATTTGAAAAGTCCGAAGAAACAATGTGGGAATGCCGCAACTGCGGACACCTTGTAATGGGCAAAAAGGCTCCCGAGGTATGTCCCGTTTGCAACCACCCCCAGAGCTTCTTTGAAGTAAGAAAAGAAAATTATTAATTTCACCTTTCGCACCTGAAAAGGGCTGTTGTACGTTTATCAAAAATCATAAAATTGCGGGCGGATAATATCCGCCCCTACATAAAACTGCGTATTTTAGCGCATTTATCTTGTAGGGGCGGCTATTAGCCGCCCGTTTTTGTTATAATTTTATTAACGTGCAACAGCCCATGTTTATTTTCACTTAGGCACTCTTACCTTTGCCAGCGCCGACTTTTCCAGCCTGTGAAGATGCTGAAGGGAATACAGCATTTCATCGGCTATTTCTCCCCATTTTTCGCACAGTATAAAACGGCGGTAAAGCACTTCTCTCTCCGTTTCTGTGCAGGGGCATTTCTCCACCGCAAGCTCAATTGATATTTTCAGCTTTATAAGCTCCTCATTTTCGCCGTAAAGCCTGTCCTGATAATCGGAAACGTACCCGTAAAAGCTGCGGCGCCCTGTTTCCTCCGCCGTCCGCTCTGCATTCAGCATACGCTCCCTGTTCAGCCTTATCCGTTTCACAGCCACACCGTACTGCGATAAAAATTCCTTTGCCGTCATAACGCACTCCCTTCTGCGATATACGGAGCCGCATTAAAGGCAAGACTCGCCGCAGTCTTCGCCCAAGACCGCTATGCGCTGCTTTGAATGTAGCTTCAGAATAAAATCACGGAATTCCTCCTCATACTCCGCCGCAAAATCCGCATGATATTCTTCACCGTTCTCCTCTATCATGCAGTCAAGACAAAGTATCTCATCACCCAGCCTGAAAAACTCCCCCGAATCGCAGCCGCAGCAGCTGCATCTTACAAACCTTGAAGGGCAGCCCTCGCAGTCGTGGGTACATTCATCGTTAACATCATAAATACAATGGTTCATTTCATTCCTTTCTCCGAATCAACGGCTTACTTGTTTATCCGTAAGGAAGCTATCCGCACTTTCTGTAAGCAACGCTTCCGTCTCTGTCACATCGTCTCCGCCCTGCCTACGCTTCCTTTTGGTTGCATATTTATAATAGCACATATGTTCTATTCTGTCAAGCCGATTTGTGCGTATAATTATAAGCTGTACCTTTTTTGGTACAATGGTAACGCCTATCGATCGGCGTTTCCACAAACCGGCAAAAAAACCGCTGTGCGGCACAAACGCTGCACAGCGGTAATGTTTAATTAATAAAGGAACTGAAGCAGTCTGGACTTTTCCGCAGCGAACTCTTCTTCGGTAAGAACGTTCTCGTCACGCATAGCCTTCAGCTTCTTAACAGCCGTCTGGAATTCCTCAAGAGACATCTTTCCTTCGGGAACGTCCAGCTTAACAGCTTCTGCCTTCTTCTCAGGCTTGGGAGCAGCTGCAGGCTCGGGCTTCTTTTCCGGTTCGGGCTTCTTTTCCGGTTCAGCAGGCTTCGGCTCTTCCTTCTCTGCAGAAGCATACATACTCTTTGCATACATACCGCCGCTGCTGAATTCCGATTTACGTACAGTTTCGTGTACAACAGGTTCTTTCTCAACTATTACCTCAGGTTCAGCCTTGGCCTCGGAAACTATCTCAGGCTCCGTTATCTTCTCGATATCAACGCTTTCAAGATTTATTTCGGCAAAACTTTCGTCAGGCATATCACCGGGATCTTCAACCGATTCAGCGTCGGGAAGATCTGCAACATCGGGAATTACCAGCTCTTCGAAGAAATCTTCGGCAGCCTTTTCCTTTACAGGCTCGGGTTCAACCGCCTTCACAGGCTCAGGCTCGACCACCTTCTCAAACTCAGGCTCAACAGCCTTCATAGGCTCGGGCGCAGCAGCCTTCTCAGGCTCCTTCTTTTCCTCGGGTGTTGCCGTAATATCGTCAAGACCGAGAATATCAGCAACCGTAAAGTCATCCTTAGGCGCAGCCTCACGGGGCTTGCTCTCAGGCTTTTTGTAGCCTGCAGTAAGATTTTCAAACTCCTCGTCAGCAGCCTTTTTAAGTCTTTCCCTCTCCTGAGCCTTTTCAGCGTCGGACTTAACAGGATGCTTCTGCTTGCCTGCATTCTTTTTATCGAAATCCGCCTTTGCGCTCTCAATTATCTTAATGATCTCTTCATTCTTAGCAAAGCAGGGAAGAATTATCCTGCGGCGGTTCATAACGCCCTTTGAAGTATCATCGCACTGAACGTATATAGGGCTGTTACGGTTGTTGTTATTGATATAAACCTTCGTGATCTCCTCATATCCGCATACGAAACGGGTATATTCGGGGTCGCTTTCCTTAGTGCCCTTCTGCTCGCAGATAAACGCAAGTCCGTATAAATGAGCAGCCGTTACGGTAAGACTAATATCCTGCGGCTTGGAAAGAATACTCTCCTTATAAGTTGTTTCATAAGTCGCCAGCTTTTTTTCGCTGTAAACGTTTGACTGATCGTCCATGTAAGCAACACCACTTTCCGAGAAAATACGGCGGACATTTTAAAAAACCGCCTGCTGAATAATGGAACAGAACAAATGCCGATATATCCGCTCTCTGCCGATAAAATTCCCGTCATCATATCCCGAAAATTCTATCAGATAAAAACGTTTTTTGACAATTATCGGCTTTCTGATAGCCATTATTTAAAAACTCTTTTTTTATTATATCATATATTCTTACATTAGTCAAATAATATTAATAAAATCAGATATAGAATTTAAGCGCATATTTTTTAACTTTTTGTACAAAAGTTTATCCGTTCTCCGAAGCTCCGATAACTGCATCAACAGCCTCGCCAAGACAGCTCATACCTGCAGCCTTCTCTATCTCTCCCCTGTCGCAGGCAGCAGCAAGAGCCGGGTCAACAGGGATCTGCCCCAGCAGACGGATATTATGCTTTCCGCAAACCTCGTCAATGTGGCTTTCACCGTAAATATAAATTTTCCTTCCGCAGTCGGGACAAACGGCATAGCTCATGTTCTCAACAGCACCGATGATGGGTATGTTCATCATATTCGCCATAGATACCGCCTTGTCAACTATCATAGCAACAAGCTCCTGAGGCGAAGCAACGATGATAATGCCGTCAAGGGGTATGGACTGGAACACCGTCAGCGGAACATCGCCCGTTCCCGGCGGCATATCAACGAACATATAGTCAATGTCACCCCATACTACCTCCGACCAGAACTGCTTTACAACTCCTGCAATAACAGGACCTCTCCAGATAACAGGGTCGGTGGGATTTTCAAGCAGCAGATTAACGGACATTATCTTTATTCCGCTTGAAGTTTCCGCAGGAATAATGCCGTCGGGGGAGCCTTCTGCCCGTCCGTCCGTTCCGAACATTTTAGGTATAGAAGGACCTGTAATATCAGCGTCCATAACAGCTGTTTTAAAGCCTTTTTCCGCAGTAAGAGAAGCAAGCATACCCGTTACAAGGGATTTTCCCACGCCGCCCTTTCCGCTTACGATACCAATGACCTTTTTAACGCTGCTTTTCGGGTTAAGAGGTTCTGCAAAGCTTTTCGGCTGCTGTCTTTCCGCACAATCCGAGCTGCAGCTCGAACAATCATGTGTACATTCGCTCATGATAATTCCGCCTTTCCGTACTTTTGTTATTGTACTTTTGTTATTATTATACATCATTGTCATAAAAAAGTCAAATTATTATAGACAATTTCAAAAAAATGAAGTATAATTGTTATAAGCATTATGTATGATCCATAAAACAGCATTTTTTACAGAGAGGTCAAATATAAAGAGCAATGAAAAATAAATTTAAAATGACTTTTGAGCATAATATTATGTACGCAAAACGTAATATTATAGATACCATATACAGCGAAGCAAAGCTGGAGGGAATAGGCGTGACCTACCCCGACACACAGGAAATATACGAAGGCAGAGCCGTTGCAGGACTTACCGTTGAGGAAACCATAAAGGTCAACAACCTTAAACACGCATGGCAGTTTATCCTTGACAACATAACCTATCCCCTTGACCTCAGATTTATCAAGCAGATCAATACTGAGGTCGGAAACGGCGTTGTGATAAACGCAGGTGATCTCAGACAGATAGATGTTAAAATAGGCGGAACTTCATGGAGACCCGATATTCCCGATGAAAATACGGCAAAGCAGTTCATTTCCGAAACAATGAATGATGATAACCTTTCCGCTTCTGATAAAGCTATAGATATGATGCTGTACATTATGAGAAGTCAGCTGTTTATGGACGGCAACAAAAGAACAGCGCAGCTTGCCGCAAATAAAATAATGATAGAAAACGGCGCCGGTATCATCTGCATACCTGTAGATAAACAACGAGAATTTGTATCGCTTCTTATTGACTTTTACGAAAGCGGCAGCAAGGAAAAGATCTCGGGATTCATCTATGAGCACTGCATTGACGGCTTTGATTCCGAACAGGTATAAAAAATATTTACTTTAGGAGAAACGCTATGGAGATCAATTTTATCAACACTTCAAACATCAATTCAGGACTTGAAAACGACCCTGCCGGCTTTATAAAGCGGTCGGAAGAAATATATATGACCCGTCTCCGTGAAGCTGCGGAAAAGATTTACGCCGACAGAATGACAAAGCCTATAGTTCTGCTTTCCGGTCCCTCCGGTTCGGGAAAGACCACCAGTGCCCTGCGTATAGCCCGTGTCCTTGCGGATAAAGGTCTTACCGTCCATACAGTTTCAATGGACAATTACTTTCTTCCCGGCGGCATGGGCGAAATGCCCGTTGACGAAAACGGCAAACCCGACCTTGAATCCCCCTACAGATTGGATATCCCCCTCTTTTCGGAGCATCTGAAAAAGCTGTCACGGTGCGAAGCGGTAGAAATGCCCGTTTTCGACTTTGCAACCCAGTCACGCAGCGACTTTATCCCTGTCCACCGTAAGGAAAACGAAATTATAATCATCGAAGGCATACACGCCCTTAACCCCGAGGTAACGGGCGATGCCGGCGACTTCACCACCTGCGTTTACGTCAGCGTTAGAACACGTATACGCACCTCGGACGGCAGCGTTATGCACCCGAGAAAGATACGCCTTATGCGCCGCCTTAACCGTGACCGCCTGTTCCGCAGCCGTGACCTTGAAAGCGTGTTCGGTATGTACGGCAGCGTTACAAGGGGCGAGGAAAAGTATATCATGCCCTATAAGCACCGTGCGGATTTCGATATTGATTCCTTTATCGCCTACGAAGCCTCCGTTTACAGCAAAATGCTGCTTAACGACCTTATCGCCGCAGAAAACCGCCTTGGTGACGTTGAGGATCTCGGCGTAATGCTCAAGGTGCTGAAAGAGCTTGCCCCCGTTTCCGAAGAGCTTGTTCCCACCGATTCACTTGTAAGGGAATTTATAGGCGGCAGCAGCCTGAAGTATTAAGGAGATCATAAAAATGAGCGGAAAACTTTTCATTGTGGGAACGCCTATAGGCAACCTGGGCGATATGACTTACCGAGGTGTGGAAACCTTGGAAAGCGTGGATTTTATCTGCGCCGAGGACACAAGAGTAACATTGAAGCTGCTTAATCATTTTGAAATAAAGAAGCCTCTTGTCAGCTTCCATGAGCATACCTCAAAGCAAATATGCGAGGGCATAACCGCCCGTATCGAATCGGGAGAAAACTGCGCCGTTGTGTCGGACGCAGGAATGCCCTGTATCTCCGACCCCGGAGCAGACCTTATAAAAATGTGCGTTGAAAGGGGCATACCAGCGGAAGTCGTACCCGGTCCAACGGCAATGGCTTCTGCGGTGGCTCTGAGCAATATCTCCTCGGCAAGATTCGCTTTCGAGGGATTCCTCTCCGTAACGAAAAAGCAGCGTTTTGAGCATCTCCGCTCCGTTGCCAAAGACCCCCATACCCTTGTTTTCTACGAAGCCCCCCATAAGCTGACGGCTACCCTTGAAGATATGCTTGAATACCTTGGCGACAGAAAAATATCTATCTGCCGTGAGCTTACAAAGGTGCATGAAGAAGTCATACGCACAACTATTTCCGAGGCAATAAAATACTATGAAACAGTAAACCCCAAGGGCGAGTTCGTGCTTGTGGTCGAAGGTTATAAAGCGGAAGAAAACGAAGCCGCCGTTACCCTTGAACAAGCCGCAGAGCAGGCAAAAAAGCTGATAGACGGAGGAATGAAGCCTTCCGAAGCCTGCAAAGAAGCCGCAAAAATGACAGGCTATAAGAAAAGCGAGATATATGCGGCGGTGTTGGGGGAAGAATAAAAACAAGGCGCCGAATTTTTGAGGAGAGTTATAGTGGGTTCAGATAGAATATATACCATATATATTTTGTGTTTCAATGATTACTGTGAAAGGATATTTTTTAAAGGAGCAAAATTATGGGAGATGAACTTAAAGACATAATATTAAAGTTTGCATTAATAGATAGAAGTTTCGAAAATGCAAAAGCAAATATTGATGATTTTGTTTGTGAAGAAAAAGAAAAAGCGTATAAATATGGGATTTCGTCAAGAAACTCTATTAAATACGACCTTGATATCTGCAGTTATAATATTTCTAATTTGGGGCTTGATACTGAAAGACAATGTATAGAAGTACGTGTAAATTATTACTATAAAGACAAATATATTGGATATTATAGTGCTTTATATAATCCATGTAACGCTGAAATAATAGATGACTATATTGTAATTGATTTTTAAAAGCGTTATATATATTTATCATATATTTTAAAGCTCCAACGACAAAGTTATATGCATTTCTAACCATTCTATGTTGACGGCAAGGGCTGGGTAGCGGCTGGCGACCTTGAAGTTGGCGATGTTCTCTATACTGCTGATGGTGACGAGGTTGAAGTTACTGACCTGGAACCGCCAAACTCTTGCTGACTCTGCATTCATTCTCCACCTATTTCCAGACAAAACGTGATGCTTTTTTGCAATTTAATTTATTCACCCAAATGGTGCATTTTTCATCCTAAAAAACCAGTGCTTTCAACGTGATATAGCCAATTTTGATGTTTTTACAAAAATGAACTCTGCGGATTTAGGACTTATTTATCTTTGCTATATATTATCTTTATGGAGGTTTAAATAATGGATGATAAAATCAAGTATCAAGAACTTAAAGATAAACTGAAAAATGCTGGGTGTGATGTTGATATGGACATGTGCAATACAAAAGGATTTATATTTCCAAAGGAATATGATTATATTTTGTGTGAATATTTAGGTGTTTTTAAAAATCATGGTCTTAATTCTAATATTATACATTGCCTTGCACAGCCAAAAAAATACAGTATGATTCCTATTTTGCTAAGAGAATTTTATAGTGCACCATCTTCCACATTTGATTACTACAGATGGTATTTAGGCGACGGTTTATATAAAATAGGATATAAGGATGAATTTTTTTACGACTATATTGAAATTGTAAGTAATGTTCAGTATGGTGAATCACGACAAATGATTGTTTTGCTGTTGGGCAGATCAAAGCGGCAGGAAGCATTGGAAAAATTAATAACCTTAATGAATAATTGGGATTATGATATTATGAAAGAGACTTTGAATGCTTTAAATCTTTTTAAATCCGAACGTGTTTATAATGAGGTAAAAATATTTTCAGAGAAACTTATATCGGAAAAAGGCAAGGAAAAATACATAAAGGATATGTATGAAGTAAGTTCCCAATTCCATAAAAATTATACGGACTCTGAAAAGAAAAGATATGTACAGGGAATGTACACAGAGGTAATAATGCGCGTTAATAAGATTCTCAAACGACACAGCGGTGAGATACCAAAAGACCGCAGAAGATTATTTGAAAAAGTGTCTGAATGAAAAAGATAGTATATTAGATTATATGCCCTCTTATTTATTTTAATTGGCGATAAACTTGAATGTACAACGCCCAAACCGAGCTTAAAGAAGTTCTGAATGTTTGGGTCAAAGGAACCGATGAAATTCTGCACGTTTACACTTCTGACAGTGACGAGGCTGAAGTTACCGATAAAGTGTAATTTGAAAAATTGAAAGTGGAATTATTGGCGTTCATTTTTATGCAGCGCCTATAATTCCACTTTCAACTTCCCACATTAAAAAAATTACTTTATCCCAATAATTTTTGCGCCGTGAGCAATAGGACGGCATAACGCCGAGTAAAAGCCTTTCCCACCAAGCTCAATGGCACATTTTTCCGCCCTTTCTTCATCGGTAAAGATACCAAAGACCGCCGAGCCGCTGCCGCTCATAACGGAACATAATGCGCCGCAGGCAAGCATAGCTTCCTTTATGCTGCTTATTTCATCATTGCCCGAGACCTGCTCAAATACGTTGAAACAGCTTCCCGCAATTTCCTCTATACTTCCCTCAAACAAAGCTGTATCAAAGCCGCAGCCCGTGCTTTCGGGCAGCCTGTCTATTGCATTATACGCTTCCTTGGTGGAAACTCCCTTTTCGCCCTTGCCGATAACTATATGGCAATCCGGCAGCGGCTTTATGGGGGTAAGTATCTCTCCTATTCCCTCGCAGAGCGTTGTTCCGCCTTTTATGCAGAAGGGAATGTCCGCTCCCACTCCTGCGGAAAGGCTGCAAAGCTCTTCTTCCGTGAGCGGCTCACCGTAAAGCCTGTTCAGAGCAGCAAAAACCGCCGCCCCGTCCGAGCTTCCGCCGCCGAGACCCGCTTCGGAGGGGATATGCTTTTCAATGTGTATTTTTATTCCCCTGTTCGGGATATTTGTTCTGTTAAAAAACGCTTCTGCCGCTTTGAATACGATATTTCTCCCGTCTGTGGGGATGCTTTTATCGGTGCAGGAAATCTCAATGCCCTTTTCCCCGTCCGTTTTCTCCACCGTCACAATATCGCACAAAGAAACGCTCTGCATAACGGTTTTCAGCGTGTGAAAGCCGTCGGGGCGTTTGCCCGTGATATGCAGAGCAAGATTTATCTTGGCAGGAGCGAGTACCTCCGCCTGTGTGTTCAAGTTTTTATCCTCACTTATTGTTATTTATCTCGTTAACAAATTCCTTTATGCAGGCAACCGCATCCCTGAGGTGCTTCAACGAGTATGCGTAGGAAACTCTTATGTGACCCTCACCACATTCGCCGAAAGCGTCACCCGGAACAACCGCAACCTTATGCTTGTATAGCAGGTTTTCGCAGAATTCCTGACTTGTCATTCCCGTTGACTTTATGCTTGGGAAAACGTAGAATGCACCCTGAGGTTCAAAACATTCAAGACCTATCTCGTTAAATGCGCTTACAAGAAAACGGCGGCGGATATTGTATTCGTCAACCATCTTTTTTACGTCGTCGTCGCAGTTTTCCATAGCCTCGATAGCGGCGTACTGTGAAATGGTGGGGGAACACATAATTGCGTACTGGTGAATTTTGAGCATCTGCTTAACAACGGGAGCGGGACCTGCAAGGTAGCCAAGTCGCCAGCCTGTCATAGCGAAAGCCTTTGAAAAGCCGTTTACAAGCAGCGTTCTTTCCTTCATTCCGTCTATCTCGGTAATGGAAACGTGGCGTCCGGAATATGTAAGCTCGGAATATATCTCATCGGAAAGCACCATTATATCTGTTCCTCTGAGAACTTCCGCAATGCCTTCAAGCTCTTCCCTTGTCATTATTGCGCCTGTGGGGTTATTGGGGAAGGGCAGGATAAGCAGCTTGGTTTTGTCGGTTATCTTTGCTTTAAGAGCCTCGGGGGTAAGCTTGAAGTTATCCTCCTGTTTTGTTTCGATAACAACGGGAACGCCGTGCATTATCTCAACGATAGGCTTGTAGCATACAAAGCTGGGTTCAACCACAAGCACCTCGTCACCGGGGTTGACCAGCGCCCTTATGCCAAGGTCGATAGCCTCGGAACCGCCTACGGTAATGATTATCTCGTCCTTGGGGCAGTAGGTAACGCCTATTTTTCTTTCAAGGTAACGGCTTATGGTCTCACGCAGCTCCATAAGACCTGCGTTTGCAGTGTAAACGGTGCGTCCCTTTTCAAGTGTGGTTATAGCGGTATGGCGAATAGGCCAGGGGGTGGGGAAGTCGGGCTCGCCCACGCCCAGGGAAATAACGTCTTCCATTGTTGTTGCAATATCAAAAAATTTTCTTATTCCCGACGGCTTTATAGTTTTGCATTTGTCGGAAATCAGTTTATCGTAATCCATCATGGGGAAACGAAACTCCTTTCATCCTTTTCCTCGTCGATGAAAATACCCTTTTCCTTGTAGCGTTTAAGGAAGAAGTGGGTCGACGTGGAAATAACTCCGTCTATCGTGGAAAGGCGGCGAGCAACAAAGAGAGCGATCTCCTTGTAGTTTGTGCCGCTTATGGTAACGGCAAGGTCGAAAGCGCCCGACATAAGGGTAAGGCTCTCCACCTCGTCATACATCATGATCGTTCTGGCAATATCGTCAAAGCCGAATTCCGCCTTCGGAGTGACCTTGACCTCAATAAAGGCAGTTACCCTGTCCTTGTCGGCAAGATCTTCGTTAAGGATGGCTGAGTAGCCCTTGATAACGCCCTTGTTTTCATAATCCTTGATACGGGCTTCGACCTCCGCTTCGGAGAGCCCCGTCATCGCGGCAAGTTCTTTGGTGGAAAGTCTGGCGTTCTGCTTAAGAAGTTTAACTATAGTATCCATTGTAAAACCATCCTTTTTTCAGTTTTTAGGGCAATACCGCACAAAGATTGTGTGCGGATTGCGCAGTCAGATTTTTCGTCAGATTGTATCAAAACGACGCAGGAATACTTGATGTATTTCAAGGAGTTTTGATGCGATATGACGGAAAAGCTGCAAGCAAGGCGTACACAAAGCCGTCAGGCGGTCTTTGTGCGGTGTTGCCTTAGGAAAAATTTTTCCTGTTTGCATTATATCACATTGCTTCGCAAAAGTCCATATGTATTTTACACTTATAAATCGGTTTATAAGGGCTTTAAAATAGTCAAGATAATGGTTTTTTGTGCGAAAAAGCATAATTTGTCTGCAATTTGACACAATAAATTATAAAAAAAGATATAAATTTGTGTGATTTATGCCTTTTATTTTTGGGCTGATTGTGATATAATAATTACTGATTTTTGATTTTAATTAAATTTTACGGGGGTTTTCTTTATGAGAGCTGTTATTACGGTCATAGGCAAGGACGCTGTAGGCATTCTTGCCAAGGTAAGCGCTGTATGCGCTGAAAACAACGCTAACGTTATCGAGGTAACTCAGAGCGTTATTCAGGATCTTTTTGCAATGATAATGCTGGTGGACATCTCCAATCTGAACGTTGATTTTGCTGCCCTTGCGGACAAAATGACAAAGCTGGGAGAGGAACAGGGTCTTAAGATACTCACCATGCACGAGGATATTTTCAACATTATGCACAGAATATGACCGGTCAGGAAGGAATTACATATGATCGAAGTTTACGATATACTTGAAACCATTAAGATGATACAGGACGAATGTCTTGACATCAGAACCATTACCATGGGCGTATCGCTGCTTGATTGTATCGACAGCGACATTGACAAGGCGTGTGCCAAGGTTTATGACAAGATAACAAAAAGTGCCGCAAACCTTGTTAAAGTGGGTGAGGATATTGAAAAGGAATACGGTATCCCCATTATCAACAAGCGCCTTTCCGTTACTCCTATAGCTATCGTTTCCGCTGCCTGCAATGCAAGCCCCGTCAAGTTCGCTCTTACAATGGAAAAAGCGGCTAAGGCTGTGGGCGTTAACCTTATCGGCGGTTATTCCGCTCTTGTTCAAAAGGGCTTTTCCGCAGGCGACGAAAGACTTATAAAGTCAATACCCGAGGCTCTTGCTTCAACTACCTGCGTATGCTCCTCCGTTAACATCGGCTCAACAAAAACGGGCATCAACCTTGACGCCTGCAAAATGATGGGCGGCATTGTAAGAGAGTGCGCAGAAAAGACCATTGATAACCAGTGCTTCGGCGCTGCAAAGCTTGTTATTTTCTGCAACGCTGTTGAGGATAACCCCTTTATGGCAGGCGCTTTCCACGGCGTTGGCGAGCCTGATTGTATGATCAACGTGGGCGTTTCGGGACCCGGAGTTGTTCGCTCCGCTCTTGCAAAGTACCCCGACGCAGACATTACACAGATCTCCGATATTATCAAGAAAACTGCATATAAGATAACAAGAGTAGGTCAGCTCGTTGGCGTTACCGCTTCGGAAAGGCTGGGCGTACCCTTCGGCATCGTTGACCTTTCTCTTGCTCCTACACCTGCTGTGGGCGACAGCGTTGCTCATATCCTTGAAGAAATAGGTCTTGAAAGCTGCGGCGCCTGCGGAACTACCGCTACCCTTGCTCTGCTCAACGACGCTGTTAAAAAGGGCGGCGTAATGGCTTGTTCGAGAGTAGGCGGACTTTCCGGCGCATTTATCCCCGTTTCCGAGGACGCAGGAATGATAGACGCTGCTGTAAGAGGCTCTCTTACCATTGAAAAGCTGGAGGCTATGACAGCAGTCTGCTCCGTTGGACTTGATATGATAGTTATCCCCGGCGACACTCCTGCCGATGTTATTTCCGGCATTATTGCCGATGAAGCAGCTATCGGTATGGTAAATATGAAAACTACCGCTGTCAGAGTTATCCCTGCTATCGGTATGAAGGAAGGCGAATTCCTCGATTGGGGCGGTCTTTTCGGCAAGGGTCCCGTTATGAGCGTTAACAAGTATTCGCCGTCCAAGTTTATAAACAGAGGCGGACAGATACCTGCACCGCTCCACAGCTTAAAGAATTAATGTTTGCGATACCCGTGCTTTTTTTGGAGCATGGGTATCTGTGCGAATGAACAGGATAAGGGAAAGGACTTCCCGGAAAGGAGTTTATATGGACAGCAGCATTATTTCAAGCATTCTTGAGATCGACCGCAGCGCAAAGGAAAAGCTGGCTGAGGCTGAGGACCGCAAAAACCGCATTATTGCCGACGCAAAAGCGGAAGAGGAGCGCATTATCGGCGAAAGAGTGAAAAATGCCGATGAAACTCTGAAAAAACTTGAAGAAGAGGAAAAGCGCAAGGCAGATGAAAAGCTGTCTGCGATAAATGCCGAGGGCGAAAAGGAGCTTAAACGCCTTGAAGAGGTCTACGAAGCCCGTCACGAAAAATGGGAAGAGCAGATATTCCGTGCTGTAACAAACGGCTGATAAAAAAGAGGAATGGTTATGAACATTTTAAATCGCAGCCATAACGCCACCGTTGCCAAGATAAGGGCAATGTACGGCAAGAGGATAACCTCTCAGGATTACGGCGAGCTGATAAACAAGCAGAGCGTTTCGGAAATTGCGGATTATCTCAAAAAAAATACCCACTACAGCAATATTCTTTCTTCCGTGGACGTTAATTCCGTTCACAGAGGTTTCCTTGAAAGCCTGCTGGCAAGGCATTACTTTGAGGTTTACCTTAAAATTACCGGCTTTGAGAGGATAAACAGGCAGGAATTCTACAACTTCCGCATCATCAAGGCGGAGATAGAGGTCATTTTAAGCTGTATCCGACATATAAATGCAAATTCGGAGGATCAGATAACGGATATTCCTATCTATATAAACGGAATGACCTGCTTTGACCTTATTGAGATAGCAAAGGTGCGCAGCTTTGAAGAACTGCTTGATTTTCTGAAAAAAACGCCTTATTATGACGTTATCAAGAAAGAAAAGACCGATGAAAACGGCAAGGTGGATTTTTCCGCCTGCGAATACAAGCTGAGAAGCTATTACTTTGGAAGAATAGAAAAAAATATCGCAGGCTACAGCAAAAAAGAGGCCGATATGCTAAACTCAATGATCCTTACCGACATCGACCTTATAAACGTTATCAACGCCTACCGAATGACATCGTTCTTCGGCGCTGACGAAAAGGAAATAAAACCTATGATGTTCCGTTTTTCGGGCAGACTTTCCGAAGCGAAGCAGGAGGAGATATACAGCGCTCCCGACAAGGCGGAGTTTATCAGGCGCTTTTCCAAGACCTATTACGGAAGGCAGATAGCCGACAGCGGTCTTGATATGAACGACCTTGAAGACAATGCAAACCGTCTGCGCTTCAAATATGCAAAGCTGGCGCTTAAATCATCTTCCAAGGCTTCCGTCAGCGTTTACGCCTTCACTTATCTTATGGGCGTTGAGCTGAGCAATCTTATACGCATTATCGAGGGCGTAAGATACGGTATGCCGTCGAAGCAGATAGAAAAACTTATAATAGTTTGATAAGGGAGAGGTGAATTTTTCGGGATGTCTATAGAAAGAATGGAATTTGTCAACATTGCGGGACTTACAAAGGATCTTGACGCCGTTCTTGTCAGACTGAGCGAATGCGGATGCTTCCACATTGAATCCGCTTCAAAAATAGCAGGCAAGGACAAAGGGTTCAGCTCCTTCAAGGAGGAAAATCCTTATACTGCGGTGCTGAAAAAGCTGGGGGAAATTGCCGCTCAGACCGGAGTGAAGCCGGAAAGCACGGATTTCTCCGATATTGAAAGCAAGAGCGCTTCTGCCCTTGAAAAGTATGTTGATGATGTCAGGGCAAGGCTGAAAACGCTTATCGAAAAGAAAAAGGCGGCTGAGGACAAGCTGAACGCTTACGAACAGGCACTTAATCAGGTCATGCACCTTAAAGGTCTGGACGCTGATTTTCAGCAGATATTCTCCTGCGAATATATCAAGGCACGTTTCGGACGGCTGCCCGTTGACAGCTACAACAAGCTGCCCTATTACAACGACAAGACCTTTTACTTCACATATTTTACCGAGGAAACGGAATATTACTGGGGCGTTTATTTTACCCCTGCTTCCTGCGCCGAGGAAATAGACGATATTTTCCAATCCCTCTATTTTGAGAGGATGCACATTGCGGATTTCGTCCACGGCACCTCCGAGGATGCTGTTGAAGAGCTTAAGGCTATGATAGACGAGAACCGCTCGGAGACGGACGCCTGCAAAAAGGATATTGCGGAGCTTATGGCAAAGGAAAAGTCCCAGCTTGACAAGATATTTACTATGTACAAGTCACGGCACGACAACTTTGACCTGAGAAACAAGGCTGCCATAACGGGGGACAAGTTCCTTATCGTAGGCTTTGTTCCCAAGGGCGATTCCGAGGACTTTATGAAGCTGTTTGACGATATGGACGGCGTTTCCGTTCTAATGCAGCCTGCGGACGCAAACGGCAAGCTGCAGCCGCCTATAAAGCTGAAAAACAACAAGTTCACAAAGCCCTTCTCAATGTTCGTTGAAATGTACGGTCTGCCCTCTTACAACGGCATAAACCCCACAACCTTTGTTGCCATAACCTACACGCTGCTGTTCGGAATAATGTTCGGTGATGTGGGACAGGGACTTGTGCTTGCCATACTGGGCGCTCTGCTGTGGAAGTTCAAGAAATTCTCCCTTGGACCTATCCTTACAAGAGTTGGAATCTCCGGCGCAGTATTCGGACTTATATACGGAAGCGTGTTCGGCTTTGAAGAACTCCTTGACCCTGTTTATGAGGCGCTTGGAATAACCTTCCTGCCATTCAAGATAATGGAGAATGTTACGACCATACTTATCGGTGCGATAGTTCTCGGCGTGTTTATAATGTTCATTTCCATACTGATAAATATCGTTATGGGCATAAAAAACAAGCAGCTTGAAAGCGCTTTGTTCGGAAACAACGGCGTTGCGGGACTTATCTTCTTTGGCTCCATACTTGTGGGCGCAGTTGCAACGCTTTTCGGTGCGCATATCGTAAATGCGGCTTATATAATCGTTCTTATAATACTGCCCCTTGTGGCAATGTTTATGAGAGAACCCCTCTCCTGCTGGGTAAAGGGCAAAAAGTACCATATGGAGGGCGGAGTAGGCGACTTTATCGCTTCAAACTTCTTTGAGGTGTTCGAGTTCCTGCTTGGTTACGCCACCAACACACTGTCCTTTGTCCGTATCGGCGGCTTTGTGCTTTCCCACGCTTCGATGATGCTGGTAGTTATGGCTCTTGCAGATTACGTTTCCGCAGGCGCAGTTCCCGTTGTGGTGATAATCGGCAACATCTTCGTAATGGGAATCGAGGGTCTGCTCGTTGGAATCCAGACGCTTCGTCTTGAATTCTACGAGATCTTTTCACGTTTCTATTCGGGCGACGGCATACCCTTTACGCCCGTTAAGATCAACTATGATGAAACCATAGAATAAAGAGTTAATGGAGGAAATTTGTTATGTTGTACATTCTTTTACTTCCCGCAGTAGTTCTCGCTCTGCTTATCCTGCCTATGGCGGTAGCTTTCAAAAAGCGCAAAAACGGCAAGTCCGTAAGAAACGCTTTTATCGGCAACATCTGCTCTTTCTTTGCTGTAATGATAATTTGCGCAGCGCTCCCTATCGGAATAAGCGCATATGCGGACAGCGAGGCTGAACCTGCTTCCGTTTCCGCAGAAGAAACAGAGGATCCCGGCAGCGGCAACGGTATGCTTTATCTTGCTTCCGCACTTGCAGTTGGTCTTGGCTCCATAGGCGGCGGTATTGCCGTTGCTGCGGCTGCTCCTGCTGCTATCGGCGCAGTAAGCGAAGACCCCAAGTCCTTCTCAAAGGCTCTTATCTTCGTTGCTCTGGGTGAAGGCTGTGCGCTTTACGGCTTCGTAGTTGCGCTCCTTATGCTCTTTATCTGACAAAGAGGGCGGTCATATGCGTTTTTATCTCATCAGCGACAATGTTGATACACAAATGGGTATGCGACTTGCAGGCATCGACGGAGTTGTCGTTCACGAACACCGTGAGGTCAAAGACGCTCTTCTCGGAGCA
>JBJEQN010000016.1:0-74711 GCA_051881775.1 Oscillospiraceae bacterium | reverse complement strand
TCCATCTTCTTGTCTGGTGACCGAAGTGTACACCGGCTTCAAGAAGCTGTTTCATTGATACTACGCCCATTGTTTTTTCCTCCATTTGGTTTTTTTATTATATCCTCCGCCCGGCTTGACTTAACTTAAACTTGCACAAGCAAGCACCAACGTTAAAAGCACAGACGTGTGAATTACTGAAATATTATACCACATTTCAATTGCATTTGCAACTATTTTTTTATGTTTATTTGCACAAATTTTTGCACTTTACATTCATGCCTTTTAATAATATTGACTCATCGGCAGAGATAAGTATCGTATCGGTACCAATTATTTCAATATCACGGCATTTTATAACAATATCATCATCCTTGCCCAGAAATCCAAACATCCGATACCTGCCGTATATGACGATTGACTTTATTGTAAAGCTGTCCGTGTCAAATTCAACATCATCGGCATATCCTATCTTCGTTCCCGAACGGATATTGATTATTTCTTTTCTGCGTATGTCGTTAAGGGTGCATTTCATAGCTGTTACCGGCTTTCCGAAATATAATTTTGGTAATTACTATTCCGAAATCGGCTTGTACTATGCCTTATTTCAGCTCAATGACCGTTACACCGTCTTCTCCCTCGCCGAAAACGCCCGAGCGGAAGCTTTTTACTGAGGGGTGATGTTTGAGATGATTCTGAATACCCTGCCTTAACACGCCTGTTCCCTTTCCGTGAATGACCGTAATGATGCCTGCGCCCGTAAGCACAGCGTTGTCAATGAACATATCCATTTCGTGAATACCCTCGTCAACGGCACAGCCTCTTATATCCAGTTCAAGAGAAGCGCTGCGCTGCATTTTGCCTCTGACATTCTTGGAAGAGACCTTTTTGTTCTGAACAGTCACCTTTTGTTCGGGTTCAAGCAGACGCAGCTTGCTGATATTGACCTTGGTTTTCATAATTCCTGCCTGAACGAAAACATTTCCGTTTGCGTCAGGGTCGCCGGCAAGTATTCCCGTTTTGTCAATATCAAAAATAAGAACTCTGTCTCCCCTTTTCAGCGCTCTGGGCAGCTTGTATTCCTTATGCTCACGGTTCTGAACAGGGTTGGCAGTATCGTACATTTTATTGAGCACAGACTTGCTCTTTGATTTTGCATTTAAAGCAAGTTTTGAAAAATCTGCCTTGTCCTTCTGTTTACGCAGTTCGTCAAGCTCGTCAAGGATAGAATCCGACTGCATACGGCAGCTTTCAACGATACGCATAGCCTGAACTCTTGCTTTTTCAAGCTCGGATTCCTTTTTGCTGTTAAAATCGTCTATTTCCTTTTCAAGTTCAGCCAGCTTTTCTTCGTGTTCACGCTTTAATGCAGAGATCTCTTCATTCTGCTTTTCAAGCTGCCGCCTTGATTCTTCAAGTTTGGCAACAACTTCTTCAAAACGCTGATTTTCCGTAGAAACAAGGCTTTGTGCCTTGCTTATTATGTTTGACGGAACACCGAGCTTTGCCGAGATCGAAAAAGCGTTTGATTTTCCGGGAGAACCGATAATAAGACGATATGTCGGCTGAAGCGTAGCAATATCAAACTCGCAGGACGCATTTTCTATTCCGGGCGTTTCTATAGCAAACAGTTTAAGCTCCTGATAATGGGTCGTAACAAGCAGCCTGCTGCCCTTTGAAACCATATCCTCAATAATGGAAACAGCAAGCGCAGCGCCCTCCACAGGGTCCGTTCCCGAACCAAGTTCGTCCAGAAGTATAAGGGACCTGTCATCGGCAGCTTCAAGTATCTGTACAACGCTGCTCATATGGGACGAAAACGTAGACAGGCTTTGCTCAATGCTCTGCTGGTCGCCTATATTTACAAGAATATGGTCAAATACGGATATTTTGCTTCCGTCCGAAGCAGGTATCATAAGTCCGCACATTGCCATCGCTGTAAGCAAGCCGGTAGTTTTCAGAATTACCGTCTTACCGCCTGTGTTGGGACCGGTAACGATAAGCGCCTGATACTCTTCTCCCAGCTTAATATCAACGGGAACTACCTTGTTTTTGTCAATAAGAGGGTGACGAGCCTTTTTCAGGTCAATAAACCCGTTATCAGAAATTTCGGGAACACAACCCCTCATTTTTGCACCAAGATTTGCTTTTGCAAAATAAAGATTTATCTCGGCGCAGGTCTCATAATCCGCAGAAAGGGATTCGGCACAGTAAGCGCAATCTCCCGAAAGCTCCGCTATGATACGCTCTATTTCCTCCTGTTCACGGCTTTGAAGCACCTTTATATCGTTATTTGCTTCAACAACCGACATAGGCTCTATAAAATAGGTCGAGCCTGTAGCCGAGGTGGCATGGACAAGTCCGCTTACGTTGCCCTTGAACTCCGCTTTAACGGGCAGAACGTACCTTCCGTCACGCATTGTAACGATGTTTTCCTGCAAAGATTTCTGTATCTCAGCCGAACGAACCAGCTTGTCAAGGCTTTCTCTTATCCTTACCCCTGCCTGAGCTATCTTGCGCCTTATATCCGCAAGCTCCTTGCTTGCCATATCGGAAATTTCATCTTCCGAAATAATTGCGTTCTTTATCTTATCTTCAAGATATTTATTCGGTGACAGGGCAGAAAAAAGATAACCTATGGATGTATCTGTCTCATCCACGGTCTTATACCAGTCCGACAGCATTCTTACCTGATAAAGCATCTGAGCAATGTCAAGAAGCTCTCTCAGAGAAAGACTTGCGCCCGAAGAAGCTCGTCTTAACGAACCTCTTATATCCTTAAAATTTGAAAATGCCGGAGTTCCGTATTTTACTGACAGATCAAATGCGTCCGAAGTTTTTTTCATTTCCGACTTTACAATGTCAATATCTGTCTGAGGCTCAAGAGCCAGTGCCGCTTCCTTTGTTCTTGAATTAGACGCTTCGTCGGACAGCATCTCAAGAATTTTATGTAATTCAAGCGACTTGTAATAGTTATTCATGATGACCGCCTTTCCCGATAAAGGAATTATAAAACAGAGTAGTAATAATTAAGCGTTTCAAATTTATGCATAAGTCTTGTAACGATATACTTCTCCGATATACTTCCTATTTTATCCTGAGACTTGGGCGACAAACGGAAATTGAAAATATTTTCAATTTCCGACAAGCAAATGAACTGCAGCGCCGCAAGCTCATCAGGGTTTATCTTCACATGGTTATAATTTTCTTCAAAGCCTTTCCGATAAAAATGTTCGCTGCAAAAAACACATGCTTTATCTATCAGAAAGTACATTTCAGGTGCGCTGTAAGTAAAACATCTAAGACATCCTATAAGTTGAGGTCTATAGCCTATATCAGATGTAAACCTCAGTTCAAATACGCTCTTGATAAAATCACAGCTTCGCTTATCCGTATCAAGCATATACAGACAGTTCAGCACCAGCCGCATTACGTTGTTGTCATACGGGCTGCATCCAGAAAGGATAGCATACCTTGTAACATCGCATATATAACAGGCAAGAGCCAGCTTTTTTATATCAAGACGAAGATTGAAGAAATCGTATATTATCTCGCTGCTGTTCAGATAATACTTGTCCTTCCTTACGTCCAGACAAAGAGTGGAATAAGAAAAAAGCTGTGCAGCAGCATGGTTTTTGCCGGTTATTTTATTTGCACCCTTGACAATAACATCAAGAGTGCCGAAATCTTCGGTAAGAACGCTTATAAACTTGTCATTTTCTCCTGCATTACGCTCGGATATCACAAGTCCCTTGACTGTTTCCATCGGCAACCTGATTATCTCCTTTTGAATTACTCAGCAGTATCCCCTTATACGCAAGATAGTCCGAGATCCTGCCGCTGGTTTCAAATACATCCCATTTATCCTCATTGTAATTTGTTGTCATAATACAGCCTCCGAAAGATGAAACTATATTACAATTATGTCCGCATAAAAATTATTTATCAGAGGTATTATTTGAAAGTCCGAAGCTTCTGATAAGTGCTTCGCTGTTTCTCCAGTCCTCTTTTACCTTGACCCAACATTTAAGGTTGACCTTTATCTCAAAGAAGCGTTCAAGGTCATTTCTTGCAAGGCTGCCTATTTTTTTCAGCATAGCACCCTTTTTGCCTATGACCATACCCTTGTGGGAATCTCTTTCGCAGAATATCACCGCAGAAATATCAAGGATATCCTCTCCGCCGCTGTCTACACGTTCGCTCATCTGCTCTACCGTTACCGCAATGCCGTGAGGGACTTCATCGTGCATAAGATTGAGTATTTTTCCTCGGATGATCTCGGCGGCAAGCACTCTTTCCGGCTGGTCTGTGAAGGAATCATCAGGAAAATAGTGCGGACCCTCCACAGCGTATTTCTTTATTTCTTCCCAGATAATATCAACGCCGTCGTTTTCCCTTACGCTTGCCGGAATAACAGCCTTAAAATCGTACAATGACGAAAATTCCGCTATTTTCTGCGCAATTTCAGCTTTATCCGAAATAAGGTCTATTTTATTTATCACTAAGATAACATTGTCATTTTTATGGAATCCGGCAATAATTGAACGTTCAATATCATTTATATTTTTTGCAGCGTCAACTACCAGAATTATAAGGTCAACGTCCGTAACGGAATCCTTTACCGCCCTGTTCATACATTCGCCCAGCTTATTTTTAGCCTTCTGAACGCCGGGAGTGTCCATAAAGACGTACTGAGTCTCATTTTCCGTAACGATGCCTGTGATCCTTGTACGGGTCGTCTGCGGTTTTGCACTTGTAACAGCAATCTGTTCTCCCACAAGCACATTGAGCAAAGAGGATTTTCCCACATTTGCCCGTCCCATTATTGTAATAAATTCAGTTTTTGTATTCATAGTTTCAAATTCCTTTAAAAACAAAAATAAACGATAAGACCGCCAAAATCACAGCTGCGATCAACGCAGGCGGATTACACGTAAAATGCATTCCTATCTTCGCCAAAATTTCCGTGTCCCAGAATAAAAATATACCCACCGCCACAGAAAACAAAGCCGCTATAAGAACAGCGGCAGCCGCAGAATCCTTTGCAGCAGCGGCAAGCCTGTCCTTCTTGTCCGTTGTCAGATCCACAGCCTTTTCAACCGCCGTGTTCACCGCCTCGCTGACGATGACCGAGGAAAAAGCAAGCATGAGCAGCGCATATTCTGACCTGCTAAGCTCGTAAAAAAGCGACAAAAGAATGACCCATATCATTGCAGTGATATGAAAACGGAAATTCATCTGCGTCTTTATATTGTAAACAATTCCCTTAAAGGCGTATGTAAAGCCTTTAAAAAAGTGCCTGAGATTTTTAAGCATTTTCGTTCGTAAATGTTGCTTCTCTGGAAATTCCGAGGGATTCCAGTATAAGTTCTTCCTTCTCGTGCATTTTTGCAGCCTCCAGAGCAGAGGTCTCGTGGTCGTAACCCAGCAGATGGAGCATGGAATGAACGGTAAGGAATCCCACCTCACGTTCCAGAGAATGGCCGTAAATGTGAGCCTGCTTTACAGCCGTTTCCATGGAAATAACCACATCTCCGAGAAGGAATGCTCCCGTTTCGTTATTCACATCGTAAACGCCGTTCTCTCCTAAAGGAAAAGAAAGTACGTCCGTAGACTTGTCCTTGTCACGGTACACCCTGTTAAGCTGTCTTATCTCGTTATTATTGACAAAAGATACGCTTACTTCTGCGTCACCCTCAAAATTCTCCGTTGTAAGAACAGCCTGACAGCATTTTCTTATCAAAAGACGAAGCCCCACGGGGATTTTTACCTCACGCTGGTTATTCCTTATCATTACCTTTACCTTTGCCATATAAAACCACCCTTTCATATTACTTCCTGCCCCCGATGTCTGCGGAAGCTGTTTTTTCACATCTTATCTTTTTCTTTCCTCATCAGCTTTTTCATATGCTTTAATAATATCCTGAACCAGTTTATGCCTTACAACGTCCTTTTCCGAAAAATGGTTAATATATATATCATCAACGTTTTTCAATATACGCATAGCGTCAATAAGACCTGACTTGCGGCTGTCGGGAAGGTCTATCTGAGTAATATCTCCGGTAATTACCATTTTGCTGTTAAAGCCAAGTCTTGTGAGAAACATTTTTATCTGCTCTCTTGTAGTATTCTGCGCTTCGTCAAGGATTATAAAGGAATCGTCAAGAGTACGTCCTCTCATATAAGCAAGGGGCGCAACCTCGATGCTTCCACGCTCCATATGCTTTGCAAAGGTTTCCGCACCGAACATATCGAAAAGAGCGTCGTAAAGTGGTCTGAGGTACGGGTCCACCTTATTCTGAAGGTCTCCGGGAAGGAAACCCAGCTTTTCCCCTGCTTCCACCGCAGGACGGGTAAGTATTATCTTTGTTACTTCATGAGCCTTGAACGCTTTTACCGCCATTGCGACCGCAAGGTAAGTTTTTCCCGTTCCGGCAGGACCAACGCCCATAACGATGGTATTTTTTTCAATTGCCTTAACATAGTTTTTCTGACCGAGAGTTTTGGCTTTTACCACTTTTCCGCCTGTAGTTACGCAGATACCGCCGTCTGCAAGCTGTACCGCCTGTTCCGAAGTACCCTCATCCACCATTGTGTTGATATAACGTATATTCTGCTCGTTGATAGTTTCTCCCTTGCGGATAAGGTCTATAAGTGCTTTAACGGCGCTTTCCGCTTTTATAACATTCTGTTCTTCGCCGCTTATCCGTATATCATTTCCGCGGCTGAGTATTGCAACGCCGTACTGCCTCTGCATTATATTGATATTTTCATCAAAATTTCCGAAAAGGGCAATAATTTCATCGATACGTTCAACATTAACTATACGTTCCGCCATAAAAGCACCTCAAAAATCCCAATCAGCATAGTCTGCGCCGATTTTCAACTATAATCAAATCATATTATAACATATATATTCTGAAAATAAAAGAGGGAAAAATTAATATTTTGCCATAATTTCTTGAGTTACTCCTATATCGCCCTCCAAGGTATATGTAACGGTAACGCTTACACCGCCCTCTGTTTCGGTATATTCTGTTTGTTTATCAATTATTTCAATATCTTCGCCGCTGTAAAAATTATATTCATAATTCTTTATTTTTTCATCAAGCAGGGCAGTCACCTGTTCCCTGTCATACATACATTCTGTTAAGACATACGGTTTTATCTCCTCAAAAACGATACCCACCGGCAGTTTCAGGTTAAAAACGCTAAGATAATTCAAGGATTCTGAAAACTCATACTCTCCGGCTATGCATTTATTAAGATAAAGCGGTATCTTTACGCCGAACAAATAAAGCGACTTTCTTGTAAAGCTGTCGGAATATTCGGTAACTGTGTCGCTGTAAGGCTGAAAAAAAGTTATTTCCTCATCATATCTGCCTATTATCTCCCCCATTGCGTGAACGTAATAGTCGTGGTCAAGCTTTCCGTTAACAGTTCCGCTGACAAGGAGATCGCCTTTTTTTACCCCGTCGTAAAGCATTGGAACAAGCATTCCCATATATACGTTTTTTATTTCAACAATCTGTGCGTCCTTTGCCGCAATTATGTTGCACGGAGAAGCAGTCGGCACCATTTCCGGCTTTTCCGTTCTCTCGCTGACCTCCACAAGTATCCTGCACCCGGAGGAACGTATACCTATCCAGCTGAACCCGTCGAAAGCGGTTATTATCTGCCTTTCGCACCGTCTCAGGTCAAGAGAAGGGATAAATTTTCCTATTGATATGCCGTAATCGTTCATTACCGAAATTATCTCGGAATCCGACATACTTTCATTGCCATAGACCTCGATGGAAAGGACTGTGTTGGAAAGATAAAATATCATTGCCGCCGCAAGAATGGCACCGACTACAATGCCGAATCTTTTTTTGTATCCCATAAGCCAGAAAGCAAGTCCGTGCTTATCTTCCCTTTCAAACTGAGCGGAATTTCCGTTTACAAGGGCTTTCAGTTCATCGTGATCGCTCCAGCTTATTTCTCCGTAAACGAATTTTCCGTCCGTTCTCAGGTCATGGACGGCAAATCCGCTGTTCCTCAGCTTATTGACAATATCGGATATATCTGCGGCAAAAATTTTAAATGACACATATCCCAGTATTTTACTGTACATAATTTTACTCCTATTCAAATTCAAAGGTGGAGAACTTTCCTTCAACTACGATCCCGTCGGTGTTGTAATCCGATATTTTAAGGTTTTCCCCCCATATCTGGAGAGTGACCGTTGCAGTTTTGAGCCGTATATAAATATCGTTATACTCGATTATCCGCTTGCAGTTCTCAATTTCAAGCCGTGTATTGTCCGTAACGTTCATATATGTATTCAGATACAGCTGCTTTTTGCATAGTCTTGCAACGGTATTATTGTACTCTTCTTTAAGCTTCAGCCTCATTTTTGACATTTCCTCCCGGTCGTTTAATTTTATCGCCTCTTGATTATTATATTAAGAAAAAAAATAACATATACTTTAACAACGTGAAAAACGGAAAGGAAAGGAACAGCCGAAAATATGAAAAAAGCATTGAAATTTATAACGGGCACGTTGGTTCTTGCCTATGCCGCTGCTCTGATCTGCTGTGCCAAGGAAGTTGGAGAAGCCGTTGTACACTCAATAAGCGTGTGCATTCAGACGATAATACCGTCTTTATTTGCATTTATGGTCATTTCGGGATTTATCATATCCTCAAACCTGTACGCAGCCATAAGCCTGCCCTTCGGAGCAATTGCACGGTACATATTCCGCATTCCCGACAAGCTTTTTTCCGTTTTTCTGCTAAGCTCGGCAGCAGGATACCCCATAGGAGCAAAGCTGCTTTCCGACCTGTACGAAAACGGCAGGACAGACAAAAAAACTGCCGAAGAAATGCTCGGCTACTGCTATATGGGAGGTCCTGCGTTTTTCTGCGGAACGGCAGGGTTAAAGCTCTATTCAAGCGTAAAGATAGGCATGCTTATCTTTATTTGTATTTTTGCTGCCAATATCACCATAGCCGTTATTATGGGCTTTAAAAGAAAAAATAACGCCGTCTGCCAAAGCCGTGAACCCGTAAAGGTAACGTTCCGCCTGACCGACCTTATAAACTCCATAAACTCCGGCGGAGCAGCCTTATTAAAGATCTGCGCAGCAATAGTTTTTTTCTCATCGTTTATAGCGATACTGGATAAAACAGGAATTTTGACCGCTGCCGCAGTATTTTTTTCCAAGATAAGTGGATTAACCTATGAAAACTGCACGGCAATTCTAAAGTCAATGCTTGAAATAAGCAATATTTCGTCCATTCAGCCGGATATTCAGCTTCTTCCTATCGTTACCGCTCTGCTGTCCTTCGGCGGTCTATGCGTTATAATTCAGGTAGAGGGAGTTTTGAATGGTAGATTTTTAACAAATATTTTTTATTTAAGCAGAATAATATCAATGATTTTATCATATATATACTGTAAAATTTTAATATATGTAATTGATGTCAATAAAATTGTACAAACAGATTGTAACGTTCAATCTACATACCGTCATAATTCACCAATTCCGAGCTTATTTTTGTTAATTATGACAATTTTATTATTATCCAAAAATTTTATAGTCAAATCTAAAAAAATGTGATATAATAATAACGATATATAGAAACAATTGAAAGGAATTGATAACCTATGGCAAAGAAGAAATATTTTGGCAATGATATACCACCCCAGTGCCAGTATTGTTTATACGGTACAAGAGCTAAAGACGGCGGAAAGGTTCTTTGCGAAAAGCGCGGTCTTGTTGAGGGAAATTCATCATGCTCAAAATATATGTATTCGCCTCTTAAAAGGATCCCGGTCAAGCAGCTTCATATTCCCGGAAACTTTGACGACGATTGATTTTTTATATTTACATAAACCAAAAGCAGCGGTTATTTTGCCGCTGCTTTGTTTTTTTCCGCAACAGTTATGCCCTCTGCCACCGCTTTGAACACAGGTCCGCAGGAAACATTGCCAGATATACCGTCTTCAATAAGCACGGTAACGGCATACTTTGGATCCTGAACGGGAAAATACCCTGTGAACCAGCAGTTCAATTTCTCGTTTCCGTTTTCATCGTACCTTCCCGTCTGAGCCGTTGAGGTTTTTCCTGCACATTCCACCAGATACGACTTTGACCTTGAATTATCAGCATTGACCACATCGATCATAAATTTTTGAAGCTCTCCGGCGGTCAGATAGGATATTACACGCTTATTTATCTTATATTTTTCTCTAAGAACAGTTCCGTATCTATCCCTTGTTCCGATTATCAGCTTAGGTTCGGCGCACATTCCGTCATTTGCGATAGCCGCCGTCATTCTGCATATCTGCAAAGGCGTAGCGGTGAACTTTCCCTGCCCGAAGGAAAAATTTCCCTTTTCCGCTTTGACAGAAAGCTCCTTTTCGCTGGGCAGATATCCGCTTTCGGAAACTACTCCCCTGCAAAGCACGGTTTCCTGCCCGAATCCGTAATTTTTTGCGGTCTGCAGGTATTTTCCGCTGTCGATATATTCGCTTAACGCAATAAAATAGGGGTTGCAGGAGCTTTCGATTGCTTCTCTCATATCAATTTCTCCGTGTCCGCCCCACTTATGGCAGTTGAACAGCTGCCCGTTAACGTCTATGGAGCCTGTGCAGGTATATGAAAATTCTGAGCTTATCCCCGATTCAAGAGCTGCCGAAGCCGTTACCAGCTTAAATATTGAACCAACGCTGTATGCCGAGAAAGCACGGTTTATAAAGGGCGAATCACTGTCGTCAAGGCTTTCTTCCAGAGCGCTTATGTTATATTCGGGATAGCTTGCGCAGGCCTTTATATACCCGCTTTTTACGTCCATTACGATAATTGCGCCTTTTTCATATCCGGAGGCTTCCATAGCGTTTTCGCATATTTGCTGAATGCCTGCGTCAATCGTTGTTATAACGCCTGCTTCCAGTTCATCGGCAGCGCTTATTTCCGAATATAAACCGTCAAGAACGCCTCCCACTGCGTTTACGCTGAACACCGCCTTATTTTCTTCATAATTGCTGTGTATAAACTCGCTGTAGGCATACTCAATTCCGCATACGCCTTCATTATCTGCGGTATAGCCTATGATATGCTTTGCAGGCTGGTCGTCGTCCGTCCGTGTATATTTAACAAAAACAGGTAAAATACCAGACGCTTCCTTTTCCACGGGACATAAAAAGGGCAGATTCCCTTTCATTCCGTTATTGAACGCATCCATATCGGTAACATAATCCAAAACCTTCAGAGAATTTACATCATTAGGATTTATAAGGGCATTGTAGCTGACAGAACGGTTGTTCAGCCTTTCTCCATTGCAGTCGTAAATTGAAGCATATTCGCTTACCTCAGATATTCTGTACTGCCCCCTGCCCGTTGAAGCGCTTATAACATCTTCATCACGGTTTACAACAAGCACTCTTACCGCAAGCAGCAAAGCCGCAGCAGCAGACAAATACTCAACAGCTGTCATTCTCCAGGACATAAAAACACTCCCGTATCAATAATTATGTTTATTATTGACACGGGAGTGTAAATATATGCTTATTTTATGTTATTTTTGAGCTTTGCCGATGTAAGAGTATTTTTCATAAGCATTGCAATGGTCATAGGACCTACTCCGCCGGGAACAGGCGTTATATAACCTGCCTTTTCAAAGCAAGCGTCATAATCAACATCTCCGCAGAGCTTTCCGTTTTCAAGTCGGTTCATGCCTACGTCAATTACCGCAGCGCCTTCCTTTACCATATCCGGGGTAACAAACTTCGCTTTTCCCACCGCAGCTACAAGGATATCCGCCTTGCTGCAAATTTCCGCAAGATTTTTTGTGTGGGAGTGACAAATGGTAACGGTAGCGTTTTTGTGCAGAAGAAGCATAGCCATAGGCTTGCCCACAATATTGCTTCTGCCGATAACTACGCAGTTTTTGCCGTCTGTTTCAATACCTGTCTGAGCAAGCATTTCCATTACTCCTGCAGGGGTACAGGGCAAAAAGCTGAAATCGCCTATCATTATATGTCCAACGTTTGCAGGATGGAATGCGTCAACGTCCTTATCGGGACGGATAGCATTGATAACTGCGTTTTCGTCAATATGCTTCGGAAGCGGCAGCTGAACAAGTATTCCGTTTACCTTATCGTCGCCGTTGAGCTTTTCCACAAGGGCAAGAAGCTCATCCTGCGTTGTTTCTTCGGGAAGAGCGTATTCAAAGGACTCAAAGCCTACCTCTGCGCAGGCTTTTTTCTTATTGTTTACATAAACTCTTGAAGCAGGATTATTGCCAACGATAACCACGGCAAGTCCGATGCTTATACCCTGTGCCTTCAGCTTGTCGGATTCTTCCTTTACCTGAGCCTTTACGTTTGCGGAAATAGCCTTTCCATCAATTATTTTCGCCATTGTTATTTTCCTCCTCTGCCGCTGCGCTGTCTTCTTTCAGCGAATCGGTCTCATCTTTATCTGTATCATCCACCAGCTTGTCCTTATCCTCAAGAACTTCGCTGTCGGTTTTTGATATGCGTTCTTTCTTTTCCTTACGCTTCTGTTCTGCCTCCGCATATTTTTTCTCAGTCTCGGCAAGAAGCGCCTTGGACTCTTCCGTATCCTTATAGAATGTATATTCGCCGTCCGTTCTTATTTTCATTCTCATAGCAATAATTACCGCTATAGCGGCAACAACGCTCAAAGCGGCAACAAGCTGTGAAATTCTCAGATGACCTACCATAAGGCTGTCGGTACGCAGACCTTCGATAAAGAATCTTCCAAGTCCGTACCAGCCAACATACATAAAGAATATCTCGCCATCAAATTTCCTGTGCTTAAAATAGAAATGCAGTATCAGGAATCCGATAAGGCACCATAAGGATTCATACAAAAAGCAGGGATGAACAGGCTGTGTCGGGTCCACAGTTACGCCCGTAGAGCTGTAAATAGCGGAAGCATTTGCGGATAACGCAGACTGTATCCTCGGGCTTGTCATTCCCCAAGGCAGGTCGGTATTGCATCCGAAGCACTCGTGATTGAAGAAATTTCCCCATCTTCCGAGGGTCTGACCGATAAGAAATCCCATGCCGGTAAGATCCAGTATCGGCAGCATCTTCACTTTCCTTATTTTAGCCGTTATCAGACCGAAAAGCAAAGCGCCTATGATACCGCCGTATATGGCAAGTCCGCCGTCACGCAAAGCGAATATCTCGCTGAGGTTATCCTTGTAATTATCCCAGCTCATAAATACATAGTAAAGCCTTGCTCCGATGATAGCGCCGATAAAGCCAAAAAATACGGTGTCGGTGGCTCTGTCGCTGTCAAGTCCCACATCCTTCATTTTTCTGAAGCAGTATATAACGGCAAGAAGCAGACCTAAGCCTATCATTATGCCGTACCACTTTATCTGAACGCCGAATACGGTGAACGCTGTGCTGTAAACAGGGAACTCAATGTTCAGCGCAGGAAAAGATATTGTGTTCCACTCTGCATTGCTCATTTCTGCTCCTCCTTGGAATTTACAGGTTCAATTATTGAAATTACCACGTTATCGGTGTTGAACTGCTTG
Organism: Oscillospiraceae bacterium; assembly: GCA_051881775.1. Lineage (GTDB taxonomy): Bacteria > Bacillota > Clostridia > Oscillospirales > Ruminococcaceae > UMGS363. Next base: position 61,172 of record JBJEQN010000016.1, on the reverse strand, counting down.
TTAAGACGTGCTGTAACGTCCTCAAAGGTGCAGTTTGCAACCGTCTCGATATTATCGAAAGCAGACAGCTTTTCCATGCTGTTGTTAAGCATGATCGTTGCAACAGCCTCTGCGTCGTTAAGGTCACGGATAAGAGAACCGTAGTAGGACTTCTTGATAATATTAAAACGCTCTTCGTCAAGACCTTCCTTTTTGCAGCGGTTTATCTCTTCGATTATTTTATCTCTTACAAGGCGTGGATTTCTCGATTCTCCGCCGAAAATGGAGCAGAAATAGCCGTCGCCGTCAAAAACCTCGGAAGAGAAGGAAGAATTGATAAGCCCTTCGTCATAAAGCTTTTTGTAAAAATCCGAGCTTTCATCTGCAAGCAGCGACAGAACAAAATTTGTTTCAATTTCCGCTTTAAGTCTATCAATTCCATTTTCAGGTTTTGCCTTAAAGCCAATATTGAACATAGGCAGGGATATTTCAAGCTGCTGTACCATCTCATGCTTGCATACGGTATCGGGTTCAAACTCAAAAGCTGTTTCAAGCTCTATATTTTCATTCTGTTTAAGGCACTTGTCGCATATTTCAAGCACTTTATCGGGGTCAACGTCGCCTGCAATGCTTAGAACCATATTGTTAAGGTTGTAGAAGGTATAATAGCACTTGTAAAGCAGCTCTGCGTTTATCTCGGCAATGCTTTCCACCGTTCCCGCAATATCAATCTTTACGGGATGATTGTGGTACATTCCTTGAAGCATATTGAAAAATACTCTCCAGCCGGCATTGTCATCGTACATTCTGATCTCCTGACCGATGATGCCCTGCTCCTTCTGTACCGTAGCCTCCGTAAAGTAAGGCTCCTGGACGAAGTTAAGCAGTATTTCCAGGGATTCGTACACGTTGCTCGTTGTGCTGAACAGGTAGCAGGTGCGGTCAAAGGAGGTATAAGCGTTTGCCGAAGCGCCTGTCTTTGCGTAAAGGCTGAAAACATCGCAGTCTTCGTTTTCAAACAGCTTATGCTCAAGGTAATGGGCTATGCCGTTTGGAACAGTTATAAAATCGGGTTCGTTCTTGGTTTTGAACTTAGTGTTTATGGAACCGTATTTTGTGCCGAAAAGCGCATGGGTCGTGCTGTAATTATCCATTTTCCAGACGTAAATATCAAGACCGGCAGGGTGCTTTATATGAGTATATTGTTCATTGGTGCGCTTGTTGCTGATCATTTCTCTGTTCATCATTCAGCACTCTCCTTTCCGGTAAGAACATACACCGTATCAAGTGTAAGGGATCCTGCAGCTTCAATAATGTCCTCTCTTGTCACGGAGTACAGCTTTTCAATTTCATCTTCCGGAGAATTGGATAAGCCGGAATAATTCTGCTTGAAATACCAGTCGGCAATTGAACGTGCGCCGTCATTAACGCTTCTCAGCGAATTGATAATGGCAAGACGGGCTTCGTTTATCTCACTGTCGGTAAAATCTCCACGTTTTACAGCTTCAAGCTGATTGAGTATCTCCGCTTCCGCTTTTTCAAGGTTGGAATGCTCCACACCGCTGTCTACAATAAGAACGCCTTTTTTATCGTTGTAGCCGGAAGAGCAGTAATAGCAAAGACTCAGCTTTTCACGGACGTTAAGGAACAGCTTTGAGAAAGGAGTTCCGCCGAATACAGCGCTCATCAGCTTCATTGCCTGAATATTTTTGCAATCGGATTTAAAAGCCATTACCATTTTGCTCTGAACAACGTCAAGCTGTTCAGAAACACGTTCCACGGTATTCTTGGCTTTGGAAAGCTCAGAGCGGTTGTCGCCCTTGTAGGAACGCTCGGTGTCCGACAGACTATCAGTTATCATTTTCTTAACGCTGTCATCGGGTTTGGAAGCGCCTACAAAAGTAATTTCTATCTGAGCGGTCTTCATAAGCTCTTTATACTGCTCATAAGCAGCTGCGGCGGTTATTTTTTCTGCGGAACTTCTGTCGCCTTTAGCGGAAATTGCGCAGGGCTCGTTTTTGTAGATAGTTTCACCTGCACGTCTGAACGCATATGAACGCTTTTCGTTTATTTCTGCATCAATATCGTCTATAAGCTCCTGCTTTTTAAGGTTAAAATCGCTTTCAAAGAATCTGCCGTTTTCAACATAAGGCTTTGTAAGGCAGCCCATAAGGACTTCGGCGGTCTTGTCGGTAATTTTTTCGCCGTCAAATGTATAACGGTCGTTTATGCAGCTTGACATAAGCGAAACGACCTGGCTGTCGCCCAGCTTTGACACAGCGCCCCTGAGAGAAGCTCCGTAAAGCTCCGACAGCTTTCTGTTAAGCTCCGTTATGGACTTGTACTCGCTGCTGCTGTCCGAAAGAACGTATGGTATAACTGCGTTAAGCGCCGCCTTATCCCGTGTAAGCTCAGTCACAAGATGAACGATAAGCGTATTTGTTTTCTGGCACTCGTTAATTATTGTTGTAAAATGAATGCCCTCACCGATTTTTTCACGATCGTATCGTATTTTCAATAATATCACTCCTATGAAAAATGCCCAAAGAAAAAGTTTCAGCCGTAAGCGTTTGCTTTTTCTTTATTTTAACAAGTCTTTTTAATTATAGCACATATTTTTTTAAAATACCATAGCTGAAACAAATTTTTACTTCTTGACAAAGTATTTTTTTCATATTACAATTAATGTGTACAAAATGTGTATTATTATACTGTTAAAATACCTGTCAGGGAGTGGTAATTATTAAAATCGATCCTTCTGAATGCCCTTACTTTTTAAACGATTATTTTACATATCAGCGTGTCGTGCGTCTAAAATCGGAAAAAACCATTGAGGCGTATTATTTTGACCTGCGGCTTTTTCTGCGCTACCTTAAAGTAAAAAACGGAGCGGTCAAGCCCGATACTCCGTTCAAGTTTATTGAGATAAAGGACGTTCCCCTTGAATATATAAAGAATTTTACAAAGCTGGACGCTCTCCAGTACCTTAACTATGTAGCTTCGGAACGTGGCAACACCGCAAAGACAAGGCACAGGAAGCTTGCTTCGCTGAGAATGTTTTTCAAATGCCTTTACCGTGACCTTAATCTGATAGACAGCGACCCTATCAAGGACGTTGACTATCCTAAGATGCCCGATCATCTTCCCAAATTTCTTACACTTGACGAAAGCATCAATCTTCTTGAAAATATGAACCCCGATGACCCCTATTATCTCCGTGATTACTGCATAGTCACCCTTTTCATCAACTGCGGAATGCGTCTGAGCGAGCTTGTGGGACTTAATCTTCAGGACGTTAACATTGACGAGCGTTCCATGCGCCTGCTGGGAAAAGGAAACAAGGAACGCATAATCCACATCAATGACGCCTGCACAGACGCTATCGTCAGCTATCTTCCCACAAGAAAGCAGTCGGAAAAGGAGCCTAATGCGCTGTTTCTGAGCAAACAGGGTACACGCATAAGCAACCGCCGTGTAGAGCAGATAGTGGATAACGCCCTGAAAGACAGCAACCTTGACAACAGAGGCTTGTCCACACATAAGCTCCGCCATACCGCTGCCACACTTATGTACCAGCACGGCAATGTTGACACGCTTATGCTTAAGGAGATCCTTGGACACAAAAGCATTTCCACAACGGAAATTTATACTCACGTTTCAAACGACGACCTTAAAGCGGCTATGGACGCCTCGCCTCTTGCCAATATCAAAAATAACAAGAAGCCGCCGAAGAATTGATCTTACGGCGGCTTTGTTCAGCCGTTGTCATCATCCCTGCGGATTTTGAAAACGATCCTGAAAAAGTTTGAGAGCAGCTTCGGGCTTTTGATCACAACAATTTTCATATGTACTCCTCCATAATAATTAAAAACGCTAACACTACGTTCTTTGATATATATTATGCCGGCATAGAAAATTGGTGATTGACAAAATCTATTTTTTGGAGAAAACTACAAGCAGTTTTCCTTTTTTTACTTCAATATCCGCATATTCTTCCGTAATTTCGTTGCTTACGCCAAGAGGAAAGCTTCTTTTCAGCGAATAGCCAGAAAGGTCGTATTTTGTGCCACGGGATGTGACCACAGCTTCGTCCGTAAGGGAAAAAATCGAGAAATACCACCCGTCTTTTCTTATATACTGCCTTTTTCCGATGCTTTGAAGCATTATTATATTATCGCAGGAAAGTATCTTACCCTCTCCCCCGTTTTCGGCAATGAATTCAAGGGTCTGGATATTGGCAAAGGTGTGGTCGAATCTGCCGCCCAGAGCGCCGCAGAGCGTGATATGACTATACCCTGCCGCCAGAGCCTTTCTGACAGCAAGCAGCATATCCGTATCGTCCTTCTCGCATGGAACGGTCATTACCTCGCAGTCCCTCGGTACTTCTTCCTTTAAACTGTCAAAATCGCCAAGCACAATATCGGGTATAATACCCATAGCCTTTAAACGTGAGTATCCTCCGTCGGCGGCGATAATATATGCGTTTTGGGGTATCAAAGCTGCGTCAATACCGCTTGTATCGGCGCTCCCGAAGATCCAGCATTCCTTCATTATAGCTTGTCCTTAATTTCCCATTCTTTTATCTGCTTTGCTTCTTCGTACATTTCAACATAGCTGTCGTACCTTGACCTTGGAATTACCCCATCATTCACCGCTTCGATAACAGCGCAGCCCTTTTCCTTTGTATGGGAACAATCCTGAAATCTGCATTTTGTATCAAAATCGGCAAATTCGTTAAAGCAATCCGCCAGATCGTCTTTCAGAATAATATCATACTTGTTTGTTTCAAAGGTGGAAAAGCCGGGAGTATCCGCAATGTAAGCGCCGTTTTTCAGCTTGAAAAGCTCCACATGACGGGTAGTATGTCTGCCTCGTCCAAGCTTACGGCTTATTTCTCCCGTTTCATGCACGTTTTCTGTATCAAGATGATTCAGAAGCGTTGACTTTCCTGCGCCTGTATTACCTGTAAAGGCACACAGCTTCCCACTTATCTTATCATACAGCGCACCGTAAGACGAAGGCTCGTCATAGTCTATAACAAAGACCTCCGCTCCCGAATTGCGGTAAATTTCCGCTATGCGTTCATCATATTTCAGGTCATTTTTTGTAACGGCAATAATGCTCCCGATCTTTTTGTAGGAAGCAATGGCGATAAACTTATCGAGAAGAGTAAAATTCGGAGAGGGTTCACAGGTTGAGACCACAAAAATAATATAATCAAGATTTGCAAGAGGCGGTCTTATGATACTGTTTTTTCTCGGCTGAATTTCCGATATAACTCCTCTGTTATCCTGTATTTCCGTAATTTTGACATTATCCCCGACACAGGGAGAAATGTTCTGCTTCCGGAATATTCCCCTTGCTTTACATTCAATAACGCCCAAAGGGGACTCCACATAATAGAGTCCCCCGATAGATTTTATTACAAGTCCGTTTGATTCCATAATTAACCTGTCCTGTGCAAAAATCATTAATTAATAGCCATTTAAGATACTTTCCCAGAAATCATCATCGTTAAGGTCAATAACCTCATCATCTTCTGCATTTCCGTCATTGTCACCATTTTCTGCAGGAAACTGCGGCTCATTATTCTGAGTAGTTGTTTCTTCCTCATCGGCAAACAGATTTTTAAATATCTTCTTTTCAAAGCTGGTCTCGGTAACTGTACCTTCTTCGTAATCAACGGTATATTCTCCGATAGTAGCGCTTTCCTTGGTGTCGTTATTAACAGCCTCAAGCATGATTTTCTGTATACCGCTGCCCTTAATGGTAACAGAAACTGTCGAAGCATAGGCAACGTTATCTATCTTCTCGGTTCCGACGATATTGCCGTTATAATAGCAGTTGAAGGTTGCCGAACCGCCTTTTATGCCGCTGGGTATCTTAAATGTTATGACCTCTTCCGCTTCCGGAGCAACTCCGGTGCTTACGGTCAGGATAATAGTTGAATTAATAGGAACAACATTTGATTTTCCGTCATCTCCGACAGAAGGTATGCTCTGCTCAATGACTGTATTCTCAGGCTCTGCGGAATCCTGTTTCATTACCTGAACGGTAAACTTGTCACCGAGAAGGGTCTTTGCAGCGTCAATGTCGTAACCCACAACATTGGGAACAATAATATCCTGCTCCTCGGGACCGCGGCTTACATAAAGATAAACCGTTGAACCGTACTCAGCCTGTTCGTTTCTCGGGGGATCGGTCATTATTACCGTATCCTTATCAACTTCATCGTCAAAAACGCTCTTGATTATAACGTTAAAACCGTTATTGTCGTGGAGCATACTCTGCGCAGTATTGGAATCAAGCTCATACACGTTAGGAATAGTGACCATTCTCGGACCCTTGCTGACAGTTACCTTTACAACAGCCTTGCCGATAAGATAATCACGTCCCTCAGCCGGATTCTGTGAAATAATAGCGCCCTCAGGATATTCGGAAGAATACTCTTGAGACTCTACGTTAACTTCAAAAAGATTTGCATAATAGGTCTTTACTTCCTGATAGCTGTATCCGACTATATTAGGCATCTGACCTATCTCTGTCTTTTCAACATTGAGAGCCTTCATAAAGGCTATAGCGATAAACGCTACAACGATAATAAGTATTCCTGCGGCAATAGCTGTAAGAATTACAACAAAATAGGATGATTTAGATACCTTTTCTTCCTCTTCATAGTCATTGTAATCCTCGTATTCCTCAGGCAGCTCCTTTTTGCGGACTTTAGTTTTGGTCTTAATTTTGCGCTCGTCTCCTTTATCGGCATAATGACTGCCCTTTTCGTTTGAATTTGCTTCATATGCAGCAGCTGCGGCTGCTTTGGAGACCGCTCCTGCGTTGTAATACTGGGTCTTTTCCTCAGTAAGATACTTATATTCAAAAACAATGCTGGGATTTTTCTTAAATTCTTCAATATCTTTAATCATTTCGGATGCAGACTGATAACGCTTGGAGGCTTCCTTCTGCATTGCCCTTAATACGATTTCCTCAAGTCCCTCGGGGATAGAGTCGTTTATTTCACGGGGAGGCTTAGGGGTGTTCTGCATATGCATAAGAGCGACAGTAACGGGATTATCGGCGTCAAAGGGCTTAACCCCCGTAAGCATCTCATACATCATAACTCCGACAGAATAAATATCACTCTTTTCGTCGGTAATATCGCCTCTTGCCTGTTCGGGGCTTATATAGTGAACGGAGCCGATAGCCTTATCGGAAATAGTCTTGCCCTCTTCTCTTGCAAAGCGTGCAATGCCGAAATCCATGACCTTGATGGTTCCGTCAGGGAAAAGCATTATGTTCTGGGGCTTGATGTCTCTGTGTACGATTCCCCTGTCGTGAGCATGCTGGAGCGCCCTGAGTATCTGAATGATAAAATGAACGGTATCCTTCCACTTCAGAACTCCCTGCTGCTCTATAAACTCTTTGAGGGTTATTCCGTCGATATACTCCATGACGATAAACTGTATCTTGTCCGTAAAACCGACGTCGTAAATTTTGACAATATTAGGATGAGACAGAACGGCAATAGCTTTTGATTCGTTTCTGAATCTTCTGACAAAATCCTCGTTGTCGGCAAATTCGTTTTTCAGAATTTTAACGGCGACAACACGATCTTCGAGAATATCTGTAGCTTTGTAAACGTCAGCCATGCCGCCGACTCCGATGAGTTCGGTTATTTCATAGCGTCCGTCCAGCTTTCTGCCAATGTTTTTATCCATTGAATTCACTCCTGTATTAATTACAAATGATCTATTTGATAACAGCAGCCGAAATATTATCCTTGCCGCCGTTTTCAAGGGCAGCCCTTATAAGATTTTCGGCAATAGCTTCCGGCTTGTTTGTTTTAACTATCCTGGCAATATCCTGATCGTCGCAGTAATTCGACAACCCGTCCGAACAGAGAACGACTGTGCAGTCTTCCGTTAAGTCCATTACGAAATAATCGGGCAGGACCGTGCTTTCAACTCCGACCGCTCTCGTTATATAATTCTTTTGGGGATGATGCTTTAATTCTTCTTTGCTTATTTCCCCGTTTTCATACATTCTCATGACCATGGTGTGGTCTTTTGTTATCTGGCGTATATTTTCTCCAACAAGGTATGCTCTTGAATCGCCTACGCTTACAACGTGCAGCTTGTTTCCTGTTCTCAGAGCAAGAACGCAGGTGGTACCCATACCCTGTTTTGCATGGTTTGCCCAGGCAAGGTCATAAACTACGGCATTGGCTGTAGTTACGGCGGAGATAAGGAGATTTTTTACCGAATTATCGTCATAATCCCGTCTGAAGACCTTAGTCACTCTGTCGTAGATAACGTTGATGGCCTTTTCGCTGGCTTCGCCGCCCGCATTTTCTCCGCCCATACCGTCGCATATAACGGCAAAAGCTGCGTCATCTCCGAAAACTGCAGTTTTTACTCTGTCCTGATTTTCTTTTCTTGACAGACCGATATTCGTTTCAGAAAAAGCGTACACGCATAAGTCACCTCTTTTATCTATATCTCGTATTCACGCCTCAGCTGACCGCAGGCTGCGTTTATGTCCGCCCCGAGAGTACGTCTTGTTGTAACATTCAAACCGCCCTTTTCAAGCATTTCAGCAAATGCGGCAAGCGCCCTGCGATCCGATTTGAAGTCTCTTTCCTTTATCTCGTTGACAGGAATAAGATTAACGTGGCAGTTCATACCCTTCAGCAGCCGAATAAGTCCTGCCGCATCCTCGGGAGAATCGTTGACGTTATGGATAACCGAATACTCAAAGGAAATCCTCCTGCCTGTCTTGTCAATATAATCTCGGCAGGCTTTAAGCAGCTCGGCAATGGAGAATTTATTGTTGACTGGCATTATCTCGCTTCGCTTTTCGTCCGTTACCGCATGAAGAGAGATAGACAGCGTAAGACCGAACCTGTATTCGGCAAGGTCGTATATCCTGTTTACCAGTCCGCAGGTAGACAGCGAAACATGACGAAGGCTGAGATTTTTTCCCGTCTCAAAAGAAAGTATCTGCAGAAACCTTACCACGTTGTCAAAATTATCAAGAGGCTCGCCTATTCCCATAAGAACAAGGCTGTCAACGTGCCTGCCGCTTTCCTTTTCGGCTTCGTATATCTGCAGCAGCATTTCCGAAGCAAGCAGATGCCTTTTAAATCCTGCAATAGTTGAAGCGCAGAATTTACAGCCCATCTTGCAGCCGACCTGAGTGGAGATGCAAAGGCTGTTTCCGTGCTTGTATTCCATCAGAACCGCTTCCACATGGTTGCCGTCGGAAAGCTCATAAAGATATTTTACAGTATTATCGATAGAAGATTCAAGCTTTTTGACTATATTTATACGGTTTATATAAAATTCTTCCGATAATTTTGTGCGTAATGACAACGAAATATTGCTCATTTCATCAAAATCAGCAGCTCTCCTAATATGTAGCCACTCATATATCTGTTTTGCACGAAATTTTTTCTCGCCCATTTCCGTAAGAGCGGCTTCAAGCTCGTCAAGCTTGCAGGAAAGAATATCCTTTTTCAATACATTACCCTCCGGCTATTTTACCCTTCTTATTTTGCTTATAAAAAAGCCTTCACAATCATATTTTTCGGCAAACATTACCGTTTTATAGCTGCCGAAAGGCTCGCCAAGCCTGCCAAGAAAGCAAGATTTTTCAAAATTGCTGTGTTCGTTTAAAAACCTGTCGATAACATCGTCATTTTCTTCTTTAAGAACGGTACAGGTGGAGTAAACAAGTTCTCCTCCCGGTTTAAGATACTCAGAAGCCGTACATAATATATCGTACTGCACCTTAGGAAGTCCGGCTATTTTTGACAGGTCGGTATATTTTATTTCGGGCTTGCTGCGTATAACGCCTAATCCCGAACAGGGAACATCACATAAAATCTTATCAAAAACGCCTAAATCGCTGTTAAATACCTTAGCATCATTCTGTAAAGGTGTTATACTTTTCAGTCCAAGGCGTTCAGCACCGCTTCTTATCAGTTCCACACGCTTTGAATGAAGGTCGCAGGAACAAAGCTGACATTCATCACCTGTCATTTCCGCAATGGTAAAGGTCTTTCCTCCCGGAGCGGCGCAAATATCAAGTATCCTGTCGTTTTTCTGAGGGTCAAGAGCCAAACAGCAAAGCTGAGAGGACATATCCTGCACATGATAATAACCCTTCAAAAACAACTCGCTGCTTTCCACCGAGCCAAAAGAATCAGCTTCAATACAATTTTCATCAACATCACATTTAAGGGCGCCTATACCCGTTTCTGCAAATAGCTCTATAAGTTTATCGGCAGTTATTTTGGTATTATTTACCCTTAGATACAGTTTATGAGGGCTAAGTGACGCTTCCAGAAATTCCGCCGTCCGCTTTTCTCCATACTGAGCAGTGAACCTTGAAACAAGTTCTTCGGGACAGGAATATTCAATGCTCATTCTCTTTGCAGTTTTCTCCGGCAAAGCGTAGGTTTTTCCGCTTCTTATAAAATTTCTCAGCACGGCGTTTACAAAGGACGCTGCGCTTGATTTTCCAAGCTGCTTCACAAGCCCCACCGACTCGTTTACCGCCGCATTGTCGGGAACCGAGTCCATAAAAACTATCTGATAAACGCCCATACGCAAAACTGTTAGAACAGCGCCGTTCAGCTTCTGTAAAGGCTTTGAACTATACAGAGAAATAATATAGTCTAAAGTTATCCTGCGCTCTATAACACCGTAAAAAAGCCTTGAAATAAAGGCTTTTTCCTTTGGCGTGTAAGACGACTTCTGCAAAGCACCGTCAAGAGCAAGGTTGGAATAAGCGTTCTTTGAAACCTTGATAAGCAGATCGGCAACTGCCGCTCTTGGGGATCTGTCGGGCATATTATTTCACTCCATTATTTTATGCGGCTTCTGTCCGAAATTTATTACATTAACTTAAAACCGAACCCTTAACCACAGGCTTTCCTCTAAGATAATCGGAAACCTTCATTCTCTTGCCGCCCTCTGCTTGAATTTCAAGGAAGGTAACGGTTTTTCCGTCTCCGCAAACTACTGTAAAGTCTTTTTCGTTTACAATAGTTCCGGGAGCATCGCTGTAGGTTTTTGTATCGGACATTGTAGATCTGTATATTTTAAGCCTTTTTCCGTCATACATTGCAGTGGCACAGGGAGAAGAGGACAAGCCCCTTATTTTATTATGCACCTCCGCAGCGGATAAAGAAAAGTCTATGGGACACATATCTTTTGTTATCATTGAAGCATAATTTGATTTGCTGTCATCCTGCTTTTGGAATTTTGCTTCTCCCAACTCAATAGCTTTAACGGTGTCTGTCAGCAGCTTTGCACCCATTACCGCAAGTCTGTCGTGAAGCTCGGAAGCAGTCTCATCAGCGCCTATCTCTGTTGAAGCGCTCATTATCATATCGCCTGTGTCCAGACCTTCCGCCATAAGCATAGTGGTAACGCCTGTTTCCTTTTCCCCGTCAAGAACCACACGCTGTATAGGCGCCGCACCTCTGTACTTCGGAAGAAGCGAAGCGTGTACGTTAACGCAAAAATACTTAGGCAGTTCCAGTATCTCCTTCGGCAGCAGCTTTCCGTATGCAACAACTACTATCAGATCGGGAGCAAGCTGCTTTAAGGTTTCATAAGCTGCAGCTGCGTCATCACCTTTTTTCAGGCTTAAGGGCTGATATACGGGTATGTTATGTGTAACGGCTAATTCCTTTACAGGCGGAGGAAGCAGCTTATAACCTCTTCCCTTAGGCTTATCGGGCTGAGTAAACACAGCCTGAACATTATGTCCGCCGTCAATAAGCGCCTGCAGACAAGGAACAGCAAAATCGGGTGTTCCCATAAAAACTATATTCATACTAAACCTATTGTCCTTTCAAAAAGCGTTATCAAGCGTCCTCAAGCTCGCTGGGGTCAACCATTTCATCTGCAAATTCAGTAAAAAGATGTCCCTCAAGATGATCAAGCTCATGGCAAACACACTTTGCAAAGAATTCCGAGCATTTATACTGTATCTCCTTGCCTGTACGGTCCTGAGCCTTTACAACCACATCCATAGGTCTTACAACATATCCCCACTCATTGGGGCAGGACAGGCAGCCTTCTATTCCTCGCTGAGAGCCTTTTTTCTTAACGATAACGGGGTTCACCAATTCAACGGGACCGTCACCGACGTCAATAAACACAACTCTGCGGAGAATTCCCACCTGAGGTGCAGCAATACCCACACCGTTGGCTTTATACATAGTTTCTGCCATATCGTCAAGCAATATTCCCAGCTTTGCGTCAAACACCTCTACAGGTTTACATTTTTTATGAAGAACCTCGTCTTCTTTGGTAACAATTTTACGAAGAGCCATAACAGATCTATCCTTTCAATGTTATTTAAAGGCTGATGTCGCCGTTTATATCAATAGTTGTCTGAACGTTTGCAAATTCCTTCATTTTAAACACTTTTTTGTATATATCTCCGATAAACTTACGGAATTCCGCATTGTTTCTGCACTTTATAATTATTCTGTACCTGAACTTGCCGTTCAGCTTTTCATATGTGCATCTGGAGGGTTCAAGAACTCTGAGAGGAAAAGACGGTTTTTCCTTTTCAATTTTTTCCCTTATCATATTCATAAAACACCTTGAAGCAATATCGGCGCATTTATCCATTTCCGAAGAAAACTCAAACATACAAGTGTCGCAGAACGGCGGATAAATAAGCGCTTTACGCATTTCAAGCTCCTGATCAAAGAATCCCACATAATTCTGTTCAGCCGCAAGGTTTATTACATAATGATTGGGAACGTAAGTCTGGATAAACGCCCTGCCCTGCTTTTCTCCCCTTCCGCACCTGCCTACCGACTGAGTAAGCAGCGAAAATGTGCGTTCATAGCTTCGGAAATCACCCGAAAAAAGGGCTTTATCTATAGAAACAACGCCGACTAAGGTAACGTTTGGGAAATCCAGTCCTTTGGCTATCATCTGCGTACCGAGCATAATATCATACTCACCGTTTTCAAACGCCTTGAAGTTTTTTTCATAGGCATAACGGGAATATGTTGTATCTGCATCCATACGCAGTATTCTCGCATTGGGAAAAAGCTGGGAAATTTCGTCTTCAACCTTCTGTGTTCCGATGCCTGTCAGTTTAAGATGATTTTTGCCGCACTGAGGACAGGTGGAGATCATATCCTGCATATGACCGCAGTAATGGCACATCAGCTTGTTGTTTACCTTATGATATGTAAGCGGAACGCTGCAATTGGGGCATATAACAGGCGCTTTGCAGTCGCAACAGCTTATAAATGTATAGTAACCTCTTCTGTTAAGAAGGAGTATCACCTGTTCTTTTCTTTCAAGATTTATATTTATCTCGTCAACCAGCCGTTCGGAAAAGGTGGACGAGCTTCCGTAAAAGCCTTCTGTAGCAAGGTCGATTATTTCCACGCTTGGCAGATGATTCTGAGAATACCTTTTTGTCATGCTGAACAGCTTATATCTTCCGCTTACTGCGTAATAATAGCTTTCCACAGAAGGAGTTGCCGACGCCATAAGAAGTACCGCATTATGAGTAACGCACCTTTTTTTGGCAATGTCCTTGGCATTATATCTTGGAGAGGATTCCGACTTGTATGTCCTTTCCCCCTCCTCGTCCATGATTATCAAGCCTATATTGTCAAGTGGAGCAAAAACAGCGCTTCTTGTGCCTACAACAATGCGAGCACGACCGCTTTTTACTCTTTTAAACTCGTTAAGCCTTTGCGACAGCGATAAATTGCTGTGCATTACGGACACAAGATCTCCGAAAAGCGATGTAAATTTCTCAACCACCTGAGGGGTAAGGGAAATTTCCGGGATAAGCATAATAACATTACGCTGTTTTTCCAGAACATACTGTATCAGCTTTATAAAAACCGCAGTCTTTCCGCTGCCGGTCACTCCGTAAAGAAGCGCTGCGTCAGGCTTTCCTGCGTCAATAAGAGCGGAGATACCGTCAAAACACTGCTGCTGTTCATCGGAAAGTATTATATCATCGGCACTTTCTTTTACTGTGACCTTCGGCTCGATTATTGTTTCATACTCAAAAGCCTCGACTACCTCTTTTTTCTTCAGCGTGTTTATTACGCTGGAAGTTACTCCGCAGATATAGTTGATCTCCTTGACAGCCGCAGCGCCGCAGCCCTCCAGAAGCTCCACAACTGCTCTTTGCTTTTCGGAAAGATCGGCTTTTACCTCTCCGTCAATATATTTTTCCGTCAGACGAAGCATTTTTATTGTCTCATCCTTACGGCGGCGTTTAACATCGTCTTTCTCTGTCAGAAAACCTTTATCTTCCAGTTCGTTAATGACCGATGCTTTTGCTTCGTCAAGACACTGAATGTCATTTTGTATACCATCCCAAAGTTTTCTTGCTTCTTCCGACAGTATCCCCGTATCCGAAGGTCTGTCCTCCGCAATAATATACTTTGATGTATAATTAACGCTCAATCCTATGGGAATAAGCGTTCTGAACGCTTCAAAATAAGTGCAGAGAGTTGTTTCCCGAATCCACATCATCAGTTCCAACATCTCTGCATTCAAAAGCGGTTCATTATCAATAACGGAACGCAGAGGCTTGAACATTGTTACATTCTCGCCGTCGGGCAGGTCGGAAACGTTGTCTATTCTTATAACAACTCCGATCCTTTTGCGGTTGCCCTTGCCAAAAGGCACGATCACTCTTCCCCCGACAAATATGCGCCCTTCAAGATCGACCGGGACCAGATATTTATATCGTCTGTCATAGCCGAAGGTTGTATTGCTTACGGCAACAGCAGCAATATACTTTTCATACGCCAAGCCAATCCCTCCAAAAATTACTCGGACTTTCCTACTCTTAAAGAAGGATCCTCCACGATAAGGTATTTTCTTGCCGCAAATTCCTCGATAGCAGTCTTGACAGGCTTCTGTTCAAGTATCTGCTCCTTGCTGCACAGTTCATCTGTGATCTCTCTTGCACGCTTTGCAACGGCAATTACTACCGAATAATAACTTTCTCCCTTTGTTGCGATCTGCGCTAATGTTGGTCTAAGCATTATATAACACCTCATTAATTAAATATTCTGAATTTTCTTTTTTAAGCTCCTGAACTTTTATTATGGACATCAGATCCCTGACAGCGTCGTCCAGGTCTCCGTTTATCATAACATAATCGTATTTATCAGCCTGTTTTATCTCATTTCCTGCCTGTTCAAGACGGCGTTCGATAACATCTTCCGTTTCTGTACCACGCTTGTTGAGCCTGCGCCGAAGTTCCTTCATAGACGGCGGCAGAATGAACACCGATACTGCTTCGGGGCATTTCTCCATAACCTTCAAAGCGCCCTGAACTTCAATTTCGAGTATAACGTGCTTGCCCTGTGCAAGCATATCTTCAACAGGCTTTCTCGGTGTGCCGTAATAATTTCCGCAGTAGGAAGCGTATTCAAGCATACCGTTTCCGTCAATAAGCTCTTCAAACTTTTCCTTTGTAAGGAAATGATAATTTACCCCGTCAGTCTCGCCCGGTCTCGGATCTCTTGTCGTTGCCGAAATGGAATAATAAATGTTATCATTCTTCAGCACCTCTGCAAGAATAGTACCCTTACCGCAGCCCGACGGACCCGATACAATAAACAAAGTTCCTTTATTCATCTTCCGGCACCTCTTCAACATCGTCGCCAAGTCTGCCTGCTACCGTTTCCGGCTGAACTGCGGACAAAATAACATGGTCGCTGTCCATAATAATGACCGCACGGGTCCTTCTGCCGTAAGTAGCGTCGATAAGCATTCCCTTATCCTTGGCATCCTGAATGATACGTTTTATAGGGGCTGATTCCGGGCTTACTATCGTTATCAGCCTGCTTGCGGAAATCATATTTCCGAATCCAATATTGATAAGTTTCATAAAGTTCTCCGATGAAAAGGAAACACTGATTAAATCGTTTTTGCCGCTATTCGTCACATTCTCAGTAACGGACTTTCGCATGTTCCTCATAACGGCGAAACGATTGCTTCGCATTAATCAGCTTTTTCCAAATTATTCTATATTCTGTATCTGCTCTCTTATTTTTTCAATTTCCGATTTAAGCTCAACCACAATTTTGGTTATTTCAATATCCTGTGCCTTTGAACCTATGGTGTTGGCTTCACGGTTAAATTCCTGAATAAGGAAGTCCAGCTTTCTGCCCACAGCTTCATCGGAATCAAGCAGCTCTCTGCACTGATGAATATGGCTTCTCAGACGCACGGTTTCTTCGTCCACAGCCGTTTTTTCGGAAAAGATGGCAGCTTCGGTAACAATACGCTGTTCGTCAATATTTTTATCGTTAAGTATATCGCTTAACTTATCATAAAGCCTTTTTCTGTATTTCTCGGTAGTTTCGGGAGATTTCTGTTCAATTTTTCCAACAAGCTCCGTAATATATTCAAGCCGCGACAAAACATCGTCACGCATTTTTCTGCCTTCCGCTTCACGCATAGCAATAAAATTATCAAGAGCCTTTCCTGCAACGGTTTTAACACTTTCCCAAACAGCGTCTTCATCGTCCTCAGCTTTTCTGACATTAAAAATATCGGGAAGCCGCATCAGCTTTGACAATGTAAGGTCATCGGTAAGTCCAAGCTCTTCATTAGCGGAACGGAGAGCTGATATATACTGCTTTGCAACATCTCTGTTTACTTCAATACTTTCATTTTCGGCAGACGCATTGTAAACAGTAACACCGACCTCTACCTTGCCTCTTGAGATCCTGCCCTGCAAAAAGCCTTTCAGTTTTTCTTCAAGATAACCGTAGGCTCTGGGTACACGGGCAGAAAATTCATAATATCTGTGATTGACCGATTTGATCTCCACAAGAATATCTTTTCCGCCGACTGTTTCAAGACATCTTCCGAAGCCCGTCATGCTTTTTATCATATCATCACCATTAACACATTAATTTTCACTTTGCCTATTTATACATTATAACATTTCAGCTTATAAAAATCAAGTGTTTTCCAAATAAAAAGTGTTGTTCAAGTGCAGGTTTGCCAATAACAGATAACATTTTCTCAAAAAATACAATATCGGTATCAAAAAACTATCAATTCGGTTTAAATTACTGTAAATCAGCCGTTAAAATTCCTGTTTATCACTGTAAAATTAAGGAAAGGCACTTGGCTTTATACGGTAACTGCTATTTGTATTTCCGTAAGTTTTTGTTATTTTTCTATGCAGCAACCGGTAAATGGCAGGTTTAGCGGTATTGACATTATTTTCGGCGCTATGGATATAAAATAACGAATATAAGGAACTGATAAAATCGTTCAAAATGTTTATAGTAATAACGAACAGCGGACGTTTCGGCGGACGCACCCGAAAAAAAGGAAGGAATGGTCAAAAAATGCGGAAATATATAAGAACTGCGGCTGCCGTAATAGATCTTATAATAGTATCTTTGCTTGCCTCGGTCATATACCTTAATCAATATCTTCCCAACAGCTATTATGTTACAGGCGGAAACGATCTGAATCTGTCAGGGCTTGTGGGAGCAGCTCCCTGCAGCGCTTCTGCCGGCGAAACATCATTTAACGAAGAAAGCGACAGAGCGGAACTGAAGCTTCTTGGGATAATACCTATAAAAACAGTTGAACTTCGCCGCATAGAATCGCCTGTGGTGGTTCCCTGCGGCGAACCCTTCGGCATAAAGCTGCTTACGGACGGAGTAATCGTTGTGGAAGTAAGCAGCTTTGAAACCGAAAGCGGTTTCAAATCCCCTGCAGGCGACTGCGGAATAAAGCCGGGAGACATAATAAAAAGCATAAACGGAGCGGCAGTTGCCTCAAACTCCGATGTTGAACGTATAATTTCTTCAAGCAGAGGCACCGCCCTTACCCTTGAAATGATAAGAGACAGCAAAGATTTTATCGCCACGCTTTACCCCTGCAAATGCAGCGCTGACGGAAAATACCGTGCAGGACTATGGGTACGGGACAGCTCCGCAGGAATAGGCACCATGACCTTTTACGACCCGGATACAAACTGTTTTGCAGGTCTTGGACACCCCGTCTGCGACGTTGACACAGGCGAGCTTCTTCCCTTATCTTCGGGAGAAGTTGTAAAGGTTGCGGTAAACGGTGTAAAAAAGGGCAAACCCGGAGTTCCCGGCGAGCTTATGGGCGGATTCATCTCAGCTTTTTCCATGGGCAGCCTTACGCAAAATACAGAATGTGGTCTTTACGGTGAGCTTGACGGCTTCAATGCCACAAATCAGGCTATCCCCCTCGGAATGAGACAGGAAATAGAAACGGGTAAGGCATATATTTACACCACCATCAGCGGAACAACGCCGAAAAAATACGAGATCTGCATAGAAAAGATAGATCTTGCCGATTCGGACGAAAACCGCAATATGATAATAAGAGTAACGGATGAGGAGCTTCTCAGAGAAACGGGCGGAATCGTTCAGGGAATGAGCGGAAGTCCAATAATCCAGAACGGCAAGCTGGTGGGAGCGGTCACCCACGTTTTTATCAACAATCCCACAAAAGGCTACGCTATTTTTGCCGACACAATGTACAGCAGAATGGAACCTATGCAGCTTGCAGGGTGAAATAACACAGGGCGCACGATATTTCGCACGCCCTCTGCTTTATTTGGAATACTCCACTTTATTGGTAAGTTCTTCTCCGTTAAAAAACTGTTTAAGGTTAAATATCGTTACCTCGGCTATTTTCTGCAGCGCTTCTTCCGTAAGGAACGCCTGATGGGAGGTCATAAGCACGTTAGGCATGGAAACAAGTATAGACAGAACATCGTCGTCAATGACCGTGCTTGAATAATCCTCAAAGAAAAATGCGGTTTCCTCTTCGTAAACGTCAAGACCTGCTCCGCCTATCTTCCGTTCTTTAAGAAAACGCACAAGAGCGTCGCTGTCAATAAGCTGTCCTCTGGAGGTATTGATGATATAGACCCCGTCCTTCATCTTTTTTATGCTTTTTTCGTTTATAATATACCTCGTATCGGAGGTAAGCGGACAATGAAGGGAAATAATGTCGCTCCGTGCAAACAGCTCGTCAAGTGGAACATAGTTTATTCCCGAATTTTCCTTCGGGTATGGGTCGTAGGCAACGGTTTCCATACCGAAACCCTTGCATATATTCATAAAAATGCAGCCTATCTGTCCCGTGCCGATTATTCCGGCAGTTTTTCCGTGCAGATCGAAGCCTGTCAGACCATTAAGGCTGAAATTAAAGTCCCTTGTACGGTTCGATGCCTTGTGAATTTTACGGTTAAGGGTAAGAAGCAGCGCCATGGCGTGTTCCGCAACGGCATAGGGAGAATAAGTGGGCACTCTCACAATATCTATCTTTCCCTTTGCATATTTAATGTCAACGTTGTTATAGCCTGAGCAGCGCATGGCGATGAGCTTTACGCCGGTTTCACACAGTCTGTCTATCGTTTCCTTGTCAAGAGTATCGTTTACAAAAGCCACAACAGCCTTACAGCCTGCCGCAAGTCCTGCGCTGTCGGCGGTAAGCTTATGCTCGTGAAATTTGAATTTAAAACCGGGATTGAGTTTAACGAACCATTCTTTGTCATAAGGCTTTGTATCAAAAAAAGCGACCTGTTCCATTAATAATTAATCCTTTCTTGTGCTTTTTAGATTATTATTAACAGAACAGGTCAGCTTATGCGCATTATTTGTCTGAAAAAAGGATTTTTTCAACAAGAGCCGCTGCGTCCTCTATACAGCCTGTACAGCTTCTGAGGACGTTGCCCGTGTCAATACCCTTTAATTCACGGCATATCGAAGAACCGTTTTTTTCAATAAAGGAAGTGATTATCTCCTTTGACAGCTTATAGGTTTCCGCTTTGGAATTGGGCTTTTCAAGATTTCCGCTGCTTGAAGCAAGTCCTGCAAGAACAGCTGCTCCCGAAATTGCTCCGCAGGTGCCGAGGGTGCTGCCTATACCCAGACCGAAGCCTTCTGTCATTTTAAACATTTCTGTTTCGTCTACGCCGAAAAGATCACAGTAAGTACAAGCTACTGCCTGAGCGCAGTTGTAGCCTTTGTTATGACGTTCTATTGCAGACTGTATCCTGCTTTCCATACAGACCTCTCCTTTACTTTGAAGCTATTTCCGAAATTACCTTGTTTATCAGCTTTCCGTCAGCCTTGCCCTTGAGGTCTGCCATAATTGTTTTCATATATGCACCCTTGTTGCCCGAAGCGATAAGCTCGCCGAACTTTTCTGAAATATAGGGGCGAAGTTCCTCTTCCGTCATCTGCTTGGGAGCAAAGGAACGGATTATCTCCAGCTTGTTCTTATATTCCGCAAGCTGCTCGGCTGCCTCGGCAGGACAGGTATCCACCTGCTCCTGTGCGATCTTCAGTTCTTTAAGGATAACACTGTCAACCAGTTCATCGGTAATATTATCTCTCTCGCCGGAATCTATGGCAACCTTTTTAACTGCGGCAATAAGGGTCTGAACAGCCTCCTTGCGCTGTGTATCTCTTGCTTTCATAGCTTCTTTCAAAGCTGTCTGCAATTCGGTAAAACTCATTTTAATGTACCTCCGTAAAAAATTTAAACTATAATTATTATATCACCGTGACGAAATTTGTCAACATCACGGAATAGATTTCAGCAGCTCCTCTATTTCTTCCCTGCCTGCAAGGTCCTCGGAAAAAGCGGTGGCACTTCCTGCTGCAGTACCGAGCCTGAGAGCGTAACCGTAATCACCTGTTGAAGCAAGACCTGCAATAAATCCTGCAAGCATAGAATCTCCTGCGCCTACGGAATTTACCGCAGTACCCTCCGGGGCGGCGATAACGTGAACGCCATCCTGATCGTCCACAAGCACTGCACCCTTTTCCGCCATGGAAACAAGAACGTTGCAAGCACCCTCTTCACGCATTTTCCTTGCATAAAAAACAATATCGTCCGTTGTATCAAGCTCTGTTTCAAATATTTCCGCAAGTTCAAAATTGTTAGGCTTTACAAGGAATGGCTTGCAGCCCAGAACGTTCATAAGCAGCTTGCTTGAAGCGTCCACAACAAAGCGCACTCCCCTGCCGTTCAGCCGTTCCATTATTTTCTCATAAATATCGGAAGGCAAGGATGACGGAACGCTTCCTGCAAGAACAAGAACATCGCCCTCTGTAAGCTTGTCCAGCTTGCTGTAAAGAGCCTCGATATCTTCTTCTCCAATGGCAGGACCCTGACCGTTAAGCTCCGTTTCCGTATCGGACTTTATCTTAACGTTTATTCTTGATAAGCCGCTTTTAAGATGAACAAAGTCGGTCTTTATACCCTTTGCGGCAACACCGTCCTCTATTGCCTTGCCCGTAAAGCCTGCAACAAAGCCAAGAGCCATTGATTCCACACCAAGCTCCTTTAATACTATTGAAACGTTGATGCCTTTTCCGCCGAAGAATACGCTTTCACCCTCGGAACGGTTCACACGCCCCGAAACAAGAGCCGAAGTCCTTACAACATAATCTACCGCCGGATTAAAAGTAACTGTATATATCATTTTTATTTTCCTTTACTCATTGATTTTGCCGAGAACGTCTTTAAGCATATCGGCATACTGCTGTTTAAGCTCGGGAGGATATTTTATATCCGCCTTGCTGCCGAACTGGAAAAGCCAGCCGAAAAACGGTGCGGCAGCCTTTATGCGCACTCTTACCTCAAAACGTTCCTCTCCCGACGGCTTCAATGCAACATCCTTGCCGAAGCGGTCTATTACAGCGTTTATAAGGCTGTTGTCAAATTCAAGGACTGCCTCTGCCGAACCTCCGCTGAACATTGAAAAGGTAGCATTCATATAATCGGAAATATTGAACTCCTCGGGCGCTTTTATAACGTTATCGTCAAGTATCTTTATTTCCGACATTCTGTCTACTCTGAAATTGGTAAAGGTCTCGGGGTATTTAAGATAATATGCGATAAGATAGTATTTTTCATCGCTCCAAGTAAGGGCATAAGGCGAAGCTATCCTTACTCCGCTGCGGTAAACAGGCTTTTTGTCAAGTCCGTAATCAAAATAGCGGAATGATATTTGCTTTCCGTCGTTAATGGCACGGTGTATAGCGTCCACGTTTATGTAAATGCGCTCGTTAACGGATTTTACTCTGTCCGCAACAAAGACCTGCCGCTGTATGAGCTTTCCATCATAAACGCTGGCGAGAGATTCTATTTTTCTGAGAAGCTGCTTGGACTTTTTCTCGGTAAGGAACTTTGCCGAGCATACTGCGTCCGCAAGAAGCTTAAGTTCAGGCAGTTCAAATTCTCTGCTGCCGAGATAATAGCTGTTGGAACGGCTTTTTACGCTAACAATGTCCATTCCGAAATCAACAAGGCAGTTTATATCCTTGTAAAGTGCCTTTCTTTCCGCCGTAACGCCGTACTCCCCCAGCATTTCTATAAGCTGTGCAATGGTCGCAGGGTGGTTTTCATCGGTTTTTTCATAAAATATCTTTGCAAGGCACAAGATCTTATTATGCCTGTTGGAAGAATTACACGTTTCCGCCATAACGTTTACCATTCCTTTCGTGTTATCCTTATAATTATACCATTGCCGTATTTGAAAATCAATTATTTTTAATATTTGAATAAAAATTTTTAAAAAGCTATTGACAAGTGTGTATAGTGGTGATATACTGTGTATATCAGATATACACAGTATAGAGGTGATAAGTTGAAGATAGATATTAATTATACCTCCGATAAGCCTATGTACGAGCAGATAGAGGACTGCATAAGACAGGCGGTTTTATCGGGAAAGTTGGAAAACAACTCTCTCCTGCCAAGCGTAAGGCAGCTTGCGGCGGATATAAACGTCAGCACCATAACCGTCAAAAGAGCCTACGCAGACCTTGAACGTGAGGGCGTTGTATATACGGTTTCCGGCAGAGGAACTTATGTAAGGCTTGACAATGTTAACAGTCTTCAGGACAAACACACGGCAGAACTGCTTGAACAGCTTGAAAAAACCGTTTCCGAGCTTTGCCGCTCAGGCACGGAAAAGGAAACGGTCATCGGAACAGTAAACAAAATTTATGATAATAAGGAGATCGGGTAAAATGAGTAACTACGCTTTGGAGATAAACGGTATATCAAAAAAATACAAGGAATTTTTAATGAAGGACGTATCCCTTAAGCTTGAAAAGGGCACGGTAATGGGGCTTGTTGGACAGAACGGCGCAGGCAAGACCACCGTTATCAACCTTATTATGAACAAGATAAGCCGTGACGGCGGTGAGATCAAGGTTTATGATATGGATAATCTGAAAAACGAGCCGGAAGTAAAGAACCTTATCGGCTACATTGCCGACGAGGAATATATGTACTTCAACTCCAACCTTGAAAAGTACAGAAAGATATTCCGTATGGCTTACGATAACTGGGACGATGAGCTTTTCGACAGCCTTTGCAAAAAATTTGACCTTTCCAAGACTCAGAAGTTCGCTGCGCTTTCAAAGGGTATGAAAACAAAGGCTATGCTTGCTCTTGCACTTGCACACAAGCCAAAGCTGCTCATCATGGACGAACCAACCGCAGGTCTTGACCCTGTTGCAAGGATAGAGATACTTGATATTCTCCGTGATTTCGTTTCAGACGGCGAAAAATCCGTGCTTTTCTCCACACATATTACAAGCGACCTTGACAAGATAGCCGATTACATAACCCTTATCATCGGCGGCGAGGTCGTGGAGTCCATGTCCATTGACGAGATAGAGGAAAAATATGCAATTGCGGCAGGAGAAAACCTCCCCTCGGATAAGCAGAAGCCTTATCTTATCGGCTGCCGTCAGGGTTCGGGCAGCTTCACCGCTCTTGTGCGCAGAGAGGACATACCCAAGCTGGGCAATGTTACCATACGCCGTCCCGACGTTGAAAGCCTGCTTACCCACAACATCTGGCAGAAGAAAAACGGAGAGGACGTGAAGTAAAATGAGCGCCAAGGAGCTTTACAAAAAGGACAAATCCGTTATTATTGAAACAATAGGCAGAAAAACGATCGTTCTCGGAACAGTTTACTTTATTATAGGTATTATTTTCTGTATTGCGTTCTTTATTTCACTTTTCACATTAGAAAACTCAGATTTAAGCAATGTTTTAGGTATAGGAATAAACAGTCAGGTGCTTGTCTTTATGGGATATGTGGGCAGCGTAATTGTCCTCAACGGAACAACTCCCTACGGAGGTATGACAAATGTCGGCGCTTCAAGAGAACAGTTCAAGGGCTGTCCCACAAATCTGGACACCTTTATGACCGTTCCCATAAGACGGAGCAGTATACTGCGCTATCAGCTTGAGGTACTGCTCGGAATTCAGCTTGTGATCTCCGCAATAGTTATTGCAATGGCAGTTTATGTTGTATATTCGGGCGGCTTATTCAGCACAGTAATGACAATGTCAATTATTGAGCTTATGCTCATAAGTGCGTCATTGTTTCTTTCGGTTTATGCTGTGCTTTTCCGCAGCGAAAGATTCAGCAAGGCAATGAACGTTTTTATGTGTTCGATAATAATTATAATATCAATTACTATGATATCGATGTTTTTGGCAGCTATCGTATTGGAGAATAACCGAAGCTTTGAAGCCTTTATAAGTGCTGTACCCTTCGGTATCACAGGTGTGGTCATTACTTCGGCGATCGCAGCAGCCGTTCCTGTTGCAATGTATGTTTTCTATAAGAAATTTGCTCTGAAAAGAGCTTCGGAGGTGGGCTGGTATGAATAAAGCAAAAATAGCCGTGGGAAAACTGCTGAGCAACCGAGGCGTTGTCATCTTTACGCTCCTGTCATGGCTTGTCAGCTTCGGTTACTGCGGATTAATGTTCTCGGGAGAAAGCGACAGAAGCCTGATGAACGATTATGAAGGCGGTATGTCTATAGCTGCAAATATGTTCGGAATGTTCACGGTATTTGCAATAAATATGATACACGAAGAATTTGAAAAAAAGCTGAAAACAATAAACGTTCTTCCCGTAAAAAAAGAAACGGCCGTAAATATCTTCATTGATTCCTCTGCTGTCGTTTACGGGGTGCAGAATTTGTTTTACATAGCTTTCTGCTTTTTGGTATTTGCAATGGGAAAAATAAACTCCGTTCAGCTTGCCTCCATACTTGTGAATTTTGTCTTTTTCCTTATGGTGTCAATGATGATAGTCTGCGCATACACCTTAGTCTGCCGCATTGTTTCAAACAAAATGACAGCGCTGTCGCTGTTCTGGGTAGTGATGTGTATTGTTCTTGCACTAAAGGGCAAGCTGGATTCACATATAATAACAACTACGGACAATACAGTTTATCTGACCGTCATTTCGATACTTGCTTTACTTTCAACAGCAGCATTTGTACTTGTAAGAAATAAAACTGCGAAGGTGTTTTACTGATGGACAAAATCAAGAAAAAATACATTCTGTGCAGGCTGTGCGGAATAAACCTTCTTTCCGTGCCGTTCGGTGCAGCAATAATCATATTTTTATCAAGGATAACAGGAATGTGTCTGCTGCTTTTAAATGAATCAGGCTTTTCGCCATGGATCTCATACGGCATGGAAACGGTCATTTTCCTTTGGCTATACTGGATAATGTTTGAGTTTTACAAGCGGCATAAGGAGGCTGTAAAGGTGCTGCCTTACAGAAAAACGGAGCTGTTCGGCGTATGGGTGACTTTCTTTAAGATAATATCGGTGTTCCGTGTACTCTTTAATGCAATAGGAATGGTCGAAGAAATGGAGTATTGCTTTTCGCCCTATCTTATTTCGGGAAAGCAGATCCGGGAGCTTATGCTGCAATGCGTTGGAGACGCTGTATTTATTCTTTTCAGTGCAAGTCTTGATATTATAATTTTTTCGTTGATTATATATAAAACAATGAATTTTATTGAAAACCACAGGGCGGATGCGGCGTTTTACATTTACATAGGTATTATTACCGTTATGTGCATTATATTTGGAACAGTGAAATCGGCTGCTGCGGCGTTTATACCTATGACTAAGGCTGCTGTAATTGTTTATGCCGTACTTTTTGCAGCGTCGCTCATTGCAGGAGATATTGTTATCTCTAAAATAAAGAAAAAAATTGAGGAAAACCAATAATTAAACTTGCCGGTCGGTTCAAAAAATCGACCGGAATTTTTTTATAAAAACTATTGACAAAGCATATATACGGTGTTATACTGTATATATCGGAATAATAACAGTATATTCAGAGGTACCTTATGAAAATAATTTTAAAAAACAAGTCTGACGTACCAATTTACGAGCAGATAGAGGAACAGATCAAATCTCAGATACTTGACGGCAAGATCGGAGAGGACGAACAGCTCCCCTCCATAAGGCAGCTTGCAAGAGATCTGAAAATCAGCGTTATCACAACTACCAGAGTTTACAACGACTTGTCGGAGGAAGGGTTTATTGTATCGGTGGCAGGCAAGGGATACTATGTTGCGCCGAAAAACAACGACCTTCTGCGGGAACGTATGCTCTGCGAAATGGAGGAGGGACTTGAAAAAGCCGTCACAAACGGCAGAAACGCAGGTCTTGCGGATGACGAGATAATTGCGGCATTAAAATCAGTCTTGGAGGAATAAATATGGAAAATATACTTGAAATTCAGGGGCTTTGCAAAAAATACAAGGGCTTTGAGCTTAAAGATGTGTCCTTTGCACTTCCCAAGGGGTACATAATGGGTTTCGTGGGACAGAATGGCTCGGGCAAAACCACCACCATACGCTCTATTCTTAATATGGCGAACATCAACAGCGGCAAAATAAGCGTTTTCGGGCTTGACAGCGTTTCCGATTCAAAGAAAATAAAGGAGCGCACAGGCGTTGTTTTCGACAGTCTTTATTTTGCGGAGCATCTTAAAATAAAAGAAATTGAAAACCAGTTAAAGGGCTTTTATCCAAACTGGGACAGCGAAGGCTTTTTCGGCAGGATAAACAGCTTCGGGCTGCCGCTGAAAAAGAAGGTGGGAACATTCTCAAAGGGTATGAAAATGAAGCTGATGATAGCTGTGGCGCTTTCCCACAATGCGGAGCTGATAATTCTTGACGAACCTACAAGCGGTCTTGACCCTGTGGCGAGAGATGAGCTTCTTGATATTCTTGCCGATTATATTGCCGACGAGAACAGAGGCGTGCTGTTCTCCACCCACATAACCGCCGATGTTGAGCGCATTGCGGATTATGTAACGGTGCTTAACGACGGTAAGGTCTGGTTCACGGGAACTAAGGACGAGCTGACCGAAAAGTACGTTGCCATTAAAGGGGACGAGGCTGATGTTACGGACGAGTTGAAAAGTAGGTGCATAGGTTTCCATTCCTACAGAAACGGCTTTGACGCTATGCTTGATACGGAATATCTGAATATGCTTCCGAAAGAGATCGAGTACGAAAAAATCAGCTTTGACGAAATACTGGTTTATATTGCAAAGGAGAATAAAGATGAAGGACATAATTAACCTTATGAAGCTTGACCTTATCTGCATTAAAAAGAAAACTCTTATACCTATGATAGCGGCTGTGGCCTTCTTTGCCCTATTCGGCTTTTACATGGGACCTCAGTTTATGATGCCGATAATCATTTTTTCGGGATTATGCGTACAATCCGTGTTCACCATAGCTGCCAAAAATGATTTTAACAAGCTGTACGGAGTGCTTCCCGTAAGCAGGAGCAGCGTTGTTTTTGCAAGGTTTCTTTTAGGTGTGCTTTCCGTAGGAATTGTTACTGCAGTTGTGATACTTCTGGGACTGACGGCGGAACGTGCGGCTTTATTTGAAAAAACGGACGAACAGCTGGCGCAGTATTACTATGCTTCAAAGGACGACGGCTTCACTATTCCGATGATGGGAGCTGTACTTTTTGCCGCTACCTGTATACTGACTTCCATTCAATATGCGATACTTTTCATTCTCGGCGTTGAACGAGAGACCGTTGGAATGCTCTGCGCCGTTATAATTACGGCTATAATGATATTTATAATGGTTGCTGTAAATATCGAGATAACCACCGGCGCTGCCGAGCTTCTCAGCAAGATCTATTTGAAAAGCGAATATCTGCTTTATGTCGCAATATACGCATTCGGAATTATCGTAGCAGCTGTCTTTGCGCTTATTACGGGAGCGGTCATGAAAAGAAGAGAACTGTAACAGCATACTTCCTTTCTGAATTTTCATTGTCTGTATTTTGCATTTCAAATTGCATATGTGAATAAATATAAAACAAAATGCAAGACTTTTTTGAAAGGCTTGCATTTTGTTTTGAAATGTTATATTATAATATATAGGGCGTTTTTAACTGTACGCACAGGGAGTACAAATGTATTTTACACGCGCATTTTATTATACTAATAACCAATTAAAAACTGTACAAAAAATCGAGCATAATCTTAGCCTTATGGATTATGCGAAGATTTTTTGTATACAGTTTTATTGGTTATTTGTATTACAATGCAGAATTGATTAATTGTATATTTTTATCTAATACAGATCGAAAGGAAAGAATATTTTATGCTTCTTACTGAAATGAACAAGGCTCAGCTTGAGGAATTTAAGGCTGAGTGCGAAAAGGCTTACGAAGCCTACAAGGCAAAGGGACTTAAACTTAATATGGCAAGAGGAAAGCCCGGCGCAGACCAGCTTGATATTACCATGCCTATGCTGGACGTTCTCAACAGCAGCTCCGACCTTACAAGCGAGGACGGAACCGATGTCCGCAACTACGGCGGTCTGACAGGTATTCCCGAGGCTAAGAAACTCTTTGCTGAAATGCTGGGCGTTTCTCCCGAAGAGATCATTGTGGGAGGCAATGCAAGCCTTTCACTTATGTACGATTCCGTTGCCCGTGCAATGACCCACGGCGTTCTCGGCAGCGAAAAGCCTTGGTGCAAGTTGGATAAGGTCAAGTTCCTCTGCCCTGCTCCCGGTTACGACCGTCACTTCAGTATCTGCGAGAACTTCGGCATTGAAATGATAACTATTCCTATGCTTGAAACAGGTCCCGATATGGATATGGTTGAAAAGCTGGTTGCCGAAGATGATTCTGTCAAGGGCATCTGGTGCGTTCCCATGTACTCCAACCCCGACGGTATCACATATTCCGACGAGACCGTAAGACGTTTCGCAAACCTTTCCCCCAAAGCAAAGGATTTCCGCATTTTCTGGGATAACGCATACTGTGTTCACCACCTTAGCGACACTCCCGACACCCTTCTTAACATTTTTGACGAGTGCAAAAAGACAGGCAAGGAAGATATGGTGTTTGAATTTGCTTCAACCTCGAAGATCTCCTTCCCCGGCGCAGGCGTTGCGGTAATGGCTGCTTCAAAGGCAAATATTGCGCAGATCGAAAAGATACTCGGTATTCAGTACATCAGCTACGATAAAATAAATCAGCTCCGCCATGTAAGGTATTTCAAAAACTTTGACGGGATCAAAGCAAAAATGGAGGAACACAGGGCTATTATTGCGCCTAAGTTCAAGCTGGTACTCGATACTCTTGAAAAAGAACTTGCTCCTTTGGGTGTTGGCGAATGGCATAATCCCAACGGCGGCTATTTCATATCCGTAAACACTCTTAACGGCTGTGCAAAGAGAGTTGTTTCCCTCTGCAAGGAAGCAGGCGTTGTTCTTACGGGCGCAGGAGCAACCTTCCCCTACAAGAACGACCCCAACGACAGAAATATCAGAATCGCTCCCACATATCCGCCCCTTAACGAGCTTGAGATCGCTATCAACCTTTTCTGCCTTTGCGTAAAGCTGGCAAGCGCAGAAAAACTGCTTGCCGAATAATCAAATATAAAACACAAAGCCGCTTCCGACTAATTCGTTGGAAGCGGCTGTTTTTATAGATTTATTTTCCCAGCTTTGCAAACTGCTCGGCAAAGAGATTTCCCATTGTGAAACCGCCGGTAGAATGAGTGCTGCCGTTATATGTAACCGAGGATTTGTGCTTTATCTGGTCGATACGTTCCTTATCGTAAAGGGTCTTCATAACTTCGGCTGTGTTTATTGCATCGGCAAGAGCGCCGTGTTCCTTTCCCTCGAAGCAAATTTTAAGCGTTCCGAGGGCATTGGAAAGACCCATACTTTTCTGGAAACCCATTATACGCTGATAAATTTTCTGTAAGTCTATCCACCTGCCGCAGAAATAATCATAGTGGTCGCTGTCCTCGCCCAGCTTAAGTATAATTTCAGATTCAAGAACGTTTCTGTCGGTACCGCTCCAGGAGTATATTCTGAAACGCTCCTCCCCTATCCAGCTGCGGAATTCCTCTATAACCTCTTCAAAGCTGCCCGACTCTGCAAGCATTTCATCGGTTATACCCGTTAATGATGTAATCTTAGGAGCAACAGTATTATATCTTGGTTTTATATAACGCTGAAATTTATCTACTATCTTATTTTCGCTGCCTACTTTTACTGCGCCTATCTCAATTATTTCGTGCTGAGCAATAGCTTTGACTTCCTGGTCAATTATCGGGTTAAACTCAAAATCAAGAACAATTTTATTTCGGTTATTTTCCATTTTTTACGTCTCCGTTCGTTATTTAGATATAATATAATTCTATTATACCCCATTCCGCTGTTTTCTTCAAGAGATTTGGAAAATAAAATTAAAAAATATAATAACGTATAATTCCATAAAAGTGTTTTGCCGTAACTCACACCATTCTGACAGGAATGCTGTGCTTTTTCATTTCTTCCTTGACCTCGCCCACGGTAAGCTCCTTATAATGGAAAAGCGAAGCTGCAAGGGCTGCCGAAGCTCCTGTTTGTTCAAAGACATCTGTAAAGTGTTCAAGCTTTCCGCAGCCGCCGCTGGCAATAACGGGTATCTTTACAACGCTGCAAACAGCATTCAGCATATCAATATCAAAGCCGCCCTTTACTCCGTCCGTATCCATTGAAGTGAGAAGTATCTCGCCTGCTCCAAGCTTCTCAGCTTTTTTTGCCCATTCCACAGCGTCAATGCCCATATCTATCCTGCCGCCGTTTATAACAACGGTATAATGTCCGTCGGGGCATTTTTTTGCGTCAATTGCCACAACAACGCACTGACAGCCGAAAATATCCGCTGCTTCTTTAATAAGCTGAGGATTTTTTACCGCAGCAGAGTTGACGGACACCTTATCCGCACCTGCACGGAGAGTTTCTCTGAAATCGTCGATAGTGCGTATTCCTCCGCCTACCGTAAGAGGAACGAAAACCTTTTTAGCGGTATTTCTTACAACGTCCAGCATTGTTCCCCTGCCCTCGTGGGAAGCTGTTATGTCAAGGAAAACTATCTCGTCTGCGCCCTGTCTGTCGTACTCAGCAGCACATTCCACAGGGTCGCCGACTTCCTTTATCCCTACAAAATTTATACCCTTAACTACCTTGCCCTCACGAACATCAAGGCAAGGGATTATCCTTTTTGCAAGCATGGCTTCTCCCTCCTTATTCTGCAAGAGCAGCAAAGTTTTTCAGTATCTTCAGACCTGCTGCGCCGCTCTTTTCGGGGTGGAACTGGGAACCGTAAACGAATTTGCCGTCATAGACAAGCGCAGTTACCTTTCCGCCGTAATCGCAGTAAGCTGCAACGTCATTTTCATTGCAGACTGCGGCATAGGAATGAACAAAATAAACGTACTCGTTCTCCGAAACGCCCTTTAAAATGGGACATTCCTTATTGAAAATAAGACCGTTCCAGCCCATATGAGGTACGGACAGGTCGGTGCGCTCGATCTTCTGAACGCTGCCCTTTATAAGTCCAAGTCCCTCTGTTTCTTCAAACTCATAGCCCTTTTCAAATATAAGCTGCATTCCAAGGCATATGCCGAGAAAGGGTTTTACCTGTGACTGTTCCCTTATAACATCTGTAAGTCCGCTTTCGTTAAGCATTTTCATTGCCCACGGAAAAGCGCCTACTCCGGGAAGTATTATTTCGTCAGCCTTGCGTATTTCTTCTGCGTCCGCTGTCAGCTTGCCGTCAATTCCAAGGTAATCCAATGCATTTTTTACACTGAATATGTTTCCTGCGCCGTAGTCAACAATAGCAATCATTATAAAACACCCTTTGTAGAAAGAATTTCGCCGCCGTTCAGAGCTGCCGCTTCTTTAAGTGCGTGTGCCGCAGCTTTAAAAAGAGCTTCAATGATGTGGTGATCGTTTTTTCCGTATTTTTCAATAACGTGGAGAGTTATGCCGCCGTTGAAAGCAAACGCTCTGAAAAATTCTTCGGTAAGGCAGGTATCAAAGCCGCCTACCCTTTCATCGGAAAATTCCGCTTCAAAAACAAGATACGGACGGTTGCTTATATCAAGGCAGGCAAAACCGAGAGCTTCGTCCATAGGGATATAAGCGGAGCCGTATCTGTTTATGCCCTTCATATCACCTATCGCCTGCTTAAAAGCCTGACCGAGAACTATTCCGACGTCCTCCACCGTGTGGTGAGGGTCAACATGGAGGTCTCCAACGGCATTTACCGAAATGTCAAAGCCGCTGTGTACCGAAAGAGCGGTGAGCATATGGTCAAAAAAGCCTATTCCCGTAAAAATATCGGCTTTTCCGCTTCCGTCAAGGTTTAATTTTACGGTTATATCCGTTTCCTTGGTTTTTCTTGTAATTTCGGATGTGCGCATTTTTATCCTCCTTACATTCCGGCAAGTATTTCATTAAGAGCGGAGATCACAGCTTTGTTTTCTTCCTTTGTACCTGCAGTGATCCTTATGTAGCTGCCCATATATCTTACGGCAATTGACCTTTCAAGCAGCTTTTCGTGAATTTCCTTTGCCGCAGAGGTTTTTATGAAAACAAAATTTGCGACAGAATCATAGACCTTTTCAAGCTTTGTATATTTTGCGGCAAGCTCGTTTACAGCCTCCTGAAGCTCTTTGCGGCTTTCAACGATCTCGTCACGGAACTTTTGGAGAGTGTCCTTTTCGGAAAGTATTATCCTTCCTATTGTCTGAGAAATGGTGTCGGTATTGTAGGGCGACTTAACAGCTCTCAGCGCATTTGTTATCTTAGGCGTTGCCACTGCGAAGCCAAGACGTATTGCCGCCATTCCCACAGCCTTTGAACAGGTTTTAAGGATAATAAGGTTATCGAATTCCTCAACTCTGTCAAGAATGCTCTGATCCCAAAAATCCATATACGCTTCGTCAACGATAACAAGGCAGCTTACGCCCTTCACAAGTCTGACAACGTCCTCTTTTTTCAGACCGAGAGAGGTAGGGTTGCAGGGGTTTGAAAAAATGACAGCCTTTATCTCGTTGTTGTTGCAGTACTCGATAACCTTGGAAACATCTATCCTCAGGTCGTCACCCTTAGGCATGGAAACGACCTGCAGCTCGTAAAGCTCGCTGTAAAAAGCGTACATTGAAAAATCCGGTGAAAGAGTAAGCACTTTGTCGTGTTTTTCAAGAAAACAGCCGCAGATAATGCTTATAAGCTCGTCGGAGCCGTTTCCGGCTGTAACAAGTTTCTCGGAGATGCCGTACAGCTCTGCAAAAGCCTTGTTTACCGCAGAAGCAGTCGGGTCGGGGTAACGGTTAAGGCTAAGGCTCTTTACCGCTTCGGCAATTTTATCTCCGAATTTTTCGTTGATGTTAAAGCAGGATTCATTTGCGTCCAGCCTTATTTTATAATTTCCCTCAATCGGGTCGTAAGCCTCGATTTTTTTCAGCTTATTGTTTAACTCGTACATAAAAAACGGTTCCTCTCTGCCAGAAGCTATTATTCAAATCTTACCTTTATTGCATTTGCATGAGCGGTAAGTCCCTCACGCTCGGCAATACATACAATATCGTCCTTTGCGTCGAGAAGCGCCTGTTCGGTGTAATAAATGAAGCTGGAGCGCTTTGTGAAGCTTGCAACGGAAAGGGGTGAGAAAAATCTTGCGGTTCCGCTTGTGGGAAGAACGTGGTTTGGACCTGCATAATAGTCTCCAAGGGGCTCGGGAGCGTATTTTCCGAGGAAAATTGAACCTGCGTTGTCAAGTCTGCCAAGGTATTCCATAGGATTTGCGACCTGCATTTCAAGGTGTTCCGGTGCAAGGGCGTTGGCAATATCAACAGCGTCATCAATGGACTTTGTTATGATAACTGCGCCGTAACTGTCCATGGACTTTTCTATAATATCTTTTCTTGAAAGAGCTTCCTTCTGACGTTCAATTTCCGCAATAGTCTTATCGGCGATCTCCTCGCTTGTTGTAATAAGGATAGCGGAGGCAAGAACATCGTGTTCAGCCTGTGACATAAGGTCTGCAGCAAGGTACTTCGGGTCTGCTGTTTCATCGGCAACAACAAGTATCTCGCTGGGTCCTGCTACCATATCTATATCAACTACACCGAAAAGCAGCTTCTTTGCCGTTGCAACAAAAATATTTCCGGGGCCTACTATCTTATCTACCTTGGGTATTTCCTCGGTACCGTATGCAAGAGCCGCAACAGCCTGCGCTCCGCCTGCCATAAATATCCTGTCAACGCCGCAGATAGCTGCAGCCACAAGAATATCCTTGTTGGGAGTTCCGTCCTTTTTAGGCGGAGTTACCATTATGATCTCCTTTACTCCGGCAATTTTTGCGGGGATCGCATTCATAAGCACAGACGAGGGGTAAGCAGCCGTGCCGCCGGGAACGTAAAGTCCCACTCTTTCAAGTCCTCTTACACGCTGACCGAGAATAACTCCGTTAGGATGAGGATCAATAAAGCCCTGCTCCTTCTGGCGCTGGTGGAAAGCGGTAATGTTTTCCTGAGCGCTGAGAAGAGCGTTGACAAAATCCGAATCAGCCTCGGTGAGAGCGTCGTTAATAACATCTCTCGGCACCTCGTAATACTGTGGCAGCTTGCCGTCAAATTTAAGCGTATAATCCTTTACAGCCTTATCACCGCCGTTTTTTACGGTCTCGATTATATCTCCGACAATTTCGCTTACCTTTTTATCCTTTTCGCCGTTGCGCTTTTCAACTTCTTTAAGAAAGTTCTTTTCATCGGTTCCGTTTGCATAAATTTTCTTTATCATGTCTGCTGTTATATCCCCCTTCGGGAATATATCCTCCTTCCGATAAATGATGTGTGAGGTTTATTTTTCGATATTATCTTCAATTTTCTTGATAAGCTCTTCTATTTCATGCTGACGTATCTTAAGACTTACTGTATTAACGATAAGTCTTGCCGAAACGGGAGCAACGTCCTCATAAACCTCAAGTCCGTTTTCACGGAGAGTAGTTCCCGTTTCCACAATATCAACGATAGCGTCTGCAAGGTCAAGCAGCGGAGCAAGCTCCACGCTTCCTTCAATCTTTACTATTTCAACATCCATGCCCTTTTTCTCGAAGAAGGAACGTGAAACGTTGGGATATTTTGTTGCAATGGTCTTAACGTTGTAGCCCTGATAAAAATCCTCGCCTTTTTTTCCTGCAAGAGCAAATTTGCAGCGTCCGAAGCCAAGGTCGGCTATCTCAAAAAACTTGCCGCTCATTTCCATTATGGTGTCCTTGCCAACAACGCCCATATCGCATACGCCGTGTTCAACGTATGTAATAACGTCCGCAGCCTTTGCAAGCACAACTTCAATGGTATCGCCTACGGGAAGTATCAGCTTTCTGCCCTTATCTCTTACAGCGGAACAGTCATATCCTATTTTTTCAAGCAGAGCGACCGTATCCTTTTCAAGTCTGCCCTTTGTAAGCGCAATGCGCAGCTTTCTGTTTTCGTTATTCATTGACGTACACCTCCGCTTCGGTTATCTTGTCGGAAACGCAGATAACCTTTCTTATCTTTCTGTCTGCGGCATATTTTTTTGTTTCTTCAAGAGTGCCGAAAACCGAGTTTTCAACGGTCAGACCCTCCGAAATAAGTTTATGAGCATATTTCAGGCCGTCCATCTCATAACCATTTTCAGCAAAAACTATTGCGTCCGCAACGGGAGCCTTATATGTGTTGGAACGCTTGATAAGCTTTGCCGCAGCGTCAATATTTACAGCGAAGCCTGTTGCCGGAACGTCATAGCCAAACTCTGCAAGGAGATGATTGTAACGTCCGCCGGAAAGGACTTCATCACCGCAGCCTTCAAGGTAGCCCTTCATTACCACGCCGGTATAATAATCCATCTTATTTACGATACCAAGGTCAACGGTTATCTTTCCGTCATAGCCAAGTGCGGAAAGGTCGTTGTAAATTGCCTTCAAATCGGAAAGTATCTTGTTTATCTTCTCGTCTGCAAAAAGATTTGCAGCCTTTTCAAAGACCTCAACGCCGCCGAAAAGTCTCGGAAGCTGTTTCAGCGCATTTGTTATCTTGTTGTTTCCGATAGAATCCAGCAGGTCGTTAAGTGCAGGATAGTTTTTTACTTCAATAAGGCTTCTTATTTCCTCCTTGGAAGCGTCATCTGTATCCAGCTTGTTGACAAGCTCTCTGAAAAAGCCTATATCACCTATTTCAAATCTGAACTTTTCGTTATCACAGGAAGCAAGAACTTCAATAGCTGTTGTAATTACTTCAAGGTCTGCTCTGCGTGAATCGGAGCCGATAAGCTCAATGCCCATCTGCTTTATTTCATCACTTCCGCCTCGCATTGCAGGGCTGTTGCGGTAAACGTTCTGCCTGTAAAACATACGCAGAGGCAGCGGCACTTCCCTGAGCCTTGTAGCCGCAACTCTTGCAATAGGCATGGTGGAATCGGGTCTTACCACAAGAAGCCTGCCCTTTCCGTCCACCAGCTTATACATACTTTCCTGCGGAAAATATCTTGAACGCAGGTTGAACACATCAAAAAACTCAATTCCGGGGGTCACTATCTCACAATATCCCTTTGAGGAAAATATCCCTGCTATCCTCTGCTCGATACCGTTTCTTATTGCACAGTCCTCGAACAGCAGATCGTTGGTTCCCTCCGGCGTTATTAAATCGTACTGCTTCATTTATTTACTCCTTTTCTCCTATACACTTTACCATGTTAAAACATTAGCATATTATCTTGATATTATAATATCATAGTATCACTCAGAAGTCAACAGTTTAAGTTGTTAATTTTTTGAAAACAACAAGGCGGAGAATGAAACCACGGAAAAATCTATCGGAATTCACTCTCCGTACTTGTATATTATATCAGAATAGCGACATCTGGTCGGATTTCGGCAGCGAACCCATTGCACCAATGCTTTCAAGGGTCTCGATTACCGATTTTGTTGCTCCGCTGCGCTCCTGCAATTCGTCTATGGAAAGGAGCGGACCCTGCTGAACGGCGTCATATATGGCTTTAGCGGCATTTGCGCCTATTCCGTTGGCAGCGCAGAAGGGCAGGCGTATTTTTCCGTCCTCAATGGTGTAATCCGTACCGTGGGACTTGTAAATGTCTATGGGCAGGAACTCGAAACCTCTCTGCATCATCTCATTTGTTATCATAAGCATATCCATAGTGGAGGTTTCCTTGGCTGTTCGGTCGTTGCCCTTTTTCTTAAGCTCGTCAAGTCTGAAACGGACAGCCTCCTTACCCTGAACGGCGGTCTCGGCATCAAAATCTTCTCCTCGCACCGTAAATATTGTAGCATAGAAAGCGAGAGGATAGTAGACCTTGAACCACGCAAGTCTGTTGGCGGCAATAACGTAGGCTGCGGCGTGGGCTTTTGGGAACATATACTTTATCTTCAAGCAGCTGTCGATATACCACTGAGGTACGCCGTGGTCAAGCATATCCTGCTTCATTTCGTCTGTCAGCAGCTTGGGCGCTTTACCCTTTCGGGTTATCTCCATTATCTTGAACGCAGTTTTCGGCTCAACTCCGTGGTAAATAAGATAGGTCATGATACCGTCACGGCAGCCGATAACCTCGGAAATAGTACAAGTTCCGCTTTTGATAAGATCCTGTGCGTTTCCGAGCCATACGTCCGTTCCGTGAGAAAGTCCAGATATCTGGAGCAGGTCGGAGAACTTCTTGGGCTGTGCGTCCACAAGCATCTGACGGGCAAAGCCTGTACCCATTTCGGGTATGGCAAGAGTGCCTGTTTCGCTGTCTATCTGTTCGGGGGTAACGCCCAGTGCTTCGGTAGACGTATATAAGCTCATTACCTTTTCATCGCCGGGGAAAATATCGTCGGTCTTGATACCTGTCATATCTTCAAGGTGCTTATATAACGTCGGAACGTCGTGTCCAAGCTCGTCAAGCTTCAGAATGGTATCGTGAAGTGAATGGAAGTCAAAATGGGTGGTTATAAAGTTTGAATTGGGGTCATCGGCAGGGTGCTGTACGGGGGTAAAGTCGTAGACCTCAAATTTTGACGGAACAACGACCATTCCGCCGGGGTGCTGGCTCGTTGTTCTCTTGATGCCCGTGCAGCCGATGGTAAGCCTTGAAATTTCCGCTTTGGTAGCGGTCTGACCCGTTTCTTCAAGATAGTGCATAACATAACCGTATGCCGTTTTATCCGCAACGGTACCTATTGTACCTGCCTTGAACACGTTGTCAACGCCGAAAAGCTCTTCCGTGTACTTATGGGCAAAGGTCTGATATTCGCCCGAAAAGTTAAGGTCGATATCAGGTGCCTTGTCGCCGTCAAAGCCAAGGAAGGTCTCAAAGGGTATATCGTGTCCGTTTCTGTTGTAAGGCGTACCGCATTCGGGGCAGTCCTTAGGGGGCAGGTCAAAGCCTGAGCTTACGGAACCGTCTGTAATAAATTCGCTGTGCTTGCATTTGGGGCATATGTAATGGGGAGGAAGCGGATTTACCTCGGAAATTCCTGCCATTGAAGCAACGAAGGAGGAACCTACCGAACCTCTGGAGCCTACCTGATAGCCGTGCTCGTTGGAATTTGCAACCAGCTTCTGCGCTATCATATACAAAACCGCAAAGCCGTGCTTTATAATGGAGGAAAGCTCTCTGTCAAGGCGCTTGGCAACAAGCTCGGGAACGGGGTCGCCGTAAATTTCTTTGCACTTAGCCCAAGTGATGCGTTGTAGGTCTTCCTCTGCTCCCTCGATCTCGGGGGTAAAGGTTCCGGGAGGGATAGGAACAATATCGGGATTTACCCAGTCCGCTATCATATTTGTATTTGTAACGACTACCTCGTAAGCCTTTTCTTTTCCGAGGTAAGAGAATTCTTCAAGCATCTCATCGGTGGTTCTGAGGTACAGCGGCGGCTGATTTGCACCGTCGTTCATTTTCAGACCGCCCTGCTGCAGGATACGGCGGAAAATTGCGTCGGACTTGTCCATAAAATGAACGTCACAAGTCGCAACAACGGGTATTCCAAGTTCTTCTCCAAGACGGACTATCTTTTTGTTAAGCTCCTGCAGGTCTTCAATAGTGTTGAACGCAGGCTGGTCGGGGTCTCTGATAAGGAATTCGTTGTTTCCAACAGGCTGTATTTCAAGATAATCGTAAAAACTTGCTATCCTCTTTATATCTTCCCAAGGTCTTCCCTCTTTGACCGCAGAAAATACCTCTCCGGCTTCGCAGGCGCTGCCGATTATAAGTCCCTCTCTGTGCTTCATTACCTCGGAAATAGGTATTCTCGGCTTTCTTCTGTAGTATTTCAGATTGCTGAAAGAAATAAGTTTATACAGATTTTTCAGCCCGATAGCGTCCTTTACAAGAATTATCTGGTGATACATTTTCAGCAGACGGGGGTCAACATTCTTTACGCAGGCGTTTATCTCGGAAATGTATTCTATCTTATGCTCTTCAATAAGCCTGCCTGCCAGCTTGATAAATATTCTTGCAAGCATTTTTGCGTCGTCGTCGGCTCTGTGGTGGTCGAATTCACCCAGTTTCAGTTCCTTTGCAACGTTGTCCAGCTTATGCCTTTTAAGCTCGGGAAGCATACTTCTGCTCATTACCACCGTATCTATCTCGGAGAAGTGGAACACTATCCCGTAACGGCGGCAGGCTGCTCCGATAAAGGAACAGTCGAAGGAAGAATTGTGGGCAATAAGCACGGGCGCTTCTCCGCAGAAGTCAATAAAGCTCCTGAGCGCTTCTTCCTGCGACGGTGCGTCCTTAACGTCGTTATCGGTAATGCTTGTCAGCTCCGTTATTCTTTCGGGAATATGCCTGTCGGGGTTAACAAAGGTCTGAAATGTCGCTTCAATTTCAAGATTATTCAGCTTTACTGCGCCTATCTCGATTATTCTCTCCGCTTCGGCGTTAAAGCCCGTTGTTTCTATATCGAAAACAATAAGCTCGTCCTTAAGCCGCTTATCCTTGTAAAGTCTTACAGCTTCCATACAATCGTTTACGGAATAAGCCTCACAGCCGTAAATCACCTTAAAATCTCCGCCCTTTTTGCGTATATCGGCAACTGTGGCGCTTGCTTCGGGGAATGCCTGAACAACACCGTGGTCGGTTATGGCTATGGCCTTGTGTCCCCACTTATACGCACGCTCAATAAGTTTAGCGGCAGGAGTAATTGCGTCCATCATTGAAATATTTGTATGAAGATGAAGCTCAACTCGTTTTTCCTCAGCATTGTCCATGCGCTCAATGCGCTGTACCTTCATAATATCGTTGGCTTTAAACACAAGCTCGTTTTCAAAGCTGTCAAACTCCGTTCTTCCTCGTATAAGCAGAGTTCCGCCCTTTGCAAACTTGGCTAAAAGGTTTTCATCATCTTTATTTTCAAAGCTTTTTATGGAAATGGAGCTTGTATAGTCGGTTATACTGAGAGAAACTATACGTTTTTCGCCGTTTTTGGTGCGTATTTCCTTTTCCTGATAGTCAAAAACATCGCCCCAGACAGTAATATTGCTTACCTTGCCCTGAATATCGGCAATATTTATAACGGGCGAATCTATTTTTCTGCCCTTGACTATCTCTGCGCCCTCGGAAAGTATTGGCAGATCCTTATAATTTACCGTAACAAGGTTTTCTGCCGACATTTCCGTATCAAAGGACGGTGCAGTATTTTCCGGCGGAACATAATCCGGCGGAGGAACATTTGCTATGTACGCACGAAGGTCGTTTTCATAATCCGCCTGAGAATCCCCGTTCTGAACGCTGCCATTTACCAGAACGACCTTTACATCTCTCTGAAAATACTCCTTGATAGTCTTTGAAAGCTCACGCTCAAAGCCTGCCTTGCACAGCATATCATAGCCTGCGCCTTTCATAGTCACAGTAAGAGTGGTTCCGTCAAAATTGTACAAAGCGTCCTTCAGATGTCCGTTTATAACATACATACTGCGCTTAAGTATTTCCACAAGCTCCGGAACCACACGCTCGCTGAAAAGATTGGGTGTGTAGCGGCATATGAGGGAAAACGTCTGAAGTCCCATTGCCTTCTCAATGCTCTTTTCAAAATCGGCAATATATTCGCTGCTCTGCACACGGTCAAAAGCCGCATAAACATACATTTTCTTAAAATCTTCCGTATGTTTTATTTTAAGCATTTCGCCTTTTCCGATAGAGTTCGGAATCTGCTCGATATACTCCGAAAAAAGTTCCTTAATAAGCATTGAAATTTACAACTCCTAAATTTTTTCTATCTCGGCAAGAAGCTCCTCAAGTATCCTGTCCTCGGGTACCTTCCTGAGTATTTCTCCTTTACTGAAAAGCAGTGCGCAGCCATCTCCGCCTGCGATACCTATGTCGGCTTCTCTTGCTTCTCCGGGACCGTTTACTGCGCAGCCCATAACTGCAACGGTTATGTCCTTGTCTATCCTGCTTATCTCCTCTTCAACTCTGCGTGCAAGTCCGATAAGGTCTATCCTTGTTCTTCCGCAGGTGGGGCAGGAAATGAGCCTTGGACCGCTGCCCCTGTCTATCGCCTTGAGAATGTCCTTTGCAGCATAGACTTCTTCAACAGGGTCGGCGGTAAGGGAAACTCTTATGGTCTCGCCTATCCCGTCGCAAAGGAGAGAGCCTATTCCCACCGCAGATTTGATAAGTCCCATATGCGCTGTTCCTGCCTCGGTAACTCCAAGGTGCAAAGGATAGCTGCATTGCTCGGCAAGCAGACGGTACGCTTTTATCATGGTATTTACATTTGAGGATTTTATGGAAATGACGATATCCTCAAAATCGCAGTTTTCCAGCAGCTTTGCATGACCCAGAGCGCTTTCCACAAGCGCCTCAGCCGTTGGAGAACCGTATTTTTCAAGCAGCTCCTTTTCAAGAGAGCCGGAATTTACGCCTATACGGATAGGGATACCCTTTTTTCTGCATGTATCGGCAACAGCCTTTACACGTTCCGTATCGCCGATATTTCCGGGATTTATCCTTATTTTGTCGATGCCTCTTTCAGCGCTTTCTATTGCAAGTTTGTAATCGAAATGAATATCAGCCACAAGGGGGATATTTACTTCCTTTTTTATAGCAGGAATAAGCTCCAGTGCCTTTTGGTCGGGAACGGAAACTCTGATTATCTCGCAGCCTGCCTGTTCAAGTCTTACCGCCTGCTTAACGTTTTCCTCAATATCATAGGACGGAACACTAAGCATAGACTGAACATAAATATGCTTTCCGTCAAGTGTAATGTCATTTATCTTTACAGGTTTAACAGCTCGCATACATCCTCCTGTTATTAAACAAACAGATTTTTAATATCGTTAAAGGTAACAACAAACATAAGCACCAAAAGCAGAGCAAAGCCCACAAAGTGTATCATACCCTCCACTTCGGCTTTCATGGTTTTTCTTCTTATTGCCTCAACAATAAGAAGCACGAATCTTCCGCCGTCAAGAGCAGGAATGGGAAGAAGATTGAAAATGCCTATGTTTATTGTAATAAGCGCAGCCATTTGCAGAATAAAATCCCAGTCAAGACCTGCGGCTGCCACCGTTGTGCCTATGGTCGAAACAATGCCAACGGGACCTTGGAGGTCGTTTATTCCGTATTTGCCCGTTATAAGGTCTTTCAGTGACATAAGGACAACTCTTGCGTAATATACCGTTGATTTGGCAGTATAAGGGATTATGTTCTTTAAGGTTATCTTTTCGGACATTACCTTAAAATCGTACATAAGGGTCTGCTTTCCCGTTTCTTCATCAACTGTCATAGGGAAATGAACGCCTTTCAGCTCCACCTTCTCACCGTTCCGCTTAACGGTAAAATCAACAATGCCGTCCTCGTCACTGCTTAACTGATAGGTTATATCCCGTGCGGTAAAAATTTTTACGCCGTTTATTTTGGTTATGGTATCGTTAAGCTGAAGTCCGTAGCCGGGACTTACTGCATCGTCGGCAAAATAAACAATAGTCGATGATATGCCCTTTCCGCTTACAATAAAGGAGATCAGGACAATTATGAAGCCCAGAACTATGTTCATAAATGCGCCTGCAACGATCACCGCCATTTTTGCGGCAACAGGCTTTTTGCGGAAGGAATCGGGGTCTTCCCTGTCCTCATCCTCGCCCATGGAGCAAAATCCGCCTATGGGAAAAAGCCTTACGGTAAAAAGGGTCTCCTTGCCCTGTTTACAGAAAATCGCAGGTCCCATTCCTATTGCAAATTCGTCCACCCTTACGCCGCACAGCTTTGCAACAAAGAAATGTCCGAATTCGTGTACGATTATAATAACGCAGAAAATAACTATAGCTATGATTATTGATACAACTGTATTCATCGGGTCTATACTCTCCTAAGAACAAACTCTCTCGCCGCTTTATCCGCATCCGTAACATCGGAATATGTATTCACTTCCAACGGCTTGAAGTGCGACAGCGACTCCTTTACAAGCTCCCCTATT
This sequence comes from Oscillospiraceae bacterium, assembly GCA_051881775.1. Lineage (GTDB taxonomy): Bacteria > Bacillota > Clostridia > Oscillospirales > Ruminococcaceae > UMGS363. Next base: position 17,529 of record JBJEQN010000016.1, on the reverse strand, counting down.
TTAAGGAACGGTATCTTCCTTTCAAGGAACAATCTCACCGCTTCCTCGTTTACCCCGTTGACAATGCAGGGATATGCTCCCCCTCTTTTTATGGCTTCGATACAAGAGGAAAGGCAGTCAAAGGTCTCAAAATCGGGCTTATAAAACGTAAGAGTTCCGTAATCTGTTAAGGACAAAGGCTTTACATCACACTCAAAGCGCTGCGGATACAAAAGCGCATACTGAATGGGTATCTTCATATCCGGCGTACCAAGCTGGGCAATGACCGAATAATCGTCATACTCCACAGCCGAATGTAAAACGCTTTCCCTGTTAACAACTATTTCGATATTATCGGGAGAAACGTCAAAAAGCCATTTTGCCTCTATAAATTCCAAGCCCTTGTTCATAAGGGTGGCGGAATCTATCGTTATTTTGCTTCCCATGCTCCAGTTGGGGTGAGCAAGCGCCTGCTCCACCGTTACATTCTGCAGTTCCGCCTTTGTTTTCCCGAAAAAAGGTCCCCCGGAAGCTGTAAGAATGATCTTTCTGAGCTGTTTTCTGCTGTTTCCCTGCAAGCATTGGAAAATAGCCGAATGTTCGCTGTCAATGGGATAGATATTCACATTTTTATCCCGTGCGGCTTTCATTACAAGTGCTCCGCCGGCAACAAGTGTTTCCTTATTTGCAAGAGCAACGTCATTCCCTGCTTCAACGGCTTTCAGCGTAGGAAGCAGACCTACCATTCCAACAACGGAATTTACAAACAAGTCTATACCGTCAAGCTGTGCAGCTTTACACAAACCGTCCATACCGCAGTCTATCTCTGCGCTCGTATCGGACATAAGAGTTTTAAGCTCATGGTATTTGTCCTCGTCATAAATGCAGACATACTCTGCCGAAAACTCATGCGCCTGTTCAGCCAGCAGCTTTACATTGCTTTTTGCCGCCAGAGCCTTTACTTTAATATTATGCTTGCGGCATACGTCTAATGTCTGAGTACCGATAGAACCTGTGGAACCTATCAAAGAAATTGTTTTCATCTGCCGCCTCCATATATAAAGCGATATAACTTTACAGCAATAACGCAGTTATATTTTCAAATTAATATCAGGGTATGCACATAATGCATACCCCGATAATCAGTTAAACATCTTAACATATTCAAAGGTCAATGCCATAAACGGCGCCACAAAAAGTACGCTGTCAAAACGGTCAAGCACACCGCCGTGACCCGGCATTATCTTTCCGAAATCCTTGATATTGTTCTGCCGCTTTATGAGCGAAGCGGACAGGTCGCCGATAATGCTGAGTATTCCGCTTATTAAACCAACACATATCACCCAAATATAGTTTATATCAAATCCGTGACCGTTGTATTTCATAATAAGCTGATATACTACAACAAAAACCAGAAGAATAAGGGTGCCTCCCACTACTCCCCCGACTGCGCCCTCTACAGTCTTTTTCGGGGAGATCTCGGGACAAAGCTTATGCTTGCCCAAAAACGTTCCCACGAAATAAGCTGCGCCGTCGCTGAGCCATGCAGCCGCAAGACATATCACAACAAAAAACTTTCCGTGAACGCTGTCCATATTCTTTAATCTTACCATACAGCACATCGCCATTGACGAAAGTATCGTTGAAGCTATCATAAAGCACAGCTTGTCAAAGTTGAGCTGCTTATGATAAAAGATATATCCTGTCATCATAGCAAGAATACAAAGCGCAGAAAAAATATAGATAACGCTCTGGCTGCAGTAATGAGTCAGAAACGGAAGCGCCGCCGCAAAAATGAAACATACGGCGCTGTGTATCTTATATTGCAGACATTTGCAGTTGGACAGCAACTCATAAATGATGCCCACCGTCAATACAGAAATGGCTATATCAAAAACCACCGTGTCTGAAAGAATAATGACAATTACGCCAATAGTTATTCCTACAATTGCCGTTAAAATTCGTGTCAGCATACAATTTATTCTCCCGTTTTAATGAAGCCGAACAAACACAGCTCCGCATAACAAATCAATATTGACCGTCACTTTACAGTATAGTGCAGAATTTACAAAATTATACAAAAGTGTCCTTCCGAAGATAAGGAAGTGGAGATTATACTCCGCCGAACCTTCTTGACCTTGATGAAAATTCCTTCAAGGCTTTGTCCAGTTCTCCTGCAGAAAAATCCGGCCAAAGAACATCGGTAAAATAAAATTCGGCATAAGACGACTGCCATATAAGGAAATTGGAAATTCTTTTTTCTCCGCCCGGTCTTATAAGAAGATCGACATCGGGCATAGTTCCCGTATAAAGCAGGCTTGAAACAAGGCTTTCATCAATGTCCGACAAAGAAATATCGCCGTTTTTTACAAGTCCGGCAATTCTTTTTACAGAATGTACAATGTCATCTCTGCCGCCGTAATTCATCGCAACAGCAAGGGTCATTTCGTCGAAATTTTCCGAAGCCTTTTCAAGGTATATCATTCTCTCACGCATTTTCGCATCAAAGGGTGACTTGTCTCCAAGGAAAATAAGCCGTGTATTGTCCTTGGCAAAATCCTCCGCCTCGTCAAGGTACTGCATAAACAGCGACATTATGGCGTCCACCTCTTCACGGGGACGTTTCCAGTTTTCGGTGGAAAAGGCGTAGAAAGTAATGTTTTTTATACCGAGCTTCTTGCAGTAACGTGCTATACGGCGGAACGCTCTTGCACCCTCTGCGTGACCGGCAGTTCTGGGCAGACCTTTTTTCTCTGCCCATCTGCCGTTGCCGTCCATAATAAAGCCTATATGAACGGGAAGTATGTTTTTATCCGCACTCATTATATAGACATGATTTCCTTTTCTTTGTCTGCAATAGTTGCGTCAACATTGTCGCAGAACTTATCGGTTACCTTCTGAATATCCTTTTCGATATCTTTCATATCGTCCTCGGTGATCTCGCTGTTTTTCTTCATGGTCTTCAGCTTATCAAGAGTGTCACGTCTGATGTTTCTTACAGTTACCTTAGCTTCTTCGCCGTACTTCTTTATCTGCTTAACAAGCTCCTTGCGGCGTTCCTCGGTAGGCTGAGGGAAGGAAAGTCTGAGGACTTTGCCATCGTTTGTGGGTGTGATGCCTATATCGGAATTAAGGATAGCCTTTTCGATAGCTTTGAGCTGAGTAGCGTCCCAAGGCTGGATAACAAGAGTTCTTGCTTCTGAAACGGAAATTGCAGCCATCTGCTGTACAGGAGTGGGAGTTCCGTAATAATCTACAACGACCTTGTCAAGCACGCCGGGATTTGCTCTGCCGGCTCTTACGGTAGAAAGCTCATGTTCGAGGCTCTTCAAGCATTTTTCCATTTTTTCCTGGGCTGTTTTAACCTGTTCGTTCATAATATACTCCTTTTCACGGCATAAAATGTTTTTTATTTAATTTCCGGCTGCCTTTGCCGTAAATCGCAGCGGAATAAAAAGTTTACTTTCTGTCAATAACGATAGTTCCGACCTTTTTGCCCATGCAGGCGTCATAAATATTGTCGGGGCGGCTAAGATCGAACACAATAATTGGAATATTGTTGTCCTTGCACATGGAAGCGGCTGTGCTGTCCATTACAGCAAGATTTTTTACAAGGATATCGTTGAAGCTGAGTTCGTCATACTTAACTGCATCGGGATATTTGTTGGGGTCTTTATCGTAAACACCGTCAACCATTGTGGCCTTAAGTACAATATCGGCTCCTATCTCGGCAGCTCTCAGTGTCGAAGCCGTATCTGTGGAAAAGAAGGGATTTCCCGTTCCGCAGCCGAAAATAACTATCCTGCCCTTTTCAAGGTGTCGCACAGCCTTATTGCGGACATAGGGTTCCGCTACCTGATGCATTGCGATAGCCGTCTGCACTCTTACGTCCGTTCCAAGGGATTCCAGCACATCGGCTACAGCAAGAGCGTTCATAGTTGTGGCAAGCATACCGATATGGTCGGCTCTTGTTCTGTCCATTGCTCCGCTTGAACGGCCTCTCCAGAAGTTTCCGCCGCCTACGACAATGCCTATTTCAACTCCGGCATCCGCACATTTTTTTATACTTTCGCAGATAGGAGTGATCGTGGCATAATCAAGTCCCATCTTTTTATCTCCCGCAAGAGCCTCTCCGCTGAGTTTAAGCAGGACTCTTTTATACTTTGGTTCGTCAGACATATACAATTCTCCTTTACGCCATTAATAAGACCTGTATCTTTTTTATTTTACTATATTTTATTGAATATGTAAAGTGCCGAACAAAAATTTTTCCGTTTATTTATCATTTTTACGATTTTTTATCCGCAATATGGGTAAGCAGATAATTGCCTATTTCAAGGTATACATCTATTTTAAGCCTGTTGCCAACGCTTTCTGTCTTTGTTTCGGGCAGTTTGCCGTCGTTTCCAACAAAATAGGTATTAAGGTCAAGGTAATGCACCCCGTTTTCGTTGGCAAATTTAAGCAGTTCCGAATTAAAAGCGCTGATTTTCACATTAGAAACGCTGTCGTTTTCGGACTTTGCCGTTACGGGCATAAGCGAAAGGATATAAACTCCTGCATCCGGATCTTTTTCGGCAATGGCATCGGTCAGACGTTTCAGACCGTCAAGACCTGCTGCGGTGTTGTCCAGGTCGTTTATTCCTGCCATAATATAGTAATTGTAAAAGCTGTTTCCGTTGATAAAGCTCTCTGTTTCCGTGCTCAGTTCTTCAAGCAGGAAGTCCCCTGACAGCATATTTTCTTTGGGAACGACCTTATAATCGGCCAGTCCGTTCAGCTGGTTCATTACGATGAATGCTGCGCTGTCGAAGTATGTTTCGTCTGCTTTTTTTCCCGACGGCACGGGGTTTACAACACTCTTTGCAGCCGAGCCGTCAGCCTCATAGCTTTCACCCGAGGCAGCTTCTTCCTCCTCTTCCACGGTTTTCACAGAAGGGACTGCGCCATCGGAATCGCTGCGCATATAAAGTGCAAAGCAGGCCGCAAAGCTGGCGAATATAAAAAGAAAGATAAATGATATTCTGAATTTTGCAGTTTTCTTTTCCTGATGTACCTGCATAAACTTATCATGCCTCCGCTGCGGAAGCAGACCTCCTCCCTGATTTGCTGAATATCCTAAAAATCCGTAAGATTCGACTATATACAATATTTACAAATTGTTTATTAAGATTATACTACATTTTATTAAGATTTGCAATAACTTTGCGCTAATATTTATAATTTTTTAAGAAACGTCATTACGCACAAGAAAACACGGCGTTTTTCTGCATTATTAAAATTTTTGCTGTTATTTAATTTTAATATAGTCAAAACTTTTTTGCTGCGATTTTTACCGAAAACGACTTTTATCGTCAAAAAGCACGATAATATTACCTGTCAAAAATAAAAAATCCCGAAAAAATTATTCAGGAATGATTATATCTTACCTGTTTATGACAAATATAATTACAGCAAATGTTATTTAATAATATCAGCATAGTCAAAAACAGGAAGGAAAAAGAAATGAGCATAAAAAAGATAATATCGGCATTAATAGTTACCGCAGTTTGTTTTTCATCGGTCATTTCGGAGAAAAGCGGAAATCTTATCGTTTCGGATGGTCTGAACAGCACTTTCCCTGTCTCATATGCAGGCGGACACACAAAATACGAAGCTGCCAAAAAGCATTTCCGCAGCACACCTTACACAATACTGCGCCAAAAGATGAAAACCAACATGGAAGTTCCCAACTGCGACACCTCTTTTAAAGCGTATATGGATTACCGCAGCATTACCGACACCACCACGGACCAGTACAGGCTCCAGCAGTGTGCAGCAACAGACGGTCTTGGGCTGCGAAGATACGGAGATTACTATCTTGCGGCAATGGGAACGTACTACTCCGATTCGGTTGGCGATACTTTCAGAGTAACCCTTGAAAATGGCAATTCCTTTAATATAATGATAGGCGATATTAAGCAGGACATCCATACCGACAGCAAAAATATGTACACTCCCGTTTATGACCGCTCGGGCAGCTTTTATTCGGCAAACGTTATCGAATTTATCGTTGATACCGATTCTCTCAGCCGTTACGTCAGACTTCTGGGAACTGTAAGCGGTTATGATTACTTTGACGGAAGCATTAAAAAAGTTGAAAAAACGGGAAAAATCTCCATAAAATAAAAATTTGGGCAAAAAATTTGAAAAAATACTTGACAAATCCAAATCGGGGATATATAATATAATCAATTTAATACACTAAATTCTTTGAACAAAAGCAAGTAGCAGTTAAGACGGAGTACAGAGAGCCTGCGGTGGGTGTGAGCAGGACTTAACGATGGCTGTGAATGGGTTTGCGAGAAGCGAGGGTGAACAGTAATGCTAATTAGCCCGAGCCGAGTTTCCTGCGTTAGTGGATAGGGTATTTATGCGGCTGCGGCGTACTTGAAGCTATGTTTAAGTTTATTGCTGTGAACCGTATCAGTATCCAAGAGGCGGTTTGCAGTTTTTTATTTCTGCGCCGTGAAATTGGGTGGCACCACGAGGTTTATCGTCCCATGTTTCGGATTTTTTCCGGAACATAGGAGGATAAACCTCTTTTTTATAAAGTGGAATGAGGAAAGTTGAAATAGGAAAGGTTGATGATCTATGTTGTTTCCATCAAAAGAAGAAGTCAAGAAGCTGCTTGGCGATTACAAAACAGTACCGGTGTTTTACGAAACGCTTATCGACAGCTGCACTCCCGTAAGGCTTTATTCCGGGCTTAAAGAAAAGTTCGACAATTGCTTCATTCTTGAAAGCGTTGACAACTCGGAACAGTGGGGACGCTACTCCTTTATTGGAATAGAACCCAAGACAGAAGTAAAGATCTTTGCAGGCAAGGCGGAGATAATCACAAACGGCGTTTCGGAAAAGCGTGACTGCCCCGACCCGATCGCTCTTTACAACAGCATTCTCTCCGAACACACCTCCCCTGTTTTCCCCAACAGACCCAAGCTGACAGGCGGACTTATCGGCTATTTCGGATATGACACGGTAAGAAGCTTTGAAACAAAGCTGACGGATATTCCCGAGGACGACCTTAAAATGCCCGATTCAAATATGTTCCTTTATGACGAGATAGTTGCTTACGACCATCTTTCCAACAAGGCGATCATAATCCTCAACATAAACGCAGGAGAAAACGTTGACGTCCGCTATGACGAATGTTATGCAAAGGCTCACGAAATAGCAGATATTCTTATCAGCTGTCCTCCCCTTCCCGCAGGTTCAAATCCCGATGAAGAAGCAGCAGAAATAGATGTCCGCTCCAACTTCACCAAGGAAGAATACATGGGCATTGTTGAAAAGGCAAAGGAACACATCAAGAACGGCGACATCAGCCAGGTAGTTCTTTCCCAGCGTTTTGAAATAGACAATCCGCCTAAGCCCTTTGATGTTTACCGTATGCTCCGTTCCACCAATCCTTCACCGTACCTTTATTTCTTCGACCACAAGGATTACTGCTTCGCAGGTGCTTCTCCCGAAATGCTTGTAAGCGTTACAGACGGTATCGTTGTAACAAAGCCCATTGCAGGAACAATGCCCAGAGGAAAGACGGAAGAACAGGACGCAGAATACGAAAAGCTGCTTGTTAACGACCCCAAGGAAAGAGCGGAACACACAATGCTTGTTGACCTTGGAAGAAACGACATAGGAAGGGTCTGCAAGCTGGGTACGGTAAATGTTACCGACTTTATGAGGGTAGAACGTTACTCCAAGGTAATGCACCTTGTTTCCGATGTACAGGGCGAGCTTGCCGAAGATAAAACGGCTGTCAGCGCTCTTATGTCGGTACTTCCTGCAGGCACCCTTTCAGGCGCTCCAAAGGTAAGGGCTATGCAGATAATAGACGACCTTGAAAACAAAAAGAGAGGTCTTTACGGCGGAACGGTTGGTTATCTTTCCTTCAGCGGAAACATTGACACCTGCATTGCCATAAGAACGGTGCTTTTCAAGAACGACAAGGCTTACGTTCAGGCAGGGGCAGGAATTGTTTACGACAGCATTCCCGAAAAGGAATACGAAGAGACACGAAACAAGGCTCTGGCAGTTATAAATGCGGTAAAAGAAGCCGCAAAACTTTAATGGAGGTGCCGGGATATGATACTTTTAATAGATAATTACGACAGCTTTACATACAATCTTTATCAGCAGATAGGTTCTATTTACCCCGATATAAAGGTCATCAGAAACGACATGATAACAACGGACGAAATAGAAAAAATGGCTCCCGAAGCTATCATCATATCCCCCGGTCCCGGATACCCCTCGGAAGCAGGAATATCCGTTGAGACTGTAAAGCGTTTCAGCGGAAGGATACCTATTCTCGGCGTATGTCTCGGACACCAGTCCATTGCGGAAGCTTTCGGCGGAAAGATTGTAAGAGCAAATGCTCCTATGCACGGCAAATCCTCCGATATTTCCATTGACGTTACAAGCCCTCTGTTCACGGGTATGCCCGAAAAGGTCAAGGCTGCAAGGTATCACTCCCTTATTGCGGAAAAGGCTTCACTTCCCGATTGCCTTAAAGTTATCGCAGAGGACGGCGAGGGTCAGATAATGGCGCTTTGTCACAAGGAACACCCTACATACGGCGTTCAGTTCCACCCCGAATCGGTGCTTACTGAGCTTGGCAGCAGCATTATTTCAAACTTCCTTTCCGATATTGCTGAAATTAAGGTCGCAAACCCCGTTACTGCAAAGATACCTGCGGCAGACCGTACAGCGCTGAAAAAATACATTGCTATTGTTGCAGAAAAGAAAGACCTTACACAGCAGGAAGCCGAAGAAGCGATGAACATTATCATGTCCGACACGGCTACAGACGCTCAGATAGCAGGATTCCTTGCTTTACTCCGAGCAAAGGGTGAAACTGTAGACGAGATAACAGGATTTGCAAGGATAATGAGAAAGAAAGCATCGGTGGTTCCTGCTTCAAAATCCGCAGTTGATATTGTTGGAACGGGCGGAGACCTTGCAAATACGTTCAACATTTCAACAACGGCTTCGTTCGTTATTTCGGGAACAGGTCTTAACGTTGCAAAGCACGGAAACCGCAGCGTATCAAGCAAGAGCGGCGCAGCAGACGTTCTTGAAGCTCTCGGTGTAAATATAAGGCTCTCCCCTGCACAGGCTTCCGCTTGCATACAGAATGTAGGCATTGCTTTCCTTTTCGCACAGTCTTTCCACAGCAGTATGAGATTTGTTGGTACGGCAAGGCGTGAAATGGGCGTAAGAACAGTATTCAACATTCTGGGACCTCTTGCAAACCCTGCACTTTCCGATTACATTCTTCTCGGTGTTTACGACAGGTCGCTGCTTGAAGTAATGGCAAAGGTGCTTATGAACCTTGGCGTAAAGGGTGCGATGATAGTTTACGGAAACGGTCTTGACGAGGTTTCCGTATCGGGTGAAACGGAAGTCTGCGAACTCAGAGGAAAGAAACTTATCAAGTACACCATTTCTCCCGAGGATTTCGGAATGAAGCGTTATCCCAAGGAAGATATTGTTGGCGGCACTCCCCAGGAAAATGCCGAGATCACATATAACATACTTGCCGGCAAGGAAAAGGGCGCAAAGAGAGACATCGTTCTTCTCAACGCTGCCTGCGCTATCTACTGCACGGGTGCGGCTTCTTCTATTGAAGAGGGTCTGAAAATGGCTAAGGAATCCATTGACAGCGGCATAGCTCTTGCAAAACTTGAAAAGCTCAAGGAATTTACAAACAGGTCGTAAAGGCGGTAACTGCAATGATACTTGACGAGATCGTAATAAAAAGAAAGCTACAGCTTGAACGTGAAAAAAGTGAATTTGACCTTAATAAAGTAAAAACGGAAGCTGAAAAATGTTCAAGGGTATGCGCAGGCTTCGGAAAAGCCCTTGGTACGCCCGACAGACTTTCGGTAATTTCCGAGGTAAAAAAGGCTTCGCCCTCAAAAGGACTTATCCAGCCTGACTTTTACCCCGTAAAAATCGCCGCAGAGTACGAAAAAAACGGTGCGGACGCAGTTTCCTGCCTTACGGAGGAGCATTATTTCCAGGGCTGCTCACAGTATTTCAGGGATATACGCAGCAGGATAAGCCTTCCTATGATACGCAAGGATTTTATATTTGACCCCTATCAGATATATGAAGCCCGTATCATGGGGGCAGACGCAATTCTGCTTATTGCAGCCATACTTGATGATGCACAGCTTAAGGAATACAAAAATATTGCCGAGGCAATGGGAATGGATATTCTTGCGGAGGTACACGATGAAAGCGAGCTTGAACGTGTGCTTGACCTTGATTTTGATATTGTGGGAATAAACAACCGCAACCTTAAGACCTTTGAAGTAAGCCTTGAAACTACTGCAAGGCTTGCCAATATGATACCCGACAGCAAGGTCATCGTTTCGGAAAGCGGCATTAAGAACAACGAGGATATGAAAGCTGTACGCAGTCACGGCGCAGACGCTGTTCTTATCGGAGAGACCCTTATGCGCAGCGGCAATATCGGCGGAACGCTCAAAGAACTGAGGGAAGGCGTATGAGCGTAAAACTTAAATTCTGCGGAATACGGCGAAACGAGGACGTTGATTTTGCCAACGAAACACGCCCCGATTACATAGGCTTTATCTTTTACGAAAAATCAAAACGGTTCATTTCTCCGGAGCTTGCAGGGCAGCTTAAAGCCAAACTTGACAAGGGAATAAAGACCGTAGGCGTATTCGTTAATATGCCTGCCGAGCGCCTTGCGGAATTCAGCGCTGCCGCAGATATTTTTCAGCTTCACGGAGATGAAAGCAAGGAATATGCTGACAAAGTACGCAGTATGTTCCCCGAAAAGGAAATCTGGAAAGCCGTAAGGCTCAGAAGCGTTTCCGACATTGAACGTGCGGCGGAAACAAATGCAGACAAATATGTTCTTGACGCATTTTCGGAAGCTTACGGCGGAACGGGAAAGCGCATAGACAAGGAACTGCTTAACGAAGCGGTAAAACGTCTTGACAGACCAATATTTATTGCCGGAGGGATAGGCGCAGACAACATTTGCGAAACGATACGCAGCTTTATGCCTTTCGGAATAGATCTCAGCAGCAGTATTGAAACGGACGGGTTCAAGGATCTGTCAAAAATGATGAATATAACGGAAATTTTAAGGGAGGAAAAATTAAGATGAGTGAGAAAAAGGGAAGATACGGCATCTACGGCGGACAGTACGTTCCCGAAACCGTTATGAATGCCGTTACCGAGCTTGAAGAAGCATATGAGAAATACAAAAACGACCCGGAATTCATTGCAGAGCTTAAGCAGCTTTACCGTGACTACGCCGGCAGACCCTCAATGCTTTATTATGCCGAAAAAATGACAAAGGATCTCGGCGGAGCAAAGATATATCTTAAAAGAGAGGACCTCAACCACACGGGCGCACACAAGATAAACAACGTTCTCGGTCAGATACTTCTTGCAAAGAAAATGGGCAAGAAAAGGATAATCGCCGAAACGGGAGCAGGTCAGCACGGTGTTGCTACCGCTACTGCCTGTGCGCTTTTCGGTCTTGAATGTCAGGTATACATGGGCGCAGAGGACGTTAAGCGCCAGTCTCTCAACGTTTACAGAATGAATCTTCTCGGAGCTTCCGTAGTTCCCGTTGAGGACGGCACCGCTACACTTAAAGACGCTATCAACGAGGCAATGCGTGACTGGTGCACAAACATTTCCACTACATTTTACTGCATAGGCTCTGTTATGGGACCGCACCCCTACCCCGAAATGGTCCGTGACTTCCAGAAGATAATTTCCGAAGAAGTCAAGGAGCAGCTTATGGAAAAAGAGGGCAAACTCCCCGATTGTGTTGTTGCATGTGTAGGCGGCGGTTCAAATGCTATGGGTTCGTTCTATGACTTTATTGAAGATAAGAGTGTGCGCCTTGTAGGTGCGGAGGCCGCAGGAAAGGGCATTGACACAAAGCTCCATGCAGCAACGCTTGCAAAGGGTTCGCTTGGAATTTTCCACGGTATGAAATCTATTTTCCTCCAGAATGAATTTGGTCAGATAGACCCTGTTTACTCTATTTCCGCAGGTCTTGACTATCCGGGAATCGGTCCCGAACACGCTTATCTCTGGGAAACAAAGCGTGCGGATTATGTTGATATTACCGATGAAGAAGCTGTTCAGGCGTTTGAGTATCTTTCCAAGACGGAAGGCATCATTCCTGCAATTGAATCCTCCCACGCCGTAGCCGCAGCGCTTAAGATCGCTCCTACAATGGGCAAGGATCAGATAATGGTCATCACTATTTCCGGCAGAGGCGACAAGGACGTTTATTCCATTGCCAAATACCGCGGCGCCGACGTTACCGAGCAATAAAGGAGGGCTACACAATGAACAGGATCGAAGCTGCGCTTTCTGCGCTTAAATCAGAGGGCAAAAAGGCTCTTATCACTTTTATAACAGCCGGAGACCCCGACCTTGAAACCACGGAAAAGCTGGTACTTGAAATGTTTGACAAGGGAGCAGACATTATTGAGATAGGCGTACCCTTCTCCGACCCTATCGCTGAGGGAAAAACCATTCAGGCGGCAAGTCTGCGTTCTCTTGCAACGGGAAAAACCAATCTGTTATCCATTTTTGAAATGGTAAAAAGCCTTCGTACCAAGACGGACAAGCCTTTGGTGCTTATGATGTATGTAAACACGATTTTCCGCTTCGGAACGGAAAAGTTCTTCGGTCTTTGCAGAGAATACGGCATTGACGGAGTTATCGTTCCCGACCTGCCCTACGAAGAACGTGACGAGATACTCCCCTATGCCAAGGAAAACGGCATCATTGCAATAAGCATGGTAACTCCTGCTTCACACGAAAGAATAAACGCCATTGCTTCACAGGCTGAGGGCTTCCTTTACTGCGTATCGTCAAACGGCGTAACGGGCACAAGAGACAGCTTTACGACCGACTTTGACAGCTTCTTCGGAGAAATAAAGAAAAGCTGCAAAATCCCTGCAATGGTGGGATTCGGTATCTCCTCCCCCGAACAGGCTAAGAAAATGAGCGGTTACTGCGACGGAGTTATTGTCGGCAGCGCCATTGTCAAGCTGGTCGGACAGTACGGCAGAGAATGCGCCGAAAAGGTGGGCGAATTTACCGCTTCTCTGAAAAATGCGATGAACTGAAACGGTATAAATATACTAAAGGACTGCTGCAGCGTGTACTGCAACAGCCCTTTATAGTTATGCTCAAATACTTTCATCGGAAATAATGTCCTTCCACCATTTCTGATTATCCAAGTACCATTGAATTGTTTTTTTGATACCTTCTGCAAAACAGGTCTCCGGCATCCAGCCAAGCTCATTTCTGATCTTTGACGGGTCTATTGCATAACGCATATCATGTCCCTTTCGGTCTGTTACATATGTTATCAGGCTCTCCGGTTTGCCAAGCTCTTTACAGATAATCTTAACAATGTCAATATTTTTCATCTCATTGTGACCGCCCACATTGTAGACCTCACCGGGTCTGCCTTTATGGATAATTAGATCAACAGCTTTGCAGTGATCCTCTACATACAGCCAGTCACGGACATTTTCCCCGTTGCCGTAGACCGGCAGAGGCTTGTCCGACAACGCATTGACTATCATAAGCGGAATAAGTTTTTCCGGAAAATGATAGGGGCCGTAGTTGTTGGAGCAGCGTGAAATTGTCACAGGCAATCCATAGGTCCTATGGTAAGCCAACACAAGCAGATCTGCACTTGCTTTAGAGGAAGAATAGGGACTTGATGTATGGATAGGAGTTTCCTCGGTAAAGAACAAGTCAGGTCTATCCGTCGGAAGATCGCCGTAAACTTCATCGGTGGAAATCTGATGATAACGCTTGATACCATACCTACGGCAAGCGTCCATTATGACAGACGTTCCCAGAATGTTAGTCTTAAGGAAAATTTCCGGGTCATCAATGGAACGGTCAACGTGAGACTCCGCCGCAAAGTTAACTGCAATATCGGGCTTTTCTTCCTCAAACAGCTTGTACACACTCTCTCGGTCACAAATATCCATCTTTACAAACCGAAAATTCGGATTTCCCATGATCGGCTCCAGCGTTGATAAATTACCTGCATAAGTTAATTTATCCAAGCAGACAATACGATAATCCGGATGCGACCTCAGCATATAAAATATGAAATTTGAGCCAATAAAACCGGCTCCGCCTGTTACTATAATAACCATTTTCATTTGCTCTCCGTTGTCCCCTATTTATTTTTATTATACATCATAAAAATAATTTTGTAAATAAAAAGTCTTAACCGAAGCGCCATTTCATACAGCATTTCCTTAGATTCCCTCAAAAACAAACAGCGGACGCCGCATTTTCTGCGGTATCCGCTGTTTTTGTATTTAGTTCAGCTTGATTTTATTGCTTTTGAGCAATTTTCATCAATCTATTACATCCTCAGAGCCGCCATCACCCACAGAATTCAATTCCGATCTGACATTTGTTAATGTAACATTTGCAGCCGTGATAGTAAATCCATTTGTGAAAAGCTCTGCTGCCTGCGCTGCAGTGATCTGGAACTGTACGGTAGTAACAACCTCATTGGATATAGGCTTAGTTTCAATAACCGTTCCGCCGGAGTTCTTAAGCACGATCGAACCGCTATCGGAGGATAATGCTTCAAAGGTGACATAGATAATTGTTCCAAGCTCGTTATCTTTTGCGATCAGTTCCTTTGCAACTACCAAGTCCTTTCCGCCGTCAGCGCCGAAAACAACCGAACCTGACCAAGGAAGTGTGGAAACATTAGTTACCTCGGGTTCTGTGGGAGCTGCAGGTTCTTCGTAAGTAACGGTTTTAACTACAGCTTCGCTGGTTGTTAATACACCACCGTCTGTTTCAGCGAGAATGAAGCCGTAATTAATGATATAGCTTACACAATCGCCGGCAATTGTGAATTCAGCCTTGTTTGCTGCTTCGGCAAGAGTTACAGATGCGAGTTCTTCGGCGTTTTCGTTTTTAATAAGCTTGAAAGTACCTGTAACATTATCCTTGAAAGTAACAACGATCTTGCCGCCTTCTGCAACTGTTTTACCGTTGAAGGTCATTCCGTCGCCGATCGCAACGCCGTTACCGAAATTCTGACCAACAGTATATTTTGAGGGTGCTTCGTAAATAACGGAAGTAACTATGCTGTTAGCATCGCCTCCGAAACAGAAGCCGTTAGCAATTATAGAGTTTACATCATCGCTTTCAAGCATGAATTCAGCCTTGGTTCCTTCAGTTTCAAGATAATCGCGCGCTAATTCCTTAGGACTTTCATCAGTTGTAACAAGTAAAAAATCACCTGAAACAGGGTTCTTGAATGTAACAACTATCTTTCCGCCTTCCGCAACGTTCGTTTTATTGAAAATCATGGCATCGCCGGCTCTTAATTCAACGCCGTCACCGAGATCCTGACCAACGGTATATGTTGTGGGTGCTTTGTACTTAACGGAAGTAACTATGCTGTCAACGCTACCTCCGAAATAGAAGCTGTTAGCAGTTATATATTCTGCAGCATTGCTGTCAAGTATGAATATAACCATGGTTGATTCTTCATTTAAACAATCCGATGCGATCATTTTAGGACTTTCATCAGTTGTAACAAGGAAAAATTCACCTGAAACAGGGTTCTTGAATGTAACAACTATTCTGCCGCCTTCTTCAACGTTAGTTTTGTTAAAAAGCAAGCCAATATCGGCTATTGCTTCAACGCCTTCGCCGAAATCCTGACCGACAGTATATATGGTAGGCTCAGCAGGGTTCTCAATTTCCTTGCCGTTGAGAGTACCGTTAACGATCTTGCCGCCTTCAAGTACAGTTACGGTGTAAACGGGAGAACCGTCCTTGTTCTTTGCAGAAGTGAACTTGAACGGAGAAACGGGGTCGCCGCCGAAAGTCTTTACCTTCTGCAGAGTTACGCCGTCACCGATAACAAGGTCACCTGTAAGTGTAATGTCGCTCTTTACGCTTATTTCAGCGCCATCGCCCAAAGATACGAGGGTGACAGACTTGTACTTGCCCTTTGCGGGAAGTGACGGCTTTGCCCACTCGTATTTTCCTTCGGGAAGACGGATAGTGTACTCGCCATCTGCGTTTGCAAGTCTTGTGATGTCTGCAACTGCATTTTCATAGGTGTCATAAGCACGGGTTTTTGTTCCGTCGCTGACAGTTACTTCCGTACCCTTTGCTACTGCAACCAGCTTAGTTCCGGAGCGAACTGCTGTGAATTCCGAGCCGCTGTTGATAATAACAGTACCTGCGATGTAATCGCCTGTAAGTGCTGCTATCTGGTCGCCTGCCTTAACGCCGTCAATCTGAACATAAAGCGTTCCGGGAGGGTTTCCACTAGCATAGCCATCTATAATAGTACCCAGCTTAACATTCTTACCGACAGCAACGGGATATTTAAGAGTTTTTGCACCAACGCCAAGCATAATATTGCCTGCAAAAGCGGCTTTTTCTCCGAGAGTTATGGTGTCTGAGAATACGAATGTACCAACATTTACCTTGCCGCTTACTGTTGCGTCACCTTCAACTTGAAATGTACCCTTACCGCTTACATTTTTAAGCTGATTTACAGATTTTGTTGTATCGTAAGAGAGCTTACCGCCGCAATGGAAATCATAATTGCCAACATTTACGCTCATCTCAACGACCTTACCGTTTTTGTCGACCTTGTTAATGGTAACATTGCCGTCTATATAGCAATCACCGGTAAGAGTAATATCGCTTGTTACATTGATAATAGTATTGGAATTTCCGTCAATCGCAATGCTGTTATACTTTCCTGCTGAAGGAAGAGGCAGCTTGGAATATGTCTTGTCGGCTGCGTTAGCAACGATAACCAAATAATTACTGTTCTTGTTGTTAAGTCTGTTGATGTCCTTCATTGCGTTTTCAAGGGTGTCGTAAAGTCTTGTTGCCTTAAATCCCACACTGCCATATGCGTATTCCTTAACCGGTATAACGCTTTCTTCGGAAACTGCAACAAGGTTCTTGTCAGAACGTGCAACGATCAGTTCGCTGTCTTTGATCTTGATCTTGCCACTGGTGTAATCGCCTGTGATAGCTGCAATAGCTTCACCTTCTGCAATTTCACCGTTGATCTTAACTGTAAGAGCTAAAAAGCCAACGCCGTCAACGTCACCGAACTTAACGTTCTTAGCGTTTGCCTTGTCATATGCAAGCGTACCGACATCATAGGCATTATAGTTAACATATACAGAGCCTGTGAAGGAGGATTTTGTTCCTTCAAGAGTTACTGTATTGCCAAAGAATTCTAATACTCCGACATTTACCTTGCCTGTTACAACAACGTCATTGGTTGCAGCGAATGTGCCTGCGCCGCTGATGTTAGCGATCTGGCTTGCAACAGGTATCGTATCTTCTGTCTTGGCAGAGAACCAGCCTGTTGACTCCATATAGTACTTGCCAACATTTACGCTGATAGGAACAACTGTTGTTTCCTTAGTTGTCTTGTTTACTGTAACCTTGTTGATCGTGATT